>NZ_JAGIYX010000004.1:0-520496 GCF_017813315.1 Kitasatospora sp. RG8
CGCCGCGGGGAGGCCCCCGCCCCCGACGCCCCGCCGCCGGACCAGGCCGCGCCGCCCCTGGTGGTCGTCGACGCAGCCCCGCCGGCGGGCATCCGCAGCCGCCCCGGCCGGCCCTTCCCCGGCGGCCCCGGCCCGGAGCCGGGCGGCCCGGGCGACCACAACGAGGGCAACCTGCTCGACGTGGTCAGGGTCGCCATCGCGATCCTCGACACCGCGGGCCGGGTGGTCCTCTGGAGCCCGGCCGCCGAGGAACTGCTCGGCTGGCCGAGCGAGCTGCTGGTCGGCCGCCGGATCGACGAGCTGATCCCGGACGAGGAGCAGGTCGGCCGGATCCGCGCGGCGATCCAGGACACCCTGCGGCACGGCCGCTGGGCCGGCCCCGCCGAACTGCGCGACCGCGACGGCGCACCCGTCGCCCTCGACGCCCGGATCTCCCTGCTGGTGGACGGCGACGGCACCCCGTTCCTCCAGGTCAACCTGGCCGAGGCGGGCGCCGTCCGGGCCGTCGAGCGGGACCTCGCCGTCCGCGACGCGCTGTTCGAGCAGTCCCCCCTGGGCATCGCCATCCTCGACACCGACCTGCGCTACACCGCGGTGAACCAGACCCTGGCCGAGATGAACGGCATGGCCACCGAGGACCACGTGGGGCTCACCACCGGCGAGACCCTGCCCGAGCGTGCCGCCGACGAGATCACTGCGATCCAGCGCCAGGTGCTGGCCACCGGCGAGCCGGTCATCGACGTCACCCTCGCCTCGCCGGTCACCGCCCGTTCCGGCTACCGCTCGATCTCCTACAGCCGGATGACCGACCGGGCCGGCCGGGTGCTCGGGATCTCGGGCACCGTGATGGACGTGACCGAGCGCTACCGGGCGGTGGCCAAGGTCGAGCACGCCCGGCGCAGGCTCTCGCTGCTGAACGAGTTCGGCTCCCGGGTCGGCGACCTCCTGGACGCCTCCCGGATCGCCCAGGAGCTGGCCGGTGCCGTCGTCCCCCGGCTCACCGACCACTCCGCGGTGATCCTGCTCCAGGCCGTCGCGCACGGGGACGACCTGCCCCGGCACGGCCACGACCGGCGCACCTCGCTGCTCCAGCTGGGCACCGCCTCCGTCCAGGACGGCCCCGAGGTCGAAGTGATGCTGCGCCGCGGCGCCAGGATCACCTTCGCCGAGGACTCCGCCTGCGGCCGGGTGCTGCGCACGGGCGTCCCGGAGCTGCTCTCCGGCGCCGACCAGCTGGACGACGTCACCTACCCGGGCGACCCCAAGATGCAGGCCGCCCACGACCTGGGCGTCCACTCGATGCTGGTGGTGCCGCTGCGCGCCCGCGGCATCGTGATCGGCCTGCTGCTGGTCAGCCGGGCCGGCTACCGCGAGGGCTTCGACCGCGACGACCTCGCCTTCACCGTCGAGCTGGCCGACCGGGCCGGCAGCTCGCTGGACAACGCCCGGCTCTACGCCCGCGAGCGGACCGCCGCACTGACCCTGCAGCGCACCCTGCTCCCGCAGCAGGTCCCACAGCCGACCGGCGTGGAGGTCGCCTACCGGTACGTGCCCGGCAGCAGCGGCACCGAGGTCGGCGGCGACTGGTTCGACGTCATCCCGCTGCCCGGGG
The DNA here is from genome assembly GCF_017813315.1 of Kitasatospora sp. RG8. NCBI lineage: Bacteria > Bacillati > Actinomycetota > Actinomycetes > Kitasatosporales > Streptomycetaceae > Kitasatospora > Kitasatospora sp. RG8. Next base: position 1,613 of record NZ_JAGIYX010000004.1, read on the forward strand.
ACCGCACCGCACTGGTGGTCGGCGACGTGATGGGGCACGGCCTGCGGGCCGCCGCCACGATGGGCCGGCTGCGGACCGCCGTGCGCGTCCTGGCCGCCCTGGACCTTCCGCCGGACGTGCTGCTGCGGCACGTCCACGAGCTGGCCGACGACCTCGCCCAGGGGCCGGACGAGGCCCTGCTGGCGACCTGCGTCTACGCGGTGTTCGACCCGGCCACCGCCCGGCTGACGGTCGCCAAGGCCGGCCACATCCCACCCGTGCTGATCGTGCCGGGCGAGGGGGCCGAGGAGCCGACCCGCAACGGCGGCCCGCTGCCCGGTGGCGCCGGACGGATCCTCGACCTGCCCTCCGGTGCCCCGCTCGGCGTCGGCGGCGTCCCGTTCGAGGCGGTCGAACTGAAGATCCCCGAGGGCAGCCTGCTCGCCCTCTGCACGGACGGCCTGGTGGAGTCCCGGGACAAGGACCTCGACGTCGGCCTCGGCCGGCTGGTCACCGTCCTCCAGCAGCCCCACGCCTCGATCCAGGCCGCCTGCGAGGCGGTGCTGGACACCATGGAGCAGGGCCGCGAGCCGGACGACGTCGCGCTGCTGCTGGCCAGGCTCGGCCACGGCCAGGCCGGCACCCCGACGGCCGGCTGGACGCTGCCCGCGGAGCCGACAGCCGTTTCCCGGGCCCGCCGGCTGGTCCGCGCCACGCTCGCCGAGTGGGGCGTCGAGGCGCTGACGGACACCGCGGAGCTGCTGGTCAGCGAGCTGGTCACCAACTCGGTCCGCTATGCGAGCGCACCCATCGGCGTACGGTTGACGCTGGGCGAGACGCTGCTGGTCGAGATCTCGGACCCGCTGCCCGACCCGCCCCGCGAACGCCACGCGGCCGAGGCCGACGAGGGCGGCCGGGGCCTGGAACTCGTCCGCCGGCTCGCGCTCCGCTGGGGCGCCCGGGCGGAGGGCATGGGCAAGGTCGTCTGGTTCGAGCAGCCACTGCCGGGTAATGAGCCCGACGAGCCGTGAGCGAACGCGGCGAGCCAACCGTCAAGAGGTGCGCGCGGGCGGACGTCCTCCGCCGGGCGCAGCCGGGCGGGTACCGGGGCCGAGCAGGACGCGAGTAGAACGGAGCCGCATATGCCAACGGGAGGCCGGGGGGAGCGCGCGCTCCGGAAGGGGGCGCGAGCGTGGCATTGTGGTTGCGCGGGCGGTAGGACAAAAACCTTCGCCCGATCTGATGTTGTGATGTTGAGGGCGTGTGAACGTACCCCTCGATGATGAATACTCGGTCTTCTCGGCATCCGGACGGTCGCGGGTTTGGAGGGGTCGGTCCGTTGAACAGCACCCCGGCGCGTAGTGCGCCGAGCAGCAGCGGTCATGCCGCTGTGCCCGGGCAGGCCGGTTCCCCACACCTGCCCGCCCCGGCGGCTTCCCAGGCCGCACCCCCCGGGCAGGGCCAGGCCGCCCGCCCGGCGGCCGGCACCGGCCAGTGGGGCGCCGGGGACCCGGGCTCGATCTACGACTACATCCGGGTCGCCACCTTCGCGATCGGCCCGGACGGCCGGATCAGCCAGTGGAGCGACCGCGCCGCGGAGTTCTTCGGCCTGCCCGCCGTCGAGGCGGTCGGCTCGGACCCGATCACCACCTTCGTGCCGCGCGAGCTCTGGCAGCGCGGCCGCGCCCGGCTGGAACGCACCCTGGCCGGCGAGGAGTGGGTCGGCACCGCGCCCTACCGTGACGCCACCGGCGGCGAGGGCCTCGCCGAGCTCTACCTGATGCCCGACACCGCGCTGCCCACCGCGGGCGCCACCTGTCTCGCCGTCGACCTCGGCCGGCTGCGCCGGATCGAGACCGACCTCGCGGCCTCCGAGGCCGTCTTCGGCCAGACGCCCACCGGCTTCATCCTCTTCGACGACCGGCTCCGGCTCCAGCGCGTCAACGACGCCTTCGCCTCCGGGATGGGCCTCGCTCCCACCGACCTCGAAGGCCTCACCGCGCACGACCTCTTCCCCAGCTCCGAGGCCGACCGGCTGACCGCCGCGCTGCGCAAGGTGCTCGCCACCGGCCAGCCCGTCTTCGACCTGCGCTTCCACTCGGCCGTCCCGACCCGCGAGGGCAACCGGCTCTGGGCCGTCTCGCTCTACCGGCTCGACGGCTCGGCCGGCCGGCCGATGGGCGTGGCCGGGCAGGTCTCGGACGTCACCAGCCGGCACGTGGCCGAGCGCGAGGCCGACGGCGTGCGCCGCAACCTGGCGCTGCTCAACGAGGCCAGCGCCCACATCGGCTCCACGCTCGACCTGGAGACCACCGCCAAGGAGCTGCTGGACGTCGTCGTCCCGCCGTTCTGCGACCTCGCCACGGTCGACCTCTACACCGCGCTGCTCTCCGGCGAGACCGTCCCCAGCGCCGGCCGCTACGGCGACGGCGTGCTCACCGACGGCAGCGGCGAACTGCGCCGGGTCGCCGTCTCCAGCGTGGTCGGCGGAGCCTCCTCGGTGCTCGGGTCGGTCACCGGCCTGCCGATCGCCGAGGCCGGCGGCACCCTCTGCTACCCGCGCCGCTCCCCGCACGCGCGGGCGCTGCGCACCGGCCGCAGCGTCGTCCCCGAGCCCGGGCCCGACCCGCTGTTGCGCTCCACGCTGATCGTCCCGCTGGTCGCCCGCGACCAGGTGCTCGGTCTGGTCCAGCTCTCCCGGGCGATCGGCAGCGAGCCCTTCGACGCCCGCGACGTCGCCATCGCCGAGGAGCTGGTCGCCCGGGCCGCCGTCTGCATCGACAACGCCCGGCTCTACCGCCGCGAGCACGAGCGCGCCCTGATCCTCCAGCGCAGCCTGCTGCCCCCGGGCAACCCGGCCGCCAGCGGACTGGAGATCGCCTGCCGCTACCTGCCCAGCAACAACAACACCGAGGTCGGCGGCGACTGGTTCGACGTCATCCCGCTGCCCGGCAACCGCACCGCCCTGGTCATCGGCGACGTGATGGGCCGCGGCCTGCGCGCCGCCGTCGCCATGGGCCAGCTGCGCACCGCCGTCCGCACCCTGGCCATGCTCGACCTCGACCCCGCCGAGGTGCTGACCGCCCTCGACGAGATCGCCCGCGGCCTCGGCGACGACACCGCGCCCGCGGCGCCGCCCGCCCCGTACGGGCGGCTCACCTCGACCGCCGACGAGGAGGCCCGCGAGGTCTACCTCGCGACCTGCGTCTACGCGGTGTACGACGCCGTCACCCGCCGCTGCACCTTCGCCAACGCCGGCCACCTGCCGCCCGTCCTGCTCAGCCCCGGCGAACCCGCCCGGATGCTCGACGTGCCGCCCGGCCTGCCGCTCGGCGTGGGCGGCGAGCCGTTCGAGGAGGTCGAGCTGACCCTGCCGGACGGCGCCGTGCTCGGCCTCTACACCGACGGCCTGGTGGAGAGCCGCAAACACCAGCTCGACGAGGGCCTGCGCGCCTTCCGCACCGCGCTGTCGGCCGGCGGCAAGGGCCTGGAGGACCTCTGCGACCACGTCCTCGGCGAGCTCAACCCGCACCACGGCGAGGACGACATCGCCCTGCTGATGGCCAAGGTGCACGCCTTCCCCGAGGACGCCGTCGGCCAGTGGTTCCTGCCGCCCGAGCCCACCTCCGTCGCCAAGGCCCGCGAGCAGGCCTGCAGCTGGCTGCTGGCGCGCGGCCTGGACGAGCTGGTGGACACCACCGAGCTGCTGGTCAGCGAGCTGGTCACCAACGCGCTGCGGCACGGCAGGGGCGAGATCCGGCTCCGGCTGCTGCGCGACAGCTCCATGGTCTGCGAGGTCTGGGACGACGGCTACGCCCAGCCGCGCCAGCGGCGTGCCCAGGAGACCGACGAGGGCGGCCGCGGGCTCCAGCTCGTCAGCCTGCTGGCCGAGCGCTGGGGCAGCAGGCGCACGCCCAAGGGCAAGATCGTCTGGTTCGAGCTGTCGCTCTGACCCGGACGGGCTGTCGGCCGTCCGGGTGCAGTCGCCCGCCGGCCCGCCGTGTCGGCGGGCCGGGCCGCGGCCCGGCGGCGTTCGATGGCCGCCATGCGCGTCCGCCAGCCCACCGCAGCCGCCGTCGCCGCGCTGCTGCTCGCCACCGGGCCCCTGGCCGGCTGCTCCGGAGCCCCGGCCCCGGCCCGCACCCCGGCGCCCGTCCCGTCCTCCGCCGCCCCCACCGCCGTCACCGGTGACGTCCGCCCGTACGACCGGGCCGGGGTCCGGGACGGCGGCACGCTGCGCTGGGCGCTGGACGCCGTCCCCGCCACGCTGAACGTCTACCAGTCCGCGGCGACCGCCGACTCGGCGCTGCTCGCGCACGCCCTCTACCCCGCGCTGTTCCGGCCGGACGAGCACGGCCGGGCCGTCCCCGACCCGGACTACCTGCTCGGCGCCGAGTCCACCCCGCCCGGGCGGCTGCCGCAGGTCGTCACCTACCGGCTCAACCCGCACGCCGTCTGGAGCGACGGCACCCCGCTCTCGGCCGCCGACTTCTCCGCCCAGCGGGCCGCCCTCTCCGGCCTCGACCCCGCCTACACGGGCACCCGCCCGGCCGGCTACGACGCGATCGACTCGATCACCCAGGGCGCGGACCCCGCCGAGGTCAAGGTCACCTTCCGGCAGCCCTGCGCCGAGTGGCGGGCGCTCTTCGGACCGCTGTACCCCGCCGCCGTGACCGCCTCCCCGGTGGCCTTCAACCGGCCGCTGGCCGGCGGTCCGCAGCCGACGGCCGGGCCGTTCGTGCTCTCCGGGCAGGACGGGTACGACCCGGCGGGCGGGCGGGTCACCCTGGTCCCCAACCCGCTCTGGTGGGGGGACGAGCCCAAGGCCGACCGGATCGACTTCCTCGCCACCCCGCCCGAACGCCGGCTCGACGCGCTCGACCAGGACCGGCTGGACATCGCACCGATCACCGCGGCCGTCGACCGGGCCCAGGCGGCGCCCGGCACCTCGGCCGACCGCGCCGAGGCCGCCACCCAGGCGTTGCGCCGGGCCGAGGCGCTGCCCGGCGTCACCGTGCACCGGGCCGCCGCGGCCTCGCTCACCCAGCTCACCCTCAACGCCGCCCGCGCCCCGCTCACCGACCCGGCCGTCCGGCAGGCCCTCGCCCGGGCCGTCGACCGACGGCGGATCGCCGACGCCGCCCTCACCCCGCTCGGCCTCGCCCCCGCCCCGCTCGGCAGCCACCTGTTCGCCGGGGACCAGGACGGCTACCGGGACAACGCGGACGCCCTCGGCCCGGCGGACGCGGGCAGACTGCTGGACGCGGCCGGCTGGAAGCGGCCCAAGGGCGGTGGCACCCGGACCAAGGACGGCCGGCAGCTCTCGCTCACCCTGCTGATCCCCTCGGACTCCGCGACCGCCCGCCGCACCGCCGACGCGCTGGCGACCGGCCTCGCCGGGGCGGGCATCGCCGTCCGCCCGCAGGCGGTGCCCGCCGAGACCTTCGTCCGGACCGGCCTCGCCACCGGCGGTTACGACCTCGCCCTCTTCTCCTGGCCGGCCGGCCCCACCCCCGCCGTCGACCAGCGCCCCGTCTACGCCAAGCCCCGCCCCGGTCCGGACGGCGCCCTGGAGACCGGCGCCAACTACGGCCGCTCCGGGACGGAGGAGATCGACCGCCTCTTCGACCGCGCCGCCGCCGAACTCGACCCGGCCGCCCACCTCGCCCTCCTCCAGGAGGCGGACACCCGGATCTGGCAGCTCGGCCACTCGGTGCCGCTGTTCCAGCGCCCGGAGCTGGTCGCCGTCCGGACCGGCATCGCCGGCGCGGGCGCCTGGGGCTACGGCTGGCCCCGCTTCCAGGACGTCGGTCTGCTCACCGGCTGACCGGGGCCGCCCCGGTGCCCGCGGAGGCCCGCCCGGCCGGGGTCAGGAGGCGTCCGCCGGGTGAACGGGACGTGATCCAGCTGTGATCTTGATCCCGCCCGACCTGCTCGTTTCGGCCCACCTGGGCGGTTCCCCGTACGATAGGAGGAAGCCGTGGCATGTCCTGCCCGGCGGGTGGACCGGTAGTAGCAGGCGGAACGGGCGGCGGCGATCAACAGGGATCGCCGGTCGGCGTCTCGCGGCCGGGCGCCGTAACCCACGATTCCGGGAGAATCCGCTAGGCATGCCCACGCGCAACGACATCCGTAACGTCGCCATCGTCGCCCACGTCGACCACGGCAAGACCACCCTGGTCGACGCCATGCTCAAGCAGGCCGGTGCGTTCGCCGCCCACCAGCAGCTCGACGACCGCATGATGGACTCGAACGACCTGGAGCGCGAGAAGGGCATCACCATTCTCGCGAAGAACACCGCCGTCAAGTACCACCCCAAGGACGGCGGGGCCCCGATCACCATCAACATCATCGACACCCCCGGTCACGCCGACTTCGGTGGCGAGGTCGAGCGCGGTCTGTCGATGGTGGACGCGGTCGTCCTCCTCGTGGACGCCTCCGAGGGCCCGCTTCCGCAGACCCGCTTCGTGCTCCGCAAGGCGCTCACCGCGCGCCTGCCCGTCATCCTCTGCATCAACAAGACGGACCGCCCGGACGCCCGGATCGACGAGGTCATCAACGAGACCTACGACCTGTTCCTGGACCTGGACGCGGACGAGGACCAGATCGAGTTCCCGATCGTCTACGCCTGCGCCCGTGACGGCGTCGCCTCGCTGACCAAGCCGGAGAACGGCACCGTTCCCGCGGACAGCGACAGCCTGGAGCCGTTCTTCTCCACCATCCTGGAGCACGTCCCGGCCCCGACCTTCGACGAGGACGCGCCGCTCCAGGCCCACGTCACCAACCTGGACGCCGACAACTTCCTCGGCCGCATCGCGCTGCTCCGCGTCGAGCAGGGCGAGCTGCGCAAGGGCCAGACCGTGGCCTGGATCAAGCGCGACGGCACCATCTCCAACGTCCGCATCTCCGAGCTGCTGATGACCGAGGCGCTGACCCGCAAGCCGGCCGAGGTGGCCGGCCCGGGTGACATCTGCGCCGTCGCCGGCATCCCGGAGATCATGATCGGCGAGACCCTGGCCGACACCGAGAACCCGATCGCGCTGCCGCTGATCACGGTGGACGAGCCGGCCATCTCGATGACCATCGGCACCAACACCTCGCCGCTCGTCGGCCGCGGTGGCTCGGGCAAGGGCGCGGACGCCAAGGCCGCGGTCAAGGACCGCAAGGTCACCGCCCGCCAGGTGAAGGACCGCCTGGACCGCGAGCTGATCGGTAACGTCTCGCTGCGCGTGCTGGACACCGAGCGCCCGGACGCCTGGGAGGTGCAGGGCCGTGGTGAGCTGGCGCTGGCCATCCTGATCGAGACCATGCGCCGCGAGGGCTTCGAGCTGACCGTCGGCAAGCCGCAGGTGGTCACCAAGGAGGTCAACGGCAAGACCCACGAGCCGGTCGAGCGCCTCACGGTGGACGTCCCCGAGGAGCACATGGGCGCGGTCACGCAGCTCATGGGCGTCCGCAAGGGCCGGATGGACAACATGTCCAACCACGGCTCGGGCTGGGTCCGGATGGAGTTCGTCGTGCCGTCCCGCGGCCTGATCGGCTTCCGGACCGAGTTCCTCACCAACACCCGCGGTACGGGCATCGCGCACTCGATCCACGAGGGTCACGAGCCGTGGTTCGGCAACCTGACCACCCGCAACAACGGCTCGCTGGTCGCCGACCGGGCCGGTGTGGTCACCGCCTTCGCGATGACCAACCTGCAGGAGCGCGGCGTGCTCTTCTGCGACCCGGGCACCGAGGTGTACGAGGGCATGATCGTCGGCGAGAACTCGCGCGCCGACGACATGGACGTCAACATCACCAAGGAGAAGAAGCTCACCAACATGCGTTCCTCGAACGCGGATGTTGCCGAGTCGATCGTCCCGCCGCGCAAGCTCTCGCTGGAGCAGTCGCTGGAGTTCTGCCGCGAGGACGAGTGCATCGAGGTGACCCCGGAGACGGTTCGCATCCGTAAGGTCGTCCTCGACCAGAAGGACCGCGGACGCACTGCCTCGCGGGCCAAGAAGGCGTGATCTCTTCCTTCTGAGGGCCCTTTGGCCTGAATCGATCGCCCCCCTTTCCAATGGAGAGGGGGGCGAACGTTTTCAACTACTCCAAGTTGTCGACGCGCGTATAAACGGAATAGCGCTTACCACGGCAGGGTGTCCGCTGAGCGAACGTGACAGTCCGTCATTCATGACGACTGTCCGTTTAATGCCTGTCTGGGTATGCCTCATATGTCCGATTTTCGAAACTTACCGACCGTTCATGTGACCTAATTGAGATCGGCAGTGGTCACTTTCGTGTCCGTGCGTGACACATAGTGGGTGCAGTCAGGCTCGGGTCAAGGGTTAACGCGCAGGGGTGCGCGCCGAAACCACGAGCGCGGACGGCACAACGGAAGCGGCGTCAGCCGCCCGCGGTGCTCTCCTCGTTGGAAAGTCGATTTCAGGAGGCATCCCCCATGCGCGGTGCAACCCAGACCAAGTGGATCGTCGCGGCGACCGCTATCGCCCTCGCGGCTACCGCTTGCAGCACCAGCTCGAAGAGCGAAGACAAGGCTTCTTCTGGCGGTGGCAGCATCGCCGTCCAGCTCGGTGAGCCGCAGCACGGTCTGGTTCCGCAGAACACCGCGGAGTCGGAGGGCACCGAGGTCGAGAACGCCCTCTTCGCCGGCCTGGTCGACTACGACTTCAAGACCAACGCCCCGACCCTGCGCGTGGCCGAGTCGATCGAGACCGCCGACAGCAAGGTCTGGACGATCAAGCTGAAGGACGGCTACACCTTCCACAACGGCGAGAAGGTCACCGCCAAGTCCTTCGTCAAGGCGTGGAACTGGGGCGCCAACCAGGACAACGCCGCCGAGGGCCTCCCCTTCTTCGCGAAGATCGAGGGCTCCGAGGAGCTGGCCCCGGGCAAGGACAAGAAGCCCACCGCCACCGAGCTCAAGGGCCTGAAGGTCGTCGACGACAAGACCTTCACCGTCACCCTGTCGGCGCCGTTCTCGCAGTTCAAGACCATGCTCGGGTACAACCCGTTCTACCCGCTGCCGGAGGCGTTCTACGCCGACCCGAAGGCCTTCGGCGACAAGCCGATCGGCAACGGCCCGTTCGAGATGGACGGCAGCTGGGAGCACAACAAGCAGATCAAGGTCAAGCGCTACGAGAACTTCCCGGCCTCGGACGGCAAGGCGAAGCTCCAGGGCGTCACCTTCAAGATCTACGACAACCTGGACACCGCGTACAACGACCTGCGCGCCGACAACATCCAGGCCACCGACAAGCTCCCGATCTCGGCCCTGGCGACCGTCAAGAGCGAGTTCGGCGACCGCTACATCTACAAGCCGGAGTCCGGCGTCGGCTACATCGGCTTCCCGATCGCCAGCAACCCGGCCGCCTACGGCAAGCCGGAGATCCGCAAGGCGATCTCGATGGCGATCGACCGCGAGGCGATCACCAAGACCATCTTCTCGGGCACCCGCGTCCCGGCCGACGACTTCGTCAACCCGCTGATCCCGGGCTACCGCAAGGGCGCCATGGGCGACGCGGCGAAGTACGACCCGGCCAAGGCCAAGGAGCTGTGGACCACCGCCGGCGGTGTCCCGAACAACACGATCGAGCTCGGCTACAACGCTGACGGCGGCCACAAGGAGTGGGTCGAGGCCGTCGGCAACCAGCTGAAGAAGAACCTCGGCGTCGAGGTCACCTTCAAGCCGTTCGAGAAGTTCGGCAAGATCCTGGACGCGCTGGGCGCGAAGCAGTACCAGGGTGCCTTCCGCATGGCCTGGTCGATGGACTACCCGTCGATCGAGGACTACCTGCGCCCGATCTTCTCCAAGGTCGCGATCGAGAACGGCTCGAACTACGGCGGTTACGTCAACGACAAGTTCGAGGCGCTGCTGGACCAGGCCGACCAGGCCAAGACGGACGACGAGGCCATGAAGCTGTACCAGCAGGCCGACGACGTCCTGGTCCAGGACCTGCCGTACATCCCGGTGTACACCTACATGTCCTCCGCGGCGTACAGCAAGAAGATCAAGAACTTCGACACCGACGCTCAGGGCCGCATGAACCTGGCCGACGTCGAGCTCGCCGGCTGATCCGGTAGTCAGACGAACGGGGGCGGGAGGACCGGACCACAGTCCGAGTCCTCCCGCCTCCCTTCCTTGTCCGAAAGTGTGGAGGTCTGATGGGCCGCTATGTCATCCGCCGACTGATACAGGCGATCCCTGTCCTGCTCGGTGCGACGCTGCTGATCTATGCGTTGGTCCACTATCTGCCCGGTGACCCGGTGCAGGCGCTGGCCGGCGAGAAGCGAGCCGACCCGATCGTGGCGGAGATGATCCGCCAGAAGTACCACCTGAACGACCCCTTCCTGGTCCAGTACTGGAACTACATCTCGGGGGTCTTCCAGGGGGATCTCGGTGAAAGCCTGACCGGTCGCGCTGTGACCGACATGATCAGTGAGGCGTTCCCGTACACCGTCAACCTCGCCCTGGTCGCCTTCATCATGGAAGCGGTCATGGGCGTGCTGGCGGGTGTCATGGCGGCCCTGCGCAAGGGCAAGTTCATCGACCAGCTGGTGCTCATCAGCACGCTGTTCGTGATCTCGATCCCGGTCTTCGTCACCGGCTTCATCCTCCAGCTGGTGCTGGGCGTGAAGCTGAAGAACGACTACGGCATCGACTTCTTCCCGGTCTCCTTCAACGAGGAGGACGGACTGCGGGCCTACCTGCTGCCGGCCTTCGTCCTGGCGTCCACCTCGCTGGCGTACGTCGCCCGTCTGACCCGCACCAGCCTGATGGAGACCATGCGCGCGGACTACGTCCGCACCGCGGTCGCCAAGGGCCTGAAGCGCCGTCGGGTGATCGGCCGTCACGCGCTGCGCAACGCGCTGATCCCGATCGTCACCTTCCTCGGTGCCGACCTGGGCGGCCTGATGGGTGGCGCGGTCATCACCGAGAAGATCTTCAACATGCACGGCATCGGCGGCCTGCTCGCCCAGTCCGTGTACCAGAAGCAGGGCACGGTGATCGTCGGCATGGTCACCCTGCTGGTGATGATCTACCTCATCACCACCCTGCTCGTGGACCTGCTGTACGCCGTGCTCGACCCGAGGATCCGCTATGAGTGACACGATCACGAAGGGCCCCGAGGCCCAGCCCGAGGACAACAGCCCGAAGGCCGACCCGGCGAAGAACCAGAAGCCGGAGCGCGTCGCCAGTCTCTGGTCGGACGCGCTGGGCGACCTGCGCCGCAACCCGGTCTTCATCATCGGCGCCGTGCTGGTGTTCTTCCTCCTGGTCATCTCCGCGGTGCCCGGGTGGTTCACCGACGGCAGCCCGTTCGACGGCGGCGCCTGCGACCTCGCCAACTCCCTGAAGCGCCCGAGCGCGGAGCACTGGTTCGGCTACGACGTGCAGGGCTGCGACGTCTACACCCGCACGGTGTGGGGCGCGCGCAACTCGATCATCGTCGGTGTCCTGACCACGCTGCTGGTCACCGTCGCCGGTTCCCTCCTCGGCCTGCTGGCCGGCTGGAAGGGCGGCATCGTCGACAGCATCCTGTCGCGCTTCACCGAGATCTTCTTCTCCATCCCGCTGCTCCTCGGCGGCATGCTGATCATGTCGATGCTCGGCAAGGGCAACGCCTACACCGTCTCGCTGGTGATGGCGATCCTCGGCTGGCCGCAGATCTTCCGCATCATGCGGGCCTCGGTGCTGTCCAACAAGCACAACGACTACGTGATGGCGGCCCGTGCGCTGGGCGCCAGCAGCAGCCGGATCACCTTCCGGCACATCGTGCCGAACGCCATCGCTCCGGTCATCGTGATCTCCGCGATCAGCCTGGGCGTCTACATCGGCGCCGAGGCGGCGCTGTCCTACCTCGGCATCGGCGTGCAGTCCCCGGAGATCTCCTGGGGCCTGATGATCAGCGACGCGTCGGTCCGCTTCCTGGCGGCCCCGCACGTCCTGCTCTTCCCGTCGGCCGCGCTGAGCGTCACCGTGCTGGCCTTCATCATGCTCGGCGACGCGGTCCGCGACGCCCTCGACCCGAAGCTCCGCTGAGAGAAGAGGTGACGACCCGATGACCACCGTGATCGAGAAGAACCAGAAGAGCGGCCGCCTTGAGGTTGGCACCCCGCTGCTGGAGGTCAAGGACCTCCACGTGGAGTTCCACACCCGGGACGGCGTCGCGAAGGCCGTGAACGGCGTCAACTACTCCGTGTCCGCCGGTGAGACCCTGGCGGTGCTCGGCGAGTCCGGCTCCGGCAAGTCGGTGACCGCCCAGACCATCATGGGCATCCTCGACATGCCCCCCGGCAAGATCAGCCAGGGCCAGATCCTCTTCCGCGGGCAGGACATGCTCGCGATGAAGGAGGAGGAGCGCCGGCTGATCCGCGGCCAGAAGATCGCGATGATCTTCCAGGACGCGCTCTCCTCGCTGAACCCGGTGATGACCGTCGGTGCCCAGCTCGGCGAGATGTTCCGGGTGCACCGCGGCGCCTCCAAGAAGGAGGCGCGGGAGAAGGCCATCGAGCTGATGGAGCGGGTGCGCATCCCCGCCGCCAAGCAGCGCGTGGGCGACTACCCGCACCAGTTCTCCGGCGGCATGCGCCAGCGCATCATGATCGCCATGGCGCTCTCCATGGAGCCCGACCTGATCATCGCCGACGAGCCCACCACCGCCCTGGACGTCACCGTCCAGGCCCAGGTGATGGACCTGCTCGCCGAGCTCCAGGCCGAGTACAACATGGGCCTGATCCTGATCACCCACGACCTCGGCGTGGTCGCCGACGTCGCGGACAAGATCGCCGTCATGTACGCGGGCCGGATCGTCGAGACCGCCCCGGTGCGCGACCTGTACGCCAACCCGGCGCACCCCTACACCAAGGGCCTGCTCCGCTCCATCCCGCGCCTGGACCAGAAGGGCCAGGAGCTGTACGCGATCAAGGGCCTTCCCCCGAACCTGCTGAAGGTTCCGGCCGGCTGCGCGTTCAACCCCCGCTGTGACTTCGCCACCGACCTGTGCCGCACGGAGATCCCGAAGCTGCACCAGGTGTCCGACAAGGACGGCAAGGAGCTCACCGGCCGCCGCAGCGCGTGCCACCTCTGGAAGGAGACCCTCCATGGCTGAGCCCATCCTGGAGGTCAAGGACCTGGTCAAGCACTACCCGCTGACCCAGGGCATCCTCTTCAAGAAGCAGGTCGGCGCGGTCAAGGCGGTCGACGGCATCTCGTTCGACCTGATGAAGGGCGAGACGCTCGGCATCGTCGGCGAGTCCGGCTGTGGCAAGTCCACGCTGGCCAAGGTGCTGATGAACCTGGAGCGGGCCACCTCCGGCCAGGTCCTGTTCAAGGGCGAGGACATCTCCAAGCTGTCCGGCGCGGCCCTCAAGGCCGTCCGCCGGAACATCCAGATGGTGTTCCAGGACCCGTACACCTCGCTGAACCCGCGCATGACGGTCGGCGACATCATCGGGGAGCCGTTCGAGATCCACCCCGAGGTGGCTCCGAAGGGCGACCGCCGCAAGGCCGTCCAGGACCTGCTGGACGTCGTCGGCCTGAACCCGGAGTACATCAACCGGTACCCGCACCAGTTCTCCGGCGGCCAGCGCCAGCGCATCGGCATCGCCCGCGGCCTCGCGCTCAAGCCCGAGATCATCATCTGCGACGAGCCGGTCTCCGCCCTGGACGTCTCCGTCCAGGCGCAGGTCATCAACCTGCTCGACCAGCTGCAGAGCGACTTCGAGCTGTCGTACATGTTCATCGCGCACGACCTCTCCATCGTCCGGCACATCTCCGACCGCGTCGGCGTGATGTACCTCGGCAAGATGGTCGAGATCGGCACCGACGAGGAGATCTACGACAACGCCACGCACCCGTACACCCAGGCGCTGCTCTCCGCGGTGCCGGTGCCGGACCCGACGGCGCGCGAGAGCCGTGACCGGATCATCCTGACCGGCGACATCCCCTCGCCGGCCAACCCGCCGTCCGGCTGCCGCTTCCGCACCCGCTGCTGGAAGGCGGAGGACCGCTGCTCCACCGAGGTCCCGCTGCTGGCGGTGCCGGAGGTGCTGAGCGGCCCGGCCAAGCACCAGTCGGCGTGCCACTTCGCCGAGGTGCGGGAGACGGCCGCCGCCGTCTGATCCCGAGCGTTCCCCGGAAGGGCCCGCGGCCGTCGTGCCGCGGGCCCTTCCGGCGTTCCGTCAACTCCTGGTGGGGTCCCTTGCACCCGTCCGGGGGTACCCGACTCGCGCCGTCACCGGGGCGAGCTTCTCATGGGGTGTGATGCGACACACACCTTGAGGAGGGACCTCCATGCCCGCAGCCACTCGTGCTCGATGGGTCCTCGCCGGCGCGACATCCGTGGCCCTGGTGGCCAGTGGGTGCAGCAGCAGCGGAGGCGGCGGCAGTTCGTCGGACAGCAGCAAGACCTTCAGCTACCAGAGCAGTGAGCCGCAGAACCCGTTGCAGCCGGCGAACGCGAACGAGACCGGTGGCGGTCGCATCATCCAGAACCTCTTCAAGGGGCTGGTGGACTACGACCCCAGCAACGCCACGATCCGGATGCAGGTCGCGGACAGCATCAACACCAGCGACTCGCAGACGTTCAACGTCACGCTGAAGAGCGGCTGGACCTTCCACGACGGCACGCCGGTCAAGTCGAACAACTTCGTGGACGCCTGGAACTGGGCCGCGACCACCACCAACAACCAGATCAACAGCTCCTGGTTCTCCGACATCGAGGGCTACCAGGACGTCCACCCCGCCAGTGGCCAGCCGACCACGACCAAGATGTCCGGCCTGACCGTCGTCGACGACACGCACTTCACCATCAAGCTGAGGAACAAGGTCTCGTACTTCGAGTACAAGCTCGGGTACATCGCCTTCTCCCCGCTGCCGGACGCCTTCTTCAGCGACCCGACCGGGTACGGGCAGAAGCCGGTGGGCAACGGCCCCTACCAGTTCGTCAGCTGGGACCACAACCAGCAGGTGGTCACCAAGACCTACCCGAACTACCAGGGCGTCGACAAGCCGAAGAACGGCGGCGTCGTCTTCAAGATGTACAGCACCGCCGAGGCCGCCTACGCGGACCTGCAGTCCAACAACCTGGACGTGATGGACCAGGTCCCGCCGTCCGCGCTGGCGACGTACAAGAACGACCTCGGCGACCGGGCGATCGACTCCCCGCAGGGTGCCATCCAGAACGTCGGCTTCACGCTGTACCAGGCGGACTGGGCCGCACCGGAGAAGGCCCAGGTCCGTCAGGGCATCTCGATGGCGATCGACCGCGACACCATCACCAAGACGGTGCTCCAGGGGTCGCGCGCGCCCGCCAGCGCCTGGGTCGCCGAGGGAGTCGAGGGGTACAAGGCGGGCCAGTGCGGCGAGTTCTGCACGTTCAACCCGGACAAGGCCAAGCAGCTGATCGCGCAGGGCGGCGGCGTCCCGGGCAACAAGCTGGCCATCACCTACAACGCGGACGGCGGCCACAAGGAGTGGGTCGACGCGGTCTGCAACTCGATCCGGCAGAGCACCGGCGTGGACTGCGTCGGTGACCCGAAGCCCGACTTCAAGACCGCCCGTGCGGCGATCACCGGCCACCAGATCGACGGCATGTTCCGGACCGGCTGGGTGCAGGACTACCCGCTGAACGCCAACTTCCTCGCCGACGTCTACCGCACCGGCGCCGCGTCCAACGACTTCGGCTACAGCAGCGCGCAGTTCGACAAGCTGTCCACCCAGGCGGACCAGGCGGACAGCGTCCAGGGCTCGGTGACCGGCTACCAGCAGGCCGAGGCCGTGCTGGCCACCGACATGCCGGCGATCCCGCTCTGGTACTACCGCACCAACTCGGGCTACTCCAGCAACGTCCAGAACGTGGCGTTCGACTCCTTCGGGAACCCGGCCTGGACCCAGGTCGAGGTCAAGGGCTGACAGTCACCCGTGCCGGCCCCGCCCTCCCCGCACGGGGGGCGGGGCCCGGGCACTAGGTCCGACGGCCCGCCGCCCCCGGTCGCGGGCCGACCAGTCACCCAGTCACCCAGTCACCTAGGAAGGAGGCTCGGATGGGAAGTTACGTGCTGCGGCGGGTGCTGCAGATGATCCCGGTGTTCTTCGGCTCCACATTCCTGATCTTCCTGATGGTCTACACGCTGCCGGGCGACCCGGTCGCGGCGCTGTTCGGGGACAAGGCGGCCGACCCGGCGGTGGTGGCCAACCTGAAGCACCGGTACTACCTCGACCAGCCGCTGTGGAAGCAGTACCTGCACTACATGGGCAACCTGTTCCAGGGCGACTTCGGGACGAGCTTCACCGGCCGGTCGGTCACCGACATCATGGCGGACGCCTTCCCGGTCACGATCCGGCTGGCCCTGATGGCCTTCGCCTTCGAGCTGATCGTGGGACTGGCGCTGGGCCTGGTCTCCGGCCTCAGGCGGGGCAGCATCCAGGACACCCTGGTGCTGGTCCTGACCCTGGTGGTGATCTCGATCCCGGTGTTCGTGCTCGCGTACATCGCCCAGACGATCTTCGCGACCAACCTGGGCTGGGTCACTCCGACCGTCCAGAACTCCAAGGACCTCTCCCAGCTGATCCTGCCCGCGATCGTGCTGGGCTCGCTCTCCCTCGCGTTCGTCGCCCGGCTCACCCGGACGTCGATCGGGGAGAACCTGCGGGCGGACTACATGCGCACCGCGGTCGCCAAGGGCCTGCCCCGGCGGACCATCATCTCCCGGCACCTGCTGCGCAACTCGCTGATCCCGGTGGTCACCTTCCTGGGCACCGACCTCGGCGCGCTGATGGGCGGCGCGATCGTGACCGAGGGGATCTTCAACGTGCAGGGCATCGGCAACGTCCTGTACCGGGCGATCAACCAGAAGGAGGGGCCCACCGTGGTCGGCATCGTGACCGTCCTGGTGATCGTCTACCTCGTCGCCTCCCTGATCGTCGACCTGCTCTACGCGGTCCTGGACCCGAGGATCCGCTATGCCTGACGTGCACGACGAGAGCTCGTACGAGCGGCACCCCAAGCCCGGCGTCGACCACCTGGACTTCGCCGGCGAGCAGGGCATGGCGGTCGAGCTGGAGACCCTGGTGGAGGGGGACCCGGCCAAACGGGAGGAGGCCCGCAGCCTCTGGGGCGACGCCTGGCGGGACCTCCGGCGGCGCCCGATCTTCCTGATCTCGGCGCTGCTGATCGTGCTCCTGATCCTGATGTCGATCTTCCCCTGGGCGTTCACGGACGCCAACCCCCGGAAGTCCGACCTGATCCACGACTTCCTCAAGCGTCCGGACTGGACGGACTTCTTCGGCGCCGGCTGGTTCGGCTACGACGGCCAGGGCCGGTCCATCTACGCCCGGGTGATCTACGGGGCCCGGGCGTCGATCACCGTCGGCATCTTCGTGACCCTGGGGGTCACCCTGCTCGGCGGGCTGACCGGCATGATCGCCGGGTACTTCGGCGGCGCGGTGGATGCCGTGATCTCCCGCATCATCGACATCTTCTTCGGCATTCCGCTGCTGCTCGGCGCGCTGGTCCTGCTGGGGGCCTTCTCCGCCCGCACGGTGTGGAGCGTGGTCATCGCCCTGGCGGTCCTCGGCTGGACGCAGATCGCGCGCGTCATGCGCGGTGCCGTCCTGACCGTCAAACAGGCCGACTACGTGGTGGCCGGGCGGGCGCTCGGCGCGGGCACCGGGCGACTGATGTTCCGGCACATCCTGCCGAACGCGCTCGCCCCGGTGATCGTCGTCGCCACCATCGCCCTGGGCGGCTACATCGCGACCGAGGCCACCCTGAGCTTCCTCGGCATCGGGCTGCAGGACCCGACCATCTCCTGGGGCATCGACATCGCCTCCGCGCAGAAGGTGATCCGGACCGCCCCGTACGTGCTCTTCTTCCCGGCCGCGGCGCTCTCCATCACCGTGCTGGCCTTCATCATGCTGGGCGACGCGGTCCGCGACGCCCTCGACCCGAAGCTTCGCTGAGCGAGGGGACTCATCGTGACCACAGCTGTCGACACCGGCAAGCCGAACCGGGAGGCGCCCTACGAGGGGCCGCTGTTGGACGTCCGCGACCTGCACGTCGAGTTCGTCACCCGGGACGGGGTGGCCAGGGCGGTCAACGGGGTCAACTACAGCGTCCGGGCGGGGGAGACGCTCGCGGTGCTCGGCGAGTCCGGTTCGGGCAAGTCGGTGACCGCGCAGGCGATCATGGGCATCCTGGACATGCCGCCCGCCCGGATCCCCCGGGGCGAGATCCGGTTCCGCGGCCAGGACATGCTCAAGATGGGGAGGGAGGAGCGGCGGAAGGTCCGCGGGCAGAAGATCGCGATGATCTTCCAGGACGCGCTCTCCTCGCTCAACCCCGTGCTCACCGTGGGGTTCCAGCTCGGCGAGATGTTCCGCGCCCACCACAACGCCTCGCGCAAGGAGGCCAAGGAGAAGGCCGTCGAGCTGATGGACCGGGTCCGCATCCCCGCCGCCAAGCAGCGGGTCAACGACTACCCGCACCAGTTCTCCGGCGGCATGCGCCAGCGCATCATGATCGCGATGGCACTGGCGCTGGAGCCGGACCTGATCATCGCCGACGAGCCCACCACCGCCCTGGACGTCACCGTCCAGGCCCAGGTGATGGACCTGCTGGCCGAGCTCCAGGCCGAGTACCACATGGGCCTGATCCTGATCACCCACGACCTCGGCGTGGTCGCCGACGTCGCGGACAAGATCGCCGTCATGTACGCCGGCCGGATCGTCGAGACGGCGCCCGTGCACGAGCTGTACGCGCGGCCCGCCCACCCGTACACCCGCGGCCTGCTGGACTCCATCCCGCGCCTGGACCAGAAGGGCCAGGAGCTGTACGCGATCAAGGGCCTGCCACCCAACCTGCTGCGGATCCCGCCGGGTTGTGCCTTCAACCCGCGCTGCCCGCGGGCCCAGGAGATCTGCCGCGGCCAGGTGCCGGAGCTCTTCCCGGTCACCGAGGACGACGGCAGGGAGATGGCCGGGCGGGGCAGTGCCTGCTTCTTCTGGAAGGAGACCCTCCATGACCGCTAACGGGGCCAGCGCGCTGGGGCCGGTGGTGCCGGAGGAGGTCGCGTTCGCGCAGGAGGTGCCGCCGGGCGAGCCGATCCTCGAAGTCCGGGACCTGGTCAAGCACTTCCCGCTCACCAAGGGCATCCTCTTCAAGAAGCAGGTCGGCGCGGTGAAGGCGGTGGACGGCGTCTCCTTCGACCTCGTCCAGGGCGAGACGCTCGGCATCGTGGGGGAGTCGGGCTGCGGCAAGTCCACGCTGGCCAAGGTGCTGATGAACCTGGAGCCGGCCACCGGCGGGTCGGTGCGCTACAAGGGGGAGGAGATCTCCCACCTCTCCGGGGCGGCCCTCAAGGCCGTCCGCCGGAACATCCAGATGGTGTTCCAGGACCCGTACACCTCGCTGAACCCGCGCATGACGGTCGGCGACATCATCGGGGAGCCGTTCGAGATCCACCCCGAGGTGGCTCCGAAGGGCGACCGCCGCAAGGCCGTCCAGGACCTGCTGGACGTCGTCGGCCTGAACCCGGAGTACATCAACCGGTACCCGCACCAGTTCTCCGGCGGCCAGCGCCAGCGCATCGGCATCGCCCGTGGCCTCGCACTCAAGCCCGAGATCATCATCTGCGACGAGCCGGTCTCCGCGCTGGACGTCTCCGTCCAGGCGCAGGTGATCAACCTGCTGGAGCAGCTCCAGGGCGAGTTCAACCTCTCGTACATGTTCATCGCGCACGACCTCTCGATCGTCCGGCACATCTCCGACCGCGTCGGCGTGATGTACCTGGGGAAGATGGTCGAGATCGGCACCGACCTGGAGATCTACGACCACGCGACCCACCCGTACACCCAGGCGCTGCTCTCCGCGGTGCCGGTGCCGGACCCGACGGCGCGCGAGAGCCGTGACCGGATCGTGCTCACCGGGGACGTGCCGTCGCCGGCCAACCCGCCGTCCGGCTGCCGCTTCCGCACCCGCTGCTGGAAGGCGCAGGAGCGCTGCGCGGTGGAGGTGCCGCTGCTGGCCGGGCCCGTGTGGCTGGACGGGCTCGCCCGGCACGACTCGGCGTGTCACTTCGCGGCGGAGCGCGAAAATGAGCAGAGCGCGGCGGAGCGCGAGATCGGGCAGAGCGCGGCGGAGCGCGAGAGCGGGCCGTCCGCCGCCGAGCGCGAGAGCGGGCCGTCCGCCGCCGAGAGTGAGAACGGTGGGGGGTCCGCCCCACCGCCGCCGGAAACCGGTTGACACGGTCGTCCGGATCCCGAACCAGGGCGCGTCCTCCCATCGGAGGGCGCGCCCTCGCGTTGTCCTGCGGAAACACGGAATTCCCCGACCGAATTTGATCATTACGCTCCGTAAAGCATCGAATACCGGAGAATATTGTTCGTTATCCGGAATCCGGAGTACCGGCCTCCGTGCGCGATATGCAGGAATTTGGCGAGCATTGTCACGACTTGGTCTGAGCATGTAATTGAAAAGAGATGTGACGTGGATTCCGTCGGAGGGGTCGGGTGATCGATAGTTGCTCTGCGCGTATCAGTGGTCACCTCGCCAACTGTGCGGATCGGCCCTGAGATGTCGATCCTCGCCATGCCCGGCACACCGAGTGGCGGGGCGCCGTTCGTTCGTAAGCCCCTAAATCGAGGAGCAGTTGAATGAGGCTCACCAAGACGATGCGTTGGACCGCGCTGGCGGCCTGCACCGCGCTTGCGATCTCCGCGTGCAGCACCGGCAGCGACAAGAAGTCCTCGGACCAGGCGAACGGCGGGGGCAAGAAGGGCGGCTCGATCAGCATCGAGTCGGGTGAGCCGCAGCACGGCCTGGTGCCGCAGAACACGGCGGAGTCCGAGGGTGCCCAGGTCCTCTCGGCGCTCTTCGCCGGCCTCGTCGACTACGACCACAAGGACAACTCGCCGAAGCTGCGGGCCGCCGAGTCCATCGAGACCAGCGACGCCACGACCTGGACGATCAAGCTCAAGGACGGCTACACCTTCCACAACGGCGAGAAGGTCATCGCGCAGAACTTCGTCGACGCCTGGAACTACGGGGCGAACCAGGACAACGCGCAGGAGGGGCTGCCGTTCTTCGACAAGATCCTCGGCTCCGACGAGCTGGCGCCGGGCAAGGACAAGAAGCCCGCCACCGACAAGCTCAAGGGCCTCAAGGTCGTCGACGACAAGACCTTCACGGTCACCCTCAAGGCGCCGTTCTCCCAGTTCAAGACCATGCTCGGCTACACCGCGTTCTACCCGCTGCCGAAGGCGTTCTTCACCGACCCGAAGGCCTTCGAGGACGCGCCGATCGGCAACGGCCCGTTCCAGATGGACGGCAAGTGGGAGCACAACAAGCAGATCAAGGTGAAGCGGTACGAGAACTTCCCGGCGGCCGACGGAAAGGCCAAGCTGGATTCCGTCACCTTCAAGATTTACGACAAGCTGGATACCGCGTACAACGACCTGCGCGCGGACAACATCCAGATCACCAACAAGCTCCCGATCTCGGCGATGTCGACGGTCGCCCAGGAGTTCGGTGAGCGCTACATCTACAAGCCGGAATCCGGGGTCGGCTACATCGGATTCCCGATCTCGACCAATCCGGCGTTCGGGAAGCCCGAGCTGCGCAAGGCGATCTCGATGGCGATCGACCGCGAGGCGATCACCAAGACCATCTTCTCGGGCACCCGCAAGCCCGCCGACGACTTCATCAGCCCGATCATTCCGGGCTACCGCCAGGGTGCGCTCGGCGACGCCGCCAAGTACAACCCGGCGAAGGCGAAGGAGCTCTTCACCCAGGCCGGCGGTCTGCCCGGGAACACCCTGGAGATCGGCTACAACGCGGACGGCGGCCACAAGGAGTGGATCGAGGCGGTCGGCAACCAGCTGAAGAACAACCTCGGCATCGAGGTCACCTTCAAGCCGTTCGAGAAGTTCGGCGCGATCCTCACCGCGCTGGGCGACCACAAGTACTCCGGCGCCTTCCGGATGGCCTGGCAGATGGACTACCCGTCGATCGAGAACTACCTGCGGCCGATCTTCTCCAAGATCGCGATCGACAACGGCTCCAACTACGGCGGCTACGTCAACGAGGACTTCGAGGCCCTGCTGGCCAAGGCCGACAGCGCGAAGAGCGACACCGAGGGCATCAAGCTCTACCAGCAGGCCGACGACATCCTGATCAAGGAACTGCCGTACATCCCGGTGTACACGTACATGACCTCCGGCGCCTACACCAAGGCCGTGAAGAACGTGATCATCGACGCCCAGAACCGCATCGACCTCGCCAACGTCGAACTGGCCTGACCGCGACCCAGCCGACCGGCACGACCTGACGGGTGGCGCGGGTGATCCCCGCGCCATCCGGCAGCGGCGTGCCCCGAGCCACGAGGAGGCCGCATGGGCCGCTATGTGGTCCGCCGGATCATCCAGGCCATACCGGTGATTCTCGGCGCGACGTTCCTGATCTACGCACTGGTCTTCCTGCTGCCTGGCGATCCCATCACGGCACTGGCCGGTGAGAAGCGGCAGGACCCCGCCGTCGTGGCGGTCCTGCGCGACCGCTACCACCTGGACGACCCGTTCTTCGTCCAGTACTGGGACTACCTGGTCGGCCTGTTCAAGGGCGACTTCGGTGAGGACTACCGCGGCAACCAGGTCGTGGACGTCATGAAGACCGCCTTCCCCTACACCATCAACCTGGCGGTCACCGCCCTGGTGATCGAGATGGCGGTGGGCGTCACCGCGGGTGTGATCGCCGCCCTGCGGCGCGGCAGGTTCATCGACAACGTGGTGCTGATCTCGACCCTGATGGTCATCTCGATCCCGGTCTTCGTGATCGGCTTCGTGCTCCAGCTGATCCTCGGGGTGAAGCTCAACACCGACTACGGCATCGACTTCTTCCCGGTCTCGTTCAACGAGGACGCGGGCTTCCGGTCCTACCTGCTGCCGGCCTACGTCCTCGCCTCCACCTCGCTGGCGTACGTCGCCCGGCTCACCCGGACCAGCCTGATCGAGGTGATGCGGGCGGACTACGTCCGGACGGCGGTCGCCAAGGGGCTCTCGCCGCTGCGGGTGGTGGTCCGGCACGGGCTGCGCAACGCGCTGATCCCGATCGTCACCTTCCTCGGCATGGACCTCGGCGGGCTGATGGGCGGGGCGGTGATCACCGAGGGCATCTTCAACATCCCCGGGGTCGGGCACCAGCTCTTCCAGTCCGTCTACCTGCGCGAACGCACCATCGTGGTGGGCATCGTGAGTGCCCTGGTGCTGGTGTACCTGCTCGCCAACCTGGTGGTCGACCTGATGTACGCCGTCCTGGACCCGAGGATCCGCTATGAGTGAGCCGACGAAGAGCGAGAACACGAGGGCGGCGATCCCGGGGCAGCCCGGCTCCGGGTCCGCCACGGGCGGGCCGGCTGCCGAGGCCGCCACGGCCACCAAGGACGGGAAGGACGGCAAGGACGGCAAGGGCGGGAGCGGCGGCAAGGGCGGCGAGCGGGTCGCCAGCCTCTGGACCGACGCCTGGTACGACCTGCGGCGCAACCCGCTGTTCCTGATCGGCGGGTTCCTGGTGCTGTTCATGGTGGCGCTGGCCGTCGCCCCACAGCTGTTCACCGACGCGGACCCGAGGGCGGGGGGCTTCTGCAACCTGGCCGACTCGCTGAAGCGGCCCAGCGCGGACCACTGGTTCGGCTTCGACGTCCAGGGCTGCGACATCTACACCCGCACGATCTGGGGCGCCCGCAACTCGATCATCGTGGGCATCCTGACCACGACCCTCGTGGTCGCGGTCGGCGGTGCGCTCGGGCTCTGGGCCGGCTGGACCGGCGGGCTCTGGGACAGCTCGCTCTCCCGGCTCACCGAGATCTTCTTCGCCATCCCGCTGCTGCTCGGCGGCATGCTGATCATGTCCACCTGGGGCAAGGGCAACGCCTGGACGGTCTCCGCCGTGATGGCCGTGCTCGGCTGGCCGCAGATCTACCGGCTGATGCGCTCGGCGGTGATCTCCAACAAGCACAACGACTACGTGGTCGCGGCCAAGGCGCTCGGCGCCGGCACCGGACGGATCGTCACCCGGCACATCCTGCCGAACGCGGTCGCCCCGGTCATCGTGGTCTCGACGATCAACCTGGGCGTCTACATCGGTGCCGAGGCCGCGCTCTCGTACCTCGGGATCGGCATCCAGTCCCCGGCGATCTCCTGGGGCCTGATGATCAGCGACGCGCAGTCCCGCTTCCTGACCGCCCCCCATGTGCTGCTCTTCCCGGCCGCCGTGCTGAGCATCACCGTGCTGGCGTTCATCATGCTCGGCGACGCGGTCCGCGACGCCCTCGACCCGAAGCTGCGCTGAGGAGGGCCACGGACGATGAGTGACACGACGAGGCTGTCGAAGGACGCGGTACCGCGCCAGAACACGGTGGAGGTGACCGGCGGCGGCAGGGAGAGCCTGGTGCCCGGCACCCCGCTGCTGGAGGTCGACGACCTGCACATCGAGTTCCACACCCGGGACGGCGTGGCCAGGGCCGTCAACGGCGTGAGCTACGCGGTGTCGGCGGGGGAGACGCTCGCGGTGCTCGGCGAGTCCGGTTCGGGCAAGTCGGTGACCGCGCAGGCGATCATGGGCATCCTGGACATGCCGCCCGGGAGGATCACCGCCGGCTCGATCCGGTTCCGCGGTGAGGACCTGCTCACCATGAGCCCCAAGGAGCGCCGGGCGGTGCGCGGCCGGAAGATCGCGATGATCTTCCAGGACGCGCTCTCCTCGCTCAATCCGGTGCTCAGCGTGGGCTACCAGCTCGGCGAGATGTTCCGGGTGCACCAGGGCGCCTCGCGCAAGGAGGCGAAGGAGAAGGCCGTCGAGCTGATGGAGCGGGTGCGCATCCCGGCCGCCAGGCAGCGCGTGGGCGACTACCCGCACCAGTTCTCGGGCGGCATGCGCCAGCGCATCATGATCGCGATGGCGCTGGCACTGGAGCCGGACCTGATCATCGCGGACGAGCCCACCACCGCCCTGGACGTCACCGTCCAGGCCCAGGTGATGGACCTGCTGGCCGAGCTCCAGGCCGAGTTCAACATGGGCCTGATCCTGATCACCCACGACCTCGGCGTGGTCGCCGACGTCGCGGACAAGATCGCCGTCATGTACGCGGGCCGGATCGTCGAGACGGCGCCGGTGCACGAGCTGTACGCGCGGCCCGCCCACCCGTACACCCGCGGCCTGCTCAACTCGATCCCGCGGCTGGACCAGAAGGGCCAGAACCTCTACGCCATCCAGGGTCTGCCGCCGAGCCTGCTGCGGATCCCCGACGGCTGCGCGTTCAACCCCCGCTGCGACCGGGCGGCGGACCGCTGCCGCACCGAACTCCCGCGGCTGGTACCGGTGCTGGACGCCGACGGGGCCGACCTGCCGGGCCGCCGCAGCGCCTGCCACTTCTGGAAGGAGACCCTCCATGGCTGAGCCCATCCTGGAGGTCAGGGACCTGGTCAAGTACTACCCGCTGACCCAGGGCATCGTCTTCAAGAGGCAGGTCGGCGCGGTGAAGGCGGTGGACGGCGTCTCCTTCGGCCTGGAGAAGGGCGAGACGCTCGGCATCGTGGGGGAGTCGGGCTGCGGCAAGTCCACGCTGGCCAAGGTGCTGATGAACCTGGAGCGGGCCACCGCCGGCGAGGTCCGGTTCAAGGGCGAGGACATCACCCGGCTCTCCGGGGCGGGGCTGAAGGCGGTGCGGCGGAACATCCAGATGGTGTTCCAGGACCCGTACACCTCGCTGAACCCGCGGATGACGGTCGGCGACATCATCGGGGAGCCGTTCGAGATCCACCCCGAGGTGGCGCCGAAGGGCGACCGCCGCAAGGCCGTCCAGGACCTGCTGGACGTGGTGGGGCTCAATCCGGAGTACATCAACCGGTACCCGCACCAGTTCTCCGGCGGACAGCGCCAGCGCATCGGCATCGCCCGGGGGCTGGCGCTGAAGCCGGAGGTGATCATCTGTGACGAGCCGGTCTCCGCGCTGGACGTCTCGGTGCAGGCGCAGGTGATCAACCTGCTGGAGCAGCTCCAGAGCGAGTTCGGGCTGTCGTACATGTTCATCGCGCACGACCTCTCGATCGTCCGGCACATCTCGGACCGGGTCGGTGTGATGTACCTCGGCAAGCTGGTCGAGATCGGGACGGAGGACCAGATCTACTCCCACCCGACCCACCCGTACACCCAGGCGCTGCTCTCCGCGGTGCCGGTCCCGGACCCGACCGGGCGCGAGCAGCGCGAGCGCATCCTGCTCAGCGGCGACCTGCCGTCGCCGGCCAACCCGCCGTCCGGCTGCCGGTTCCGCACCCGCTGCTGGAAGGCCGAGGAGCGCTGCTCCGCCGAGGTCCCGCTGCTGGCGGTGCCCTCCGCGCTGACCGGGCCGGCCGCGCACGAGTCGGCGTGCCACTTCGCCGAGGTGCGGGACGTGATCGGCGCGGGCTGAGCCGTCCGCCCGGCTGGACCGGGCCGGGCACCGGGGTCCGCCGACTCCGGTGCCCGGCCCCCTACTTGGTGAAGCCGACGTTCTCCCAGACGATGTCGGAGAGTCCCTGTGCACCGATGTTGGCGAGGTCGGCGCGGGCGCCGTACAGCTGCGGGCGCTGGTAGAGCGGCAGGATGCCGGCCACCTTCCACAGCTCGCCGTCGGCCTGGTTGATGGCCTCGAAGGCGGTGGCGGCGTCGGTCGCCGCCGAGGCCCGGTCGAGGGCGGAGTCGACGGCGGGACTGCCGGCCTGGGACTGGTTGGTGCCGCCGTTCTGGGCGAAGTTGGCCCGGTTGCCGCTGGCCGGGAACGGCGTGCCGAGCAGCGAGTACGCGGCGATGTCGAAGTCGTGCCGGTTGACGTACTTGTCGAAGAAGTCGTTGGCCTTCGCGGGGACGACGGTCACCCTGATCCCGACGTCCCTGAGCATCCGGACGGTGGCGTTGGCCTCGTTCTGGGCCTGGGTGACGCCGGCGGGGATGACCATCCGCAGGCTGAGCTCCTTGCCGTCCTTCCTCCGGACGTCGCCGTCGAGCTTCCAGCCGGCCGCGTCGAGCTTGCGGACGGCGTCGGAGGGGTCGTAGCGGCTGAGGCCGAGGGAGTTGTCCCGGTAGGCGTTCTGGTTGGCCACCAGCAGGTGGCTGTTGAGGGTGACGGCCGGCCAGTCGAGCCCGGCGAGGTCGGTGCGGGTGATGACGTCCCGGTTGATCGCCTGGAACACGGCCTGGCGGACGGTCGGGTCGGTGAGCGCGGGGCTCTTGCTGTTCAGGGTGAACTGGCGGAAGTCGGGCCCGCCGGCGCGGCGCACGGCGGCGCCCTTGGTGCTCTTGATCAGCTGGTAACCGGCCACGTCCGGACCGTTGTTGAAGAAGTCGACCGTGCCGTCGCCGAAGGCCCGGGCCATGGTGTTGGGGAGCATGGCGTGGAAGACGATCCGGTCCAGCATCGGCTTGTCGCCCCACCAGGCCGGGTCGGCGGCCAGGGTGACGGTCTGCGCCGCCTTGTCCAGCTTCTCGACCTTGAAGGGTCCGGCGGTGACCGGGATCGCGTCCGCGTAGGCGGTGTTGAACAGCTCCGGGGTGGCGACCCTGCTCGCGGGCAGCAGCGGGGCGTTGGCGGCGCCGTTGAACATGGACTGCCACTCGGAGAACGGCCGCTCGAAGGTCATCACGGCCTGGAACTCGTCCTTGCCCTTCTCGACCGCCGTGACCAGCTCGAAGCCGGTGCTGCTGGAGGCCTTGTAGGCCGGGTCGGTCCCGTTCAGCGCCCGCCAGTTGGCCTCGATGTCGCGCCAGGTGATCGGGGTGCCGTCGGACCACCGGGCCTTCGGGTTGAGCGTCCAGGTGACGACCTGGCGGCCGTCCCGCACCTCGGCGTGGGCATCCTGCAGGTAGGCCGGGTTGACGGTCTGGGTGCCGGCCGCGTCGGAGCGGAAGAAGGTCGGCAGCAGCGGCTTGGTGACGGTGATGGTCGAGGACTCGCTGCCGTCGGCGTGGACCGGCGACCACTGGCTGGAGAACTGGGCGATCGCGACGTTCAGGGTGCCGCCCTGGCGCAGGTCGGCGCGGTCGTGCGGGTTGACGTCCACGGCGGTGAGCTTGGGCGTCTCCAGCGTGCTCGGGAGGGCCGCGGAGCCCTGGTCGCCGGTGCAGGCGCAGAGCGTCAACGAGAGCGAGACGGCGGTGAGACAGGCGACCAGGGCCGTGCGGCGTGACAGGTGGCGGCGGCCCATGGTGGTTCTCCCGATGCAGATGTGACAGGCGGCGTGCGTGGTGCGGCGTCACATCTTGCTGACCGGGGAGCGGAGTTGTCGAGGGGCGGGCCCGGATCGGGCCCGCCCCACGGGAAAACGGGTCAGGCGACGGTGAACTTGAAGGTGCGGTCCTTGTCGCCGGTCTTGTCCATCACCGAGGTGATGGCGTCGGCGACGTCCTGCGGGGTGATCGCGGCGGTCTGGCCGTTCTTCTTGACCTTCACCTTGTCGAACACGCCGGCCAGCTGGCTGTTGAGCGCGTCCAGGTCCCACTTGGGCGCGATCTTGCCGGAGGCGTCCGGGACCAGGGTGAGCGTCTTGGGGGCCGTCTTCGGGCCGAAGTCCCAGGTCTTGGCGCCGGCCACGAGGTGGATCCTGCCGTTCACCGCGGACTTCCCGAGGCTGTCCGCGGCGGCCTGCAGGGCCTGCGGGGAGATCTTGGGCTGGGCGGCCGTGACGGTGAGCGCGACGGGCTGCTCGGCCTTGCCCGCGGCGCGGTCGCGGTAGGCCGCCTCGACCTGGTCGACGGCGGAGGCGGAGTCCACCGCCTGGCCGGCCTTGCCGGGCACGACGACCGGCTCGCCGTTGTCGCCGAACTTGACGTAGCCCTCGGTCAGGCCCTGCCCCGAGCCGGCGGCCAGCGTCTCCAGGGCGGCCTTGAGCTTGGCCCGGTCCACCTTGACCTCCGGCGGCACGGCCTTCTCGTCGCCCTTCAGCGAGGTGATCACGTCGACCGGGCTGTACGAGTGCTGGGTGAGCTTGTCCACGGTGGCCGTGGTGTCGAAGCTCAGCCCGGCGACGGCCGGGTCGAGGTCCAGCGTCTGGTCGCCGATCTTCAGCTTGACCGGCTGCTGGCCGGCCTTGCCGACGCTCTCGTCGAGCTGGTGGATGGCCTGGTCGCGGTTGCTGCCGCCGATGTCCGTGCCGAGCACCACGGTGCCCTTGGGGATGTCGGACTGGTTCATCATCAGGCCGGTGCCGTACGCGGCGGCGCCCAGGAAGAGCACACCGCCGACGCCGTAGACGCCGAGCTTGACGAGCTTCTTGCCGGAGCCGCCCCGCTTGGCCTTGGCGGCCTCGGTCTTCGGGGCCGCCGGCTTGGCGGACTCGCCCGGCCGGGGGCCGGGCGCGGGCACCGGGGTGGCGCCGGCCGGGGCCTCGCCGTCCGGGCCGGGGCGGGCGCCCGGGCGCGGCTGGGCCGGGGAGGTGTTGAACGGGTCGGCCGGGGCGGCGGGCTCGCCCTGGCGGCCGGGGGCGCCCGGGAAGAGGCTGCCCGGGGCGGCGCCGCCGTACGGCTCGGCGCCGGCCGGGGGCCGCTGGGCGGCGAACGGGTCGGTGGCGGCCGGGGCGGAGGCGAACAGGCCCGGCTGCGGGGCGCCGTTCTGGGACGGGCCGTTCTGGGGCCGGCCGGATATGGCGGAGGGCGGTGCGGCGTCCTCGCGGATCGGCTCGAAGCCGTCGACCGAGGTGTCCTCCGGGTTCGCACCGCCGGCCGGACGACCCTGGCCCTGCGGCTGCGGACGGCCGCCGCCCTGCGGGTTGCGGCGCGGCAGGTCGCGCTTGGGGGCGAAGGGGTCGGCGGGCGCGCCCTGGGCGAACGGGGCGTCCTCGTACACGCCGGCCTCGTCGGCCGGGGTGTCCTGTCCGGCGCCGAACGGCGAGGCGGGCGCACCGGTGGGGCGCGGCGCGGGCGCGGGTGCGGAGGCCTGGGCGGGCAGCGGGCGGCCGCCCTGGCGGGCCGCGCCGGTGCCCTGCTGCTGCGGACGGCCGGCGTTCTGCGGGCGCGCGCCGTTCGGGCGGGCCTCGGCAGCGGGGGCGGGCGATGCGGCCGCGGCCGGTCCGGCGGCGGCCGCAGCCGCGGCGGGGGCGGGCTCGGCGGCCGCGCCCTTCTTCTGGCGCGGCCGGAACCAGGCGCCGGTGGACTCGGACTCCGAGGTGGCCGGCGGGATCTCCCACTCGGGCGGCAGGTTCGGCGGGGTGGCCGTCCGGGGGCTGCCGTCCATCACACCGAGCACGGGGGAGGACGGGGCGGCCGAGCGGTGCCGGGGGCCGGCCGGATCGGCGGCGGGCGGGTTCTCCTCGCCGGGGCCGTCCTCGCTCTTGACGGTGGAGCGGACCACCACCGGCGGGATCGGACGGGAGCCGGGGATGTTGATCCGGACCCGCGTGGTGAGCGTGGTCTCGGTCTTCGGGGCCTCGTCCTCGTCACCCGGCGCCGAGCCCTCGACGGCACCGGCACCCGAGCGGTCGCCGCCGGGGAACCCCGGTGTGCCGTAGGGCGGGGTGCCCGACGGGTAGGCGTCCGGACCCGTGCGCCGAGGCGTCGGGTGGGCGTTCTCAGATTCGCGGCTGCTCAATGCTGCTCTGCTCCGGGTTCGCGGGCGGGCCGTGCGGCGCGACCGCGGGTTCGTGGGCGCCGGGCCTGGCGGGCGGCGGTCGGGTACGGCGTTCTGCGGCACCACCATACTGGGAAGAACTGGGGGGCGAACCGGTTCGGATAAAACCTGATACGTCCGGTTCCTCCGGTATGAGAGTACGACCGGGTGGTCCTGACTGCTCGTCGTACGCGGTACGGTACGCGGCCCCGCGGGGCGGTCAGCGCGGGGGGCCGGGCACCCCGGGGAACCAGCTGGTGCGGGTCGGCAGGGTGGCACAGATCACGCCCAGGATCGATCCGACGAACAGCCAGGCGAGCGACGTGGCATTGGTCCAGAGCACATTGTCCCCCTCCGGCCGAGGGACCATCAGGAGCAACAGGGCGAGGAACCAGCCGGCCGCGGGCAGCGCCGCGCCGAGCCGGGTGCCGGTCACCCGCAGGCCCGCGTAGAAGGTCGCCGCGGTGGCGGCCAGGGCCAGCAGGACTCCCACGGGCGGCCACAAGGCCTGCACAAATGCTCCGCAGACCGACACCGCGATGCCCAGCAGAAAGAACAGGACATAAGCCGCGATCCGCCCGGCCAGCGGGGGCTGGGGCTCCTTCAGGCGCTCCTCCCGGGTGCCGAGGACGGCCACCGTGATCGACCGGCGGGGCGCCTTCTTCACGGCGGGCGCCTGCTTGTCGGTGGGCGCCTGCTTGTCGGCGGGCCCGGTCATCGGGTGCTCCCCTCGGCGGTGCGGGTCGCGACGGCGTCGCCCGTGGCGGGGGCGTCGTCCGCGGTGGTGTCCAGGCCGGCGAAGAGGTCGGTCTCCGGCAGCTGCGGCCCGGCCTGGCCGCGCACCAGCTGGTAGTACTCGGTGGCGACCAGTGGCTGGCCGAGGTTGTTGGAGAGTGCGAACGAGGTGCCGTCCACGGTGATCTGGGTCGCGTGCGCGGCCATCGCGGCGGCCTTGCGGGCGGCGTACGCGGCGCCGTCCAGCACGGTCGTGACCACGGCGTCGTCCACCACGCCGGGGACGTCGGCCGGCTGCGCGACTCCGGGGAACCGCGCCTCGGCAGCGGTCCGGGCGAGGCCCTCCCCGAGCACCGAGCGGGGCATCCGGTTCCAGTACACCTTGGCGATCCGCCAGGCCGGGCCGAGCTCGGGCCGGTACGCCGGGTCGGCGGCCAGGTCGTGCGCGCGCATCGCGACCCGGTGCGCCTGGATGTGGTCCGGGTGCCCGTAGCCGCCGTTCTCGTCGTAGGTGACCAGCACCTGCGGCCGCACCTCGCGGACCACCGCGACCAGGTGGCCGGCCGCCTCGTCCACGTCGGCCTGCCAGAAGCAGTCGGGCACGTCGTTGTCGGGGACGCCCATCATCCCGGAGTCGCGGTAGCGGCCCGCTCCGCCCAGGAAACGGAAGTCGGCGACGCCGACCGCGCGCATGGCGTCGGTCAGCTCGCCGATCCGGTGCGGGCCGAGGGCGTCGTCCCGGTCCGCCGTGAGGTGGGCCAGCTCCGGCACGATCACCTCGCCGCCCTCGCCGAGGGTGCAGGTCACCAGCGTGACGGTTGCGCCCTCGGCGGCGTACCTGGCCATCGTGGCGCCGTTGCCGATCGACTCGTCGTCGGGGTGGGCGTGGACCAGGAGCAGGCGGCGGCCGGTAGTCATGGGAGGAAGCCTAAGCCGTGTCCGGCGGGGGCCCGGCGGGCGGCCGCGGGGAGTCAGAGCTTCAGGCCGTTGATCATCCCGGCGAGGTTGCTGGTGACCTCGCTGATCGAGGGGGCGATGGAGCTGGACGCCAGGTAGAAGCCCAGGAGCGCACAGACGATCGCGTGCGCGAGCTTCAGACCGGAGCGGCGGATCAGCACCACCACGATGACCAGCAGCAGCATGGCTGCGGAGACGGACAGGGCCATGTCGGCTCACACCCCTTCTCGGGTGCGCCGCCCCTCGGGAGGACGGCGGTCGGGACCGTGGGGACCTTCGGTCGGGTGACCGGGGCCCGGGACGGGGCCGACGATCACTCGCTGGACCAGTCATACCCGATGGGTGAGCGGAGCATTACGTTCAGTGAGTCTGCACACGCCGGGGCGTGGTGGCACGAACGGGGCGCATGGGCCGGTCGGAAGGGGTGTGGGGCCGTTCGGCGCACGCTTGGGGACGATGCTCCGAACGAGTGATCACAATGCACCGGGTGGTGGCACCGGAACGTCATAGGGTCTGGTGCCATGACCTCCCACACCCCTGCGGACACCTTCCCGAGGCAGTACGCGCGCACCCTGCGCTACACCGTCGGCGCTCCCCGGTCGTTCTCCGTCGCATCCGACGGCTCCCGGGTCGTCTTCCTCCGTTCGCGCTCCGGCAGCGACCGCGCCAACCTGCTCTGGACCCTCGACACCGCCACCGGCGAGGAGCGGATCGCCGCCGACCCGGCCGTCCTGCTCGGCGGCGGCGAGGAGGACCTCTCGCCGGCCGAGAAGGCCCGCCGCGAGCGCAGCCGCGAGGGCTCCGCCGGCATCGTCGGCTACGCCCTGGACGGCGCCGGCACCCTGGCCGCCTTCGCCCTGTCCGGCCGGCTCTTCACCGCCGACCTGGTGGCCGGCACCACCACCGAGCTGCCCGCCGAGGGCCCGCTGCTGGACCCGCGGCTCTCCCCGGACGGCACCTTCGTCGCGTACGCCAACACCGCCGGCGAGCTGCGCCTCACCCGCACCGACTCGACCGCCGACTGGGCCTTCGCCGAGCCGGACGGCCCGAACGTGACCTGGGGTCAGGCCGAGTTCATCGCCCAGGAGGAGATGGACCGCGACCGCGGCTTCTGGTGGTCCCCGGACAGCGACCGGCTGCTGGTCGAGCGCGCCGACGACAGCCCGGTGCGCCGCTGGTGGATCGCCGACCCGGCCAACCCCGGCAGCGAGCCCGCCGAGATCGCCTACCCGGCCGCCGGCACCGCCGACGCCGAGGTCGGACTCTGGGTCCTCGGGCTGGACGGCACCCGGGTCGAGGTCGACTGGGACCGCGCCGCCTTCCCGTACCTGGCCCGGGTGCACTGGTCGAAGGGCGGCGTGCCGCTGCTGCTCGTCCAGGCCCGCGACCAGCGCAGCCAGCGGATCCTGGGTGTGGACGTGGAGACCGGCGTCACCGAGGTGCTGCACGAGGAGCACGACGACGCCTGGCTGGAGCTGTTCCCGGGCGTCCCGGCCTGGACGCCGGACGGCAAGCTGGTCCGGATCAGCGACATCGAGGAGGTGCGCGAGGCCCCGCAGCAGGGCGGTGACGGGCCACGGGAGGGCGTCCGGGCGCTGGTGATCGGTGACCAGGCCGTCACCGGGGCCGACCTGCACCTGCGCTCGGTCCTCGCCGTGACGGCCGACGAGGTCTTCTTCACCGCCTCCGGCGGCGCCGGCGAGACCGACCCCGAGCCCGGCTGGATCGCCGTCGGCCGGATCGGCCACGACGGCAAGCGGCTCGGCTGGGAGGCCGCCAACGGCCGCCCGTTCACCTCCGTCACCAGCGCCGTGCACGCGGCCGGGATCACCGTCCGGGCCACCGCCGAGCCCGACCTGCCCGGCACGCTGGTCCAGGTCGCCCGCGACCTGCCGGAGGGCGTGGTGGTGGACGACATCGCCACCATCGAGTCCTACGCCGAGACCCCGGTGATCACCGCCCGCCCGGTCTTCCGCTACGCCGGCGAACGCCGCATCCCCGCCGCGGTCTTCCTGCCCACCGGCTACGACCGGGAGCGGGACGGCCTGCTGCCCGTCCTGATGGACCCGTACGGCGGTCCGCACGGCCAGCGCGTCGTCCAGGCGCACAACCCGCACCTCAACTCCCAGTGGTTCGCGGACCAGGGCTTCGCGGTGATCGTCGCCGACGGGCGCGGCACCCCCGGGCGCGGTCCGGCCTGGGAGAAGTCGATCGCGTTCGACTTCGCCGGCGCCACCCTCGACGACCAGGTGGACGCGCTGCACGCGCTCGCCGGGGAGTTCCCGCTCGACCTCGGCCGGGTCGCCATCCGCGGCTGGTCGTACGGCGGCTACCTCTCCGCGCTCGCCGTGCTGCGCCGCCCGGACGTCTTCCACGCGGCCGTCGCCGGCGCCCCGGTGACCGACTGGGAGCTGTACGACACCCACTACACCGAGCGCTACCTCGGCCACCCCGCCGAGCGGCCCGAGGTGTACGCGGCCAACTCGCTCAGCGGGTACGCGGCCGGGCTGGAGCGCCCGCTGATGATCATTCACGGCCTCGCGGACGACAACGTGGTGGCCGCGCACACCCTGCGGCTGTCCTCCGCCCTGCTCGCGGCCGGCCGCCCGCACACGGTGCTGCCGCTGTCCGGCGTGACGCACATGACGCCGCAGGAGGAGGTCGCGGAGAACCTGCTGCTGCTCCAGGTCGACTTCGTCAGGAAGTCGCTGGGGATCTGACCCCGCCCCTGGTGGCCTGCGGCTGCGGCGGCCGGTACCCGTGACCCGGGTGCCGGCCGCCGGCATGACATCCGTCATGCCGAAGGCACGACGGCGGGCACTGACGCCGTACCGGGCCCGCGCGGAACCCTGAGGTGGTGCGAACGACACCAGCAGGGGAGAGGACCGGGGCGATGAGCGCGGAGGTGGCCGCCTTCCGGGGCGTCGGCAAGAACTACGGGCGGGTGCGGGCCGTCGACGGGCTGGACCTGGTGCTGCGGCCGGGGGAGACCGTCGCCCTGCTCGGCCCGAACGGCGCCGGCAAGTCCAGCAGCCTCGACCTGCTGCTCGGCCTGCGCGAGCCGGACCGCGGCACCGTCTCGCTGTTCGGCGGCACCCCCCGCGCGGCGATCGCGGCCGGCCGGGTCGGCGCGATGCTGCAGAGCGGCGGGCTGATGGCCGACGTCAAGGTCCGCGAGCTGGTGAGGCTGGCCTGCGACGTCCACCCGCGCGGCCGGGCCGTCCGGGAGGTGCTGGAGGACGCCGGGATCACCGACCTGGCCGAGCGCCGCGTGGACCGGCTCTCCGGCGGCCAGGAGCAGCGGGTCCGCTTCGCCCTGGCGATCGCCGGCGCCAGCGACCTGATCGTCCTGGACGAGCCCACCACCGGTATGGACGTCTCCGTCCGGAAGGCGTTCTGGTCGAGCATGCGGGCGCAGGCCGACGCCGGGCGCACGGTGCTGTTCGCCACCCACTACCTGGAGGAGGCGGACTCGATCGCCGACCGCGTCCTCGTCCTGCACCGCGGCCGGCTGATCGCCGACGGCACCTCCGCCGAGATCAAGGCGAAGGCCGGGGCCCGCCGGATCACCTTCGAACTCCACGAGGCGGACGGCCCGTTCGACGAGTCGTCGCTGCGCGCCCTGCCCGGCACGCTGGCGCTGGACGTCAGCTCCCGGGTGCCGGGGGTGCGGACGGTCCGGATCCGGACCGCGGACGCCGACGCGGGCGTCGCCGGGCTCTACCGGGAGGGCCTGTACCCGCGCGGCCTGGAGGTCACCGGCCTGGGCCTGGAACAGGCCTTCCTCACCATCACCGGCGAGCAGGACGCCGCCGGCACCAGCGAGCTCACGACGGAGGCCGTGCGATGACCACCCTGATCCGGCTGGAGGTCCTGCGCACCCTGCGCAACAAGAAGTACCTGCTCTTCACGGTCCTCTACCCGGCGCTGATGTACTTCTTCTTCATCCACGCGTACGGCACCGACACCTCGGCCGGCGGCCTGCCGGTGAAGACCTACTTCATGGTGTCGATGGCCACCTTCGGGGCCGTCGGTTCGGTGCTGACCGGCACCGCGCAGCGGATCTCGCTGGAGCGCCAGAGCGGGTGGACCAGGCAGCTGCGGCTGACCGCGCTGCCCGGCCGCGCGTACACCGTGGCGAAGATCGCCGCCAGCGCGGTGACCACGCTGCCCGCGATCCTGGTGGTGTTCGCGGTCGGCGCGGCCCAGGGCGTGCAGCTGGGCGCGGGGCAGTGGGCCGGCCTGGTGGCGGCGCTCTGGCTGGGGAGCTTCGTCTTCGCGGCGCTGGGGGTGGCGTTCGGCTACGCGGCCGCGCCGGACTCGGTGCAGACCATCGTGATGATCGCCTACATGGCGATGGCGCTCTTCGGCGGGACGTGGTTCCCGGTGACCGGCACGCTGGAGACGGTCGCCCGGTTCAACCCGGTGTACCTGTACAACAGGCTGGCCACCTTCACCCGGCCCGGGCACTCGCTCGACCTGGTCGCGGTGGCCGGACTGACCGGCTTCCTGGTGCTCTTCACCGCCGCCGCGGCCGCGCTGTACCGCCGGGACACCCGGCAGGCATGATGGCGTCCATGTCAGACACGCCCCTCACCAGCCGATCCGACGAGCAGCCGGAGACGGGGGCGGGGCGGGTGTCGTTCATGAACGTCCCCGGGGCGCCGGTGGAGACCAGGCGGCAACTGCTGGTCAAGGTCAGCTGGATGCTGCTCTGGATGGTCTACCTGGCCTACCCGGTCGGCGACCTGCTCCAGCAGAAGCACACGACGGCCGCCACGGTGGCCGGCTGGGCCGCCCTGGTCGCCTTCGTCGGCGCCTACGTCAGCCTGGTGGTCTTCCGCTCCCGGCCCGGGGCGCCGCCGCGGGCCGCGCAGGCGGTGGTGGCGATGATGGTCGTCATCGCGGTCGTCGCCGCCTTCGGCCTCGGCACCTCCTGGCTGACGCTGTTCACCTACGCCTCGGTGGCGGTCGCGATCATCGCGCCGCCGCGGTACGGCCTCGCCGGAGTGGGCGCGATGGCGGGGCTCACCGTGGTGGTCGGGCTGCTCAGCCAGGCCGACCCCGGGGCGATCCCCACCATCGGGCTCACCGCCTTCCTCTCCGGCGTCGCGATGACCGGGCTCCAGCGGCTGGTCACCACCATGCAGGAGCTGCGCGAGGCCCGGGCCGCCGTGGCCCACCTCGCCGCCTCCGAGGAGCGCCTGCGGCTGGCCCGGGACCTGCACGACCTGCTCGGGCACTCGCTGTCGCTGATCACGCTGAAGAGCGAGCTGGCCGGCCGCCTCATGGACGGCGGCAACGAAGGGGCGGCGCGGGCGCAGGTCGCCGACATCGAGCAGGTGGCCCGGCAGTCCCTGATCGACGTCCGGGAGGCCGTGACCGGGTTCCGCCGGCCCACCCTGCCGGTCGAACTCGCCGCCGCCCGTACGGCGCTGGCGGCCGCACAGGTCCATCTGGAGGCGGCGCCGGAACTGGTCGACGCCTGGCCGGGGCTGGCCCAGGAGGAGGCGGGCGCGCTGGCCTGGGCGCTGCGCGAGGCGGTCACCAACATCGTCCGGCACGGTGACGGCGCCACGCTCTGCACCGTGCGGGGGGACGAGGTGTGGGAGGGCGGCGGCGAGCGGTACGCCGTCCTGGAGATCGCCGACAACGGCGCCGGGCCGGGCAAGTCGGCGCCGGGGAACGGGCTCTCCGGACTCGACGAGCGGCTGGCACTGGTCGGCGGCCGGCTGGAGACCGGGCCGGGCGAGCGTGGGAGGGGTTTCCGGCTGCGGGCGCTGGTGCCGCTGCGGGAGGTCTCCAGCCCCGCGGCCAACGCTTCCTAGGCGTCGGGGAGTTCGAGGACGAAGCGGGCGCCGCGCGGGGAGGGGTGACCCGCAGGGTGCCGCCGTGCCGGGCGGCGGTGTCGGCCGCGACGGCCAGTCCGGGGCCGCTGCCGCCGGCGTCCCGGCTGCGCGCCTCGTCGAGCCGGGTGAACGGCTCGAAGTGCACACGCCCCGGGCCGTGAGGGCGGCCGGGCGGAGCCGGGGCCGGAACCGAACCCGTCCGGGCGGGCGTCTGCCAGTCATGCCCACTGCTCTCGTACTCGGAATCGACCCGCATGCCGTGCCGGGCACGGACGGTGACGCCCTGCGGGCGGCCCTCGACGCCGAACTCGCCCGCTTCGGCGATCACGGCATCGAGGCGGCCATGACCTTGATCCCCTTGGACGAATCCGCCGAAGCCACGGTGATCGCGGCCCTGGGCTCGCGCGCGTGGGACGTCGTGGTCATCGGCGGTGGCATCCGCAAGACCGAACAGCTCCTGCCGCTCTTCGAGCAGGTCGTCAACCTGACCCGTCGCCACGCCCCGGGCGCCGCGATCGCTTTCAACACCAACGGCGGCAACAGCGTCGAGGCCGCCCGGCGCTGGCTGTAGAGGTGCCGGTGGAGCGGGAGGCCGGCCGGTCCG
Organism: Kitasatospora sp. RG8; assembly: GCF_017813315.1. Lineage (NCBI taxonomy): Bacteria > Bacillati > Actinomycetota > Actinomycetes > Kitasatosporales > Streptomycetaceae > Kitasatospora > Kitasatospora sp. RG8. Next base: position 40,373 of record NZ_JAGIYX010000004.1, read on the forward strand.
GCCTCCTACTCCACGTGCTCCCCGGCGAGCAGGCCCGGCAGCTCGCGCATGTCGTGGAACACCACCGTCCCCGGGCCCTCCAGCAGTGCGGCGTCCGTCAGGCCGCCCGCGTAGCCGAAGGCGCGCATGCCGGCCGCGCGGGCGGCCTGGACGCCGGGGCGGCTGTCCTCGACCACGGCGCAGACCGCCGGGTCGACGCCCATCCGCCGGGCCGCGTACAGGAAGAGGTCCGGTGCGGGCTTGCCGTGGGCGACCTCGGTGGCGCTGTGGATGCGGCCGGCGAAGCGCTCGTAGAGCCCGGTGCGCCCCAGGGTGTGCCGCATCTTCTCGTGCGAGCCGCTGGAGGCGACGCAGGTCGGCAGGGTGATCGCGTCCAGTGCCTCGGGCAGGCCGTCGACGGCCTCCAGCCGGGTGTCCACCTCCTCCCGGTGGAGCTGTTCGAACCGCTGCCACCACAGCGCCGCCGTTTCCGCACCGAGGCGCTCCTCGATCTGTGCGCTGATCGACGCCTGCGAGCGGCCGATGAACCGCGCGATCACCTCGGCCTCGGTGAGCGGCCAGCCCAGCTCCGCCCCCAGGGCGATCTGGACGCGGGCGGCGATGCGCTCGCTGTCGACGAGGACGCCGTCGCAGTCGAATATGACGAGTTCAATCGGCTTGATCATCCCGGCAGCCTAGGGCCTTTCGCCGAACTCCCGTCGTCCGGCGGGCAGACGGGGGTCCGAGGGCGGGGCCGGTGTCGCCGGTGTCCGGCCGGGCGGCTATGCGCTGGTCCGGGCCCGCAGTGCCCGGGTGAACCAGCCGAACACCGCGGCCAGGCTCTCCGGCACCGGCCAGCCGTTGATCACCGACAGCAGCTGCCAGTACCGCTCGGCGCGCGGGTCGCCGGCCGTCTCCAGCCGCCGCAGCAGCCAGTGGCGCAGCTCCGCGTCGTCCGGCCGGCCGAAGGTCTCGGCGTACTGCGCGGTGAGGCCGTCCACCACCGCGTCGGCTGCCGCGGACTCCGGGGCGACGCGGGCCGCGAGCGCCGCCCCGACCTGCTCGCGGACGGTCGCCGTGAGCGCGTGGTGCAGCCCGCCGGGGTCGCCCGCGGCGCGTTCGGCGGCCTGGTGCTCCGCCATCCTCCGCACCGAGGCGCGGAACCCGTCGTCCTGGACCAGTTCGCCCAACTCCACCCACGCCTCGACCTGTGGGGCGCTCGGCTCGTCGGGCAGTTCGGGCATGGCCGCGCGCATCATCGCGACGAACTCCGGGTTGGCGTCCAGGCCGCCGAACGCCTCGTCGATGAAGTCGCCGATCAGGCGCCGCCGTTCGGCGTCCGAGAGCTTGGCCAGCTTGTGCATGAGTCGCATCTCCTCTGGTGTCGAGCCGCGTTCGGCCACCGCCCGCAACACCGCACGGCGCAGCCGGAGCGTGCGGATCTGCACGTCCAGCGCCTCGGCGTGCGCGGCGGCGACCTCCCGCAGCGGTGCTTCCCGCTCCAGTACCCGCCGGACGGTGGCGAGGTCGAGTCCCAGCTCGCGCAGTGTCCGTACCAGGTCGAGCCGGGCCAGTGCGTGGACGTCGAAGCGGCGGTAGCCGGCCGGCGTCCGGCCGGCGGGGGGTACGAGCCCCTCGTCGGCGTAGAAGCGGATCGCCTTGACCGTCAGCCCGGTCCGCCGGGCCAACTCGCCGATCGAGTACCGCACATCGTCGTCGTCCACGTGCTCCACTCTGGCGTCTCCCCCTACCGGAGACTCAAGCGGATTCTCCGGGGGCGCACGCGTCCGGCGTCCGGGCGGGCCGCGACCGCGGTGCCGGGCGTGCGCCGGCCGGTCGGTGGGGCGGGCCCGGGCACCCGGCGTCCGCCGCCGGTCCGGTAGCGATCTTGTCCCGGGCGGCCGGACGTCCCTAGGCTGACCCGATGGGCCTCTTCGACGCATTGACCGGTACCAGGCACCCCGGCGGCGGTGTCGCCCCGCGTTCCGCCGAGGACGTCCGGGCGGCGCTGCTCGGGCTCAACGGGCCCGACGTGCCCTACGTCGTCCGGAACGGCACCGCCTCCGAGGGTGCCGACCTGGTGGCGGAGTGGCGGATCCGGGATCCCGCCTGGCGCACCTTCTTCGCCCGGACCCAGCCGACCCGGACCGTCACGACCCGGATGCGGCTGGTCCCGGCCGGCCACGAGGTCCGTGCCCTCGACGAGCAGCAGGAGGTCACCTGGGTCGGGGACACGCCGAGGCCGGCGTCGTCGCGCGAGTACTCCCGAGGGCGGGTGACCACGGTCTCGCGGGACTGGAAGGTCGACCGCGGGGCCGACGGCCGCCTGCAGGCGACGGAGGTGTCCCGCTTCGACACCGGGGAGATGAAGGGCCTGCTGCAGGAGGCGGTCCTCGGTGCGGGATGGACCTGGCGCGGAGTGCTCTTCAGGCTGTGACCGGCCTGCCGGGGCCTGCCCGCCGTGCCCGCCGTGACCGGGTCCGGCGGGCCGGTGCCGGAGCGGCGGCGCGGCACCGGCCCGCCCGTGCGCTGCCGAGGCCCCGTCGGACAGGCTCTAGGGTCGGCTCCCATGAGTGAGATTCAGAGCGGTGCCGCCCCCTCCGTCCGCGTACTGCTGGCGGAGGACCAGGGCATGGTCCGGGAGGCGCTGGCCGCGCTGCTCGGGCTGGAGGGGGACATCGACGTCGTCGCGCAGGTGGGCCGGGGCGACGAGGTGGTGGCGGCGGCGATCGCCAACGACGTGCAGGTCGCGGTGCTGGACATCGAGATGCCCGGGATGACCGGCATCGACGCGGCGGCGGCGCTGCGGAAGGAGCGGCCGCAGACCAAGGTGGTGATCGCGACCACCTTCGGCCGGCCCGGCTACCTGCGGCGGGCGATGGAGTCCGGCGCGGACGCCTTCCTGGTGAAGGACGCCCCGGCGTCCGAGCTGGCCGAGGCGATCCGCCGGGTGCTGCGCGGCGAGCGGGTGATCGACCCGGTGCTGGCCGCCGCCGCGCTCGCGGAGGGGGCCAACCCGCTGACCGCCCGCGAGCGGGACGTGCTGGCGGCCGCCGCCGACGGTGCGGTGAACGCGGACATCGCCAAGCGGCTGCACCTCTCCGAGGGGACGGTGCGCAACTACCTGTCGATGGCGATCCAGAAGACCGAGGCCCGCAACCGCACCGAGGCGGTCCGGATCGCCCGCGAGAAGGGCTGGCTGTAGGGCACGGCGGAAGGGCCGGCCGCGGGGCCGGGCCGTGGGGCCCGTTCCCGGACTCTCGCCCGTTCCCGGACTCTCGCCCGTTCCCGGACTCCCGCCGCCTCCGGGCGGACGACGGGAGTCCGGGGACGGGCGCTAGTTCAACCGGTGCCGGGCCGCCCGGGCGTCCAGGCGGACGCGGGAGGCGGTGTCCGGGTCGAAGGCGTCCAGGATCTCCGCGTACGCGTCCATCTCGGCCGAGCCGGCGAGGAAGTCGCCGGTGCGGACCAGCAGCTCGGCCCGTTCCAGGCGGAGCTGCGCCGGGTGACGGGGGAGGAGCAGGGCGAGCTCGGTGGCCCAGAGCTGGGTGCGGGCGTGCTCGGGGCGGTCGGCGGCCCAGGCCCGGATGTTGCCGAGCACCCGGTGGACGATGTCCAACGGCTGCGCGGGGGTGAGCAGTTCGGTGGTGAACCGATGGCCGGTCCGGCCGACCAGAGCGGCCACGTCGTCCAGGTCGAGCAGCCGCCCGCCGTGGAACGGGTCGGCGAAGACGTACTCCTCCTCGCCGCCCGGGCCGCCGACCGCGACGATGAAGTGGCCGGGCAGGGCCACGCCGTGGACGGTCAGCCCGGCCCGCCGGGCGACGGCCGTCCACACCAGCGAGAGCGTGATCGGCAGCCCGCGGCGGCGCCGCAGCACCTCCGGGAGCAGCGAGGACTCCAGCCTCCGGTAGTCGGACTGCCGCCCGTGGAACCGCTCCCGCCCGCCGAGGACGGCGGCCAGCAGCGCCGCGGTCTCCTCCGGCCCGGCCGGCGCGCGCTCGGCGACGGCCTGCCGGACGGCGGCGGCATGCCGTTCGAACGCCGCCTCGCAGGCGGCCAGCAGGGCCTCCAGGGTGGGCGGGTCCGAGGGGTCGTCGGGGTCCGGGGCCGGGCTGTGCTCGGCGGCGGCGAGCAGGCAGAGCAGCACCGGATCGGGATGCTCGGCCCGGGCCTCGGTCCGGAAGCGTGCTCTGCTCTGCTCGGTCACGGTGGCTGCGACGGCTTTCGTACGACGGGCGGACAACAGACGGGCGGACAACAGACGGGCGTACGGGCGTACAGGCGGTACAGGCGGTACGGGCGGGCGGACGGCCCCGGGAGCGTTCTACCCCCGGGGAAGGCGTGCGTAGTGGTAAGTGTGACTGGTCGTGAAGCCAAGTCCGTCATAGAGCGCGATCGCAGCGTCGTTCTCGGCCTCGACCTGGAGGTACGCACCGGTGGCGCCCTCCTCGGCGGCCCGGGCCGCGAGCACCGCCATCACCGCGGAGGCCTGGCCGGCCCGGCGGGCGTACGGGGCGACCTCGACCGCGCCGAAGCCGGCCCACGGGCCGTCGATGACGCAGCGTCCGATGGCCAGCGGCGGCTGCCCGGGCTCGCCGGGCACGGTGGCGAACCAGACCGACGGGCCGCCGTGGACCACCCGCCCGGCCGCCTCCTCCACCGCAGGGTCGTCCGTCACCCGCCGGTACAGCGACATCCACTCGGTGCCCGCCGTGCGTGCGAGCCGGACGCGGTCCAGCGCGGGACGGGATCCCTGCCGGGCCAGCGGTGCCAGCCCGGCGACCCGCACCAGGGTCGGCGAGTACGCCGCGCCCAGCCGGTCCAGTTCGGCCCGCAGCCCCTCGGGCGAGCCGGGGGCGCTGACCTCGACCCAGGCCGGCAGCCCGCGCGCCGCGTACCAGTCCTGCACGGCGGTGAGCGCCGCACCGAGCGGCAGTCCGGGGTCGCCGAGCGTCTGGACGGAGTTGGCCCGCCGGGTGAACCCGGCCGAGGCGCGCAGCGTCCACGCGCCGAGCGGCTCCTGCTCGACGGCGGGCCACCCGCGGGCGGCGATCCGCTGGAGTTCGGCCGGCGTGGCGGCCGGCAGCGGGGCCCGCCGGGCCGGGAAGAGCGGCACCACCTTGCCCGCGACCAGCAGGTTCTCGGCGAAGGAGACCGGGGCGCCGCTGCGCGGGGCGACCGTCAGCCCACGATCGTCCCAGGATGTGAGAACACCGATCACATCGCGGAACACCGGCCGATCGTCCGCGATCTCCGCGACACGCCGGACGGAAACCCGTCGTCCCACGTCAGCGCGGTCCATCCGGACCTCGGGACGGTCCTGAACCGGTCCGCCAGCCGCCATCTGGGCACCTCCTGTGCATTTGCGGTCTCCGACCCGCGATACTAGGGGCGGGCATCGACGACGCCGCGCTCACCCGCGCACGCGAGCAGAACAGAACGGGCCGCAAGGGCCCTTCCGAGGAGGAACGACAGCGTGACCTACGTCATCGCGCAGCCTTGTGTCGACGTCAAGGACAAGGCGTGCATCGAAGAGTGCCCGGTTGACTGCATCTACGAGGGCGAGCGATCGCTCTACATCCACCCGGATGAGTGTGTCGACTGTGGCGCTTGTGAGCCGGTCTGCCCGGTCGAGGCGATCTTCTACGAGGACGACACTCCGGAGGAGTGGAAGGACTACTACAAGGCGAACGTCGAGTTCTTCGACGACCTCGGTTCGCCCGGTGGTGCCTCGAAGCTCGGCCTGATCGAGCGTGACCACCCGTTCATCGCCGCTCTGCCGCCGCAGAACGCCGACCACTGACGATCGGTGGCAACAGAGCTGTGAGCACCAACGACAGCACGCACGCGCCGTTCCCGGGCCACCCGGGGGCGGCGCGCCGCGTTTCCGACCTCCTGCCGGTCTTCCCCTGGGACAAGCTGGAGCCGTACAAGCGGAGCGCGCTCGCCCACCCCGGCGGCCTCTGCGACTTCTCGGTGGGCACCCCGGTGGACCCGGTCCCCGAGGTGGTCCAGAAGGCGCTGGCCGCCGCGACCGACACGCCCGGCTATCCGACGGTCTGGGGCCCGGTCGAGCTGCGCGAGGCGATCGCCGCCTGGCTGCGCCGCCGGGTCGGTGCCGAAATCGGCCCCGGGGCGGTCCTGCCGACGGTCGGCTCCAAGGAGCTGGTGGCCTGGCTGCCGACCCAGCTCGGCCTCGGCCCGGGCGACCAGGTCGCCTACCCGCGCCTGGCCTACCCGACCTACGAGGTGGGCGCGCGGCTCTGCGGCGCCGAGCCGGTCGAGTACGACTCGGTGGACGAGCTGGACGGCTCGCGGGTGCGCCTGCTCTGGGTCAACTCGCCGTCCAACCCGACCGGCCGGGTGCTCGGCAAGGACGAGCTGCGCCGCGCCGTGGAGTGGGCCCGGGAGCACCGGGTGCTGCTGGTCAGCGACGAGTGCTACCTGGAGCTGGGCTGGGAGGCCGACCCGGCCTCCGTCCTGCACCCGGACGTCTGCGGCGACGGCCACGAGGGCCTGCTGGCCGTGCACTCGCTCTCCAAGCGCTCCAACCTGGCCGGCTACCGCGCCTCCTTCGTGGCGGGCGACCCGGTGGTGGTCGGGGAGCTGCTGGAGGTGCGCAAGCACGGCGGCATGATCGTCCCGGCGCCGGTCCAGGCGGCGACGGTCGCGGCGCTCGCGGACGACGCGCACGTGGCCGAGCAGCGCGGGCGGTACGCGGCCCGGCGCTCGGCGCTGCGGGCCGCACTGGAGGCGTACGGCTTCCGGGTGGAGCATTCGGAGGCGAGCCTGTACCTGTGGGCGACCCAGGACCGGCCGTGCTGGGAGACGGTGGCCGAACTGGCCGGGCTGGGCATCCTGGTGGCGCCCGGCGACTTCTACGGGCCGGCCGGCGAGCGGTTCGTGCGGGTCGCGTTCACCGCGACCGACGAGCGGGTCGCGGCCGCCGTGGAGCGGCTGCGCGCCTGACCGCGGGCACGACGAAGGGGGCCGGCGTCCGGGACGGGACGCCGGCCCCCTTTCGCGTCGGGACGGGGGATCAGCCGATCGGCAGGCCGCCGAGGCCACCGCCGCCGAGACCGCCGAGGCCACCGAGCAGGCCGGTGATCGGGGAGAGGCCGGACAGCGGGGAGTTCGGTCCGAGGTCGGCGCCGCCGAGGCGGTTGGCCGAGCCGTGCTCGGCCAGGCCCAGCACGTCGGCGCCGGGCAGGGCGGACGTGGCCTCGGCCGGCAGCGCCCGGCCCAGCGCGCCGAGCGGCAGCGCGTCGGTGACGGCGTTGGCGCCGGGGACGGCACCGGTGAGCGCGCCCGTGCCGGGCAGGCCCTGGGTCAGACCGGCGGTCTGCGAGAGCCCGCCGACCGGGTTGGCGCCGGCCCCGGCGCTGCGGCCGGCCGCGCCGTGGCCGCCGGTGACGGCGTCGCCGAGCTTGCCGGCCAGCGCGGAGGCGACCTTCGGGGTGATGGCGGAGAGCTCGCCGGTGGTGGCGGCCGTCTTGTCGACCGGCGCAGTGAGCGAACCGGCCTTCTCGTTGGCCTCGGGGAGCTGGTGGGCGACGATGTTGCCGGTGGCGTCGGAGGCGGCCGGCACGCCCGCGGCGACGGTCGCGGCGCCGGTGTTCCCGGCGGCCCGGCCCAGCTCGTGGGTGGTGTGCTGCAGGGTGGAACCCGCGTCGGTGCTGGTCAGCTGGCCCAGCGGGGCGGCCAGGTCGGACTTGGGCAGCAGGGCGTCGGCGGCGGACGCGGAGCCGGCCGCGACCAGCGGGGTCGCGCCGGCCGCCACGAGCAGCGCGGCCTGGGCGATCCGGCGCGTGAGGGGGTGAGACATGGGGCTCCTCGAAGGGTCTGGGTCCGTCCCGTCCGCCGGGCGGACGAGGGTATTACCGCTTCAGAAGCCAGAAGGTTTCGGCCGGAGCAAGGAAAAGAACAGGCCGACGATCGGATGGTATGCCCGATGTCGGGGGTGCCGGCCGGCCCGGCGGCGGGGGTGCGCGCACGGCGGGCCAAGGCAGAGACGGTTCTGCACCCCGGGCCGCCGCAACCGATCCGCCGTCCACCGGGGTTGACCCGAATCACCCGTCCGGCGGCAACCCGGACACCAGTGCGTCAGCGCGTGACGGTACCCGTCCCCGCGCCCTCACGGACGGGTGTCCTGCATTTGCCGCCACGCCCCTCGCGGACGGGCGCAGCGCCCCCGCCGCCGGCGCGGCTACGCCTTCGCCGGTCCCGCCAGCGAGACCAGCACCAGCTTGGTCGAGGTGCCGGTCGGCTGCGGCTTCCAGCCGTCCTCGGACTTGGCCTTGCGCCAGATCTTCCCGTCGTACGCGACCGTCTCGATGCCCAGCTGCTGCGCCTGCGCCACCGCCCAGTGCGCCACCGCCCAGCCGTTCTCGCGCTCGGCGTCCGGGCCGGCGTCGGTGCTGGCGGCCGGGTCCGGGGTGAGCGAGACGGCGCTCTCGGCGCCCTTGATGGAGGAGGAGTAGCCGGTGGCCGGCGACACCGTGCGGCCGAACTCGCGGCGCACCCGGTCGCTGAGCACCTGCGCCCGGTCCGGCCGGCCGGCCGGGGTGGCGGAGGCCGCGGCGGCGGGAACGGCCGATGCGGACGCGGCCGCCGAGGCGGTGTCGTCCGGGTCCGGCTCGGCGAAGTCGTGCACCACGCAGTTGAGCGAGGCCGCCTCGCGGCCGGTCAGCGCGGAGGCCAGCAGGGTCGCCTTGGTCTCGTGCTTGGCGTACGCCTGCGGGTAGCCGCTCTTCTGCACCTGCTGGGCCGCGTCGGTCAGCGGCAGCCGGGTGTAGCCGGGGACCTTGACCAGGCCGTCCAGGAACTTGTTGGTCGCGTAGACCGGGTCGCTGATCTGCTGTGCGGTACCCCAGCCCTGCGAGGGCCGCTGCTGGAACAGGCCGACCGAGTCCCGGTCGCCGCCGGTCAGGTTGCGGATCTTGGACTCCTGCATCGCGGTCGCCAGCGAGATGGTCACCGCCCGGTCCGGGAGGCCGCGGGCGTGGGCCACGGCGGCGATCGTCGCCGCGTTGGCCGCCTGCGGGACTTCGAGCGTGCCCTCGCCGGCCGCCGTCTTCACCCTGCAGCCCTCGGGCGTCAGCAGCTTCTGGTCGCGCAGCCAGAACAGGCCCACGGCGACGACCGCGAGCACCACCAGCCCGATCAGCACCGCGCGCAGCGGCCTGCGGCGCCGCCCGGGCGTCGTGTCGCCGCCCTGCCCGCCGCTCCTCTTCCTGGCCACCGCCGCCCCTCTCCACCGTGCTTTCTGCTCCGACACCGTACCCACTCGGACGGATGTGCGGCGCCCGCGGTTCTCGGATTCGCGGCGGCGCCGTCCGCGACCACCGCCCCACCCGCCCGCGGTTCACGGCCGCCACCGCCCGCGGGACTAGGCTGGACGACCATGAGCAGCCCGAAGACGCCCCTGGACCTCACCCTCGACGGCGGTGCGCTGACCGCCCGGCTCGTCGACTTCCCGTCGGTCAGCGGCGACGAGCAGGCGCTCGCCGACGCCGTGGAGACCGCCCTGCGGGCCTACCCGCACCTCACCGTCGACCGGTACGGCAACAACGTCGTCGCCCGGACGAACCTGGGCCGCGCCGAACGCGTCCTGCTCGCCGGCCACCTGGACACCGTGCCGATCGCCGACAACGTGCCGTCCTACGTCGAGGGCGACCTGCTCTACGGCTGCGGCACCTCCGACATGAAGTCCGGCGTCGCCGTCCAGCTCCGGCTGGCCGCGACCCTGCCCGAGCCCAACCGGGACCTCACCTACGTCTTCTACGACTGCGAGGAGGTGGAGGCCCACCGCAACGGCCTCGGCCACCTGGCCAAGGAACACCCGGACTGGCTGGCCGCCGACTTCGCCGTGCTGATGGAGCCCAGCGGCGCCACCGTCGAGGGCGGCTGCCAGGGCACCCTGCGGGTGCAGGTCCGGCTGACCGGCGTGCGCGCCCACGCGGCCCGCAGCTGGCTCGGCGACAACGCCATCCACCACGCCGCCGAGGTGCTCGCCCGGCTCGCGGCGTACGAGCCCCGCCGGGTGGAGATCGACGGCCTGGAGTACCGCGAGGGCCTCAACGCCGTGCGCATCGACGGCGGCGTGGCCGGCAACGTGATCCCCGACGAGTGCGTGGTGACGGTCAACTTCCGCTACGCGCCGGACCGCAGCGAGGCGGAGGCCGAGAAGCACGTCCGCGAGGTCTTCGACGGCTTCGAGGTGGTCGTCACCGACTCCGCGCCGGGGGCGCTGCCCGGCCTCGCCCAGCCCGCCGCGCAGGCCTTCCTGGCCGCGACCGGGGGCGTCGCCCGGGCCAAGTTCGGCTGGACCGACGTCGCCCGGTTCAGCGCGCTCGGCGTCCCCGCGGTCAACTACGGCCCCGGCGACCCGAACCTGGCGCACAAGCGCGAGGAGCACTGCTCGCTCACGGCCATCGCCGAGACCGAGGACCGGCTCCGCGCCTGGCTGACCAGCTGACCGGTCCGACGGGTGGACCGGAGGAGCGGCAGCTGAACGCCATCTTCCGGTCGCCCAACCGACCTTCCACCGTTGCCTGAAAACCGGGATCAACGGGCGTAGGGTTTCGTCATGACAGGCACTGGAGACGAAAAGCACTACGGTCACGGTCCCGAGCGGGTGGGCGAGCCGCGCCCGAAGAAGGCATGGCCCGAGAAGCAGAAGGGTCCGGTGCTGGTGCGCCGGGACCAGGTCGGCGAGAGCACGACGGACCAGCGCCTGCTGGACACCACGGGCCCGACCGACTGGCTCCACACCGATCCGTGGCGGGTCCTGCGGATCACCTCCGAGTTCGTCGAGGGTTTCGGCGCGCTCGCCGAACTCCCGCCCGCGATCAGCGTCTTCGGCTCGGCCCGGACGGCGGTCGACTCGCCCGAGTACGCGGCCGGCGTGGCCATCGGCCGGGCACTGGCCGAGGCCGGCTACGCGGTGATCACCGGCGGCGGTCCCGGGGCGATGGAGGCGGCCAACCGCGGTGCCTCGGACGCCGGCGGCCTGAGCGTCGGCCTCGGCATCGAGCTGCCCTTCGAGCAGGGGCTCAACGAGTTCGTCGACCTCGGGCTGAACTTCCGTTACTTCTTCGTCCGCAAGACGATGTTCGTGAAGTACTCGCAGGGCTTCGTGGTGCTGCCCGGCGGCCTCGGCACGCTGGACGAGCTGTTCGAGGCGCTGACCCTGGTCCAGACGAAGAAGGTCACCCGGTTCCCGGTGATCCTGTTCGGCAGCGAGTACTGGGGCGGCCTGGTCGACTGGCTGAAGAACACGCTGGTCGCGCAGGGCAAGGCGGCCCCGCACGACCTGGAGCTGTTCCACATCACCGACGACATCGACGAGGTCATGAAGATCCTCGCCGACGCCCGCCGGCCGGTGAACGAGATCTAGGGACGCCCTGGCACCGCCCAGGGCGTCACGCCAGCCCCCGGCGGGCCACCGCCGGGGGGCGGGTGCCCCGGATCGAGGCGACCATGTCCAGCACCTGCCGGGTCTGCGCCACCTGGTGCACCCGGTAGACCTGCGCGCCCAGCCAGGCCGAGACGGCGGTGGTGGCCAGGGTGCCGAGCAGCCGCTCGTTCACCGGCTTGTCCAGCGTCTCGCCGACGAAGTCCTTGTTGGAGAGCGAGACCAGCACCGGGAACCCGGTCGCGGTCATCTCCGGCAGCCGCCGGGTCGCCTCCAGCGAGTGCCGGGTGTTCTTGCCGAAGTCGTGCCCCGGGTCGATGATCACCGCGTCCCGCCGCACGCCCAGCTCCACCGCGCGCTCGGCCAGCCCGACCGTCACCCGCAGGATGTCCGCCATCACGTCCTCGTAGCCGACCCGGTGCGGCCGGGTACGCGGCTCGGCACCGCCCGCGTGGGTGCAGACCAGGCCGACGTCGTGACGGGCGGCCACCTCGGCGAGCTTCGGGTCCACCCCGCCCCAGGCGTCGTTCAGCAGGTCCGCACCGGCCTCGCAGACCGCCTCGCCGACCTCGTGCCGCCAGGTGTCCACGCTGATCACGGCCTCCGGGTGGCGCTTGCGCAGCTCCGCGACGAAGGGCACGGTGCGGCGCAGCTCCTCCTCGACCGTCACCTCGTCGCCCGGCCCGGCCTTCACCCCGCCGATGTCGAGGATCGCGGCGCCCTCGGCCACCGCGCGGTCGGCGGCGGCGAACGCGGCCTCGTCGGCGAAGGTGGCCCCCTTGTCGAAGAACGAGTCGGGCGTGCGGTTGACGATCGCCATGATCACCAGCTCGTCGTCACCGAATTCCCGTGGTCCCAGGCGCAGTGCCACCGATGTCTCCTCCACAGCTGCTGCGGGTGCGATGATGGCCCCCGGCCTCTCGGGAACCATGCTGTCATGATCGGACAGACGGGCACCCGTACCGGGGGCCGACCGGAAATTTCGGGAGGACAGCACGTGTTCTGGGTGATCGTGGTGGCCATGGCCGTGGTGGTCGGCGGCGCCGCGCTGGTGGCGCTCGGCGGGGGCGGCTCGCTGCCGGAGGCGGTACAGGACCGGATCGCCGCCAGGCTTCCGCAGGACCGTCCGCTGAGCCAGGACGACGTGGACGGCATCAGGCTGCCGATGGCCGTCCGCGGCTACCGGATGGACGAGGTGGACGACGTCCTCGACCGCCTGGGCGCCGAACTCGCTTACCGGGACGCCCGGATCGCGGAGCTGGAGGCCGTCGCGGCGGTGCGCGGCGCCGTCGAGGCGACCGGCGGCCCGGACTCCGGCGCCGAACCGCTCCCCGGCCTGGAGGAGTTCGCCAAGGTGGTCGAGCCCGCGAACCTCACCAAGCAGCCCGAGGACGTGAAGCCGGCGGCGGACCAGTGACCGCGGACGGCGCCCCGGTCGGCCCGGACGGGCTGCGCCGCTGCGCCTGGGGCGACTCGACGGACGACTACCGGGTCTACCACGACACCGAGTGGGGCCGCCCGGTGCACGGCGACGACGCGCTGTTCGAGCGGGTCTGCCTGGAGGCCTTCCAGTCCGGGCTGTCCTGGCTCACCATCCTGCGCCGCCGCGAGGGCTTCCGTGCCGCCTTCGCCGGCTTCGAGATCGCCAAGGTCGCCGAGTTCGGCCCGGCGGACGTCGAGCGGCTGCTCGGCGACACCGGCATCATCCGCAACCGCGCCAAGATCGAGGCGGCCGTGGCCAACGCCAGGGTCGCCCTCGAACTCGACGGCGGCCTGGACGCGTTGATCTGGCAGTACGCCGGCGACCCGGACCGGCCGGCCCCCCGCACGCTGGACGAGGTGCCGGCCGTGACGCCCGAGTCGACGGCCCTGGCGAAGGCGCTCAAGAAGGCCGGCTTCCGCTTCGTCGGCCCGACCACCGCGTACGCGCTGATGCAGGCCTGCGGGCTGGTCGACGACCACCTGGCGGACTGCCACGTCCGCCAGGCCGTCGACGGCGGCCGGGGCGCCGGGGAGTCCCGGAAGTCCTGACGGCCCGGAGCCCCGAGGGGCCGGAGGGCCTGGAGTCCCGAGGGGCCGGAGCCCTGAGGGGCTGGAGCCCTGAGGGGCTGGAGGGCCCGGAGTCCTATCGGCCCAGGTACTTCGGCTTCTCCTTGGCGATGAACGCGCGGACCGCGATCCGGTGGTCCTCGCTCTCGCCCGCCATGGTCTGGAGCTCGTCCTCCTTGTCGAGCAGCTCGTCCAGCGAGTGCGAGGCGCCGTACGCCAGCGACTCCTTGATCGCGCCGAGCGCCACCGTCGGGCCGTCTGCCAGCTCCTTGGCGAAGACCCGCGCGGTGGCGGCCAGCTCGGCGGCCGGGACGACCTTGGTGGCCAGGCCCAGCTCCATCGCCTCGGTGGCCTTCACCGTGCGCGGCAGCATCAGCAGCTCGGTCGCCTTGGCGTGCCCGACCAGCCGGGGCAGCGTCCAGGAGGCGCCCGAGTCGGCGGTCAGCGCGATCCCGGCGAAGGCGGTGTTGAAGCCGGCCGTGTCCGAGATGATCCGGAAGTCGCAGGCGAAGGCCAGCGAGGCGCCCGCGCCCGCGGCCACGCCGCCGACGGCCGCCACGGTCGGCTTGCGCATCCCGGCCAGCGCCCGCATCAGCGGGTTGTAGTGTTCGGCGACGGTCTTCAGCGCGCCCTCGCCGGTCTCCTCGGCGCGCTTCAGCAGCCCGAGGTGCTCCTTGAGGTCCTGCCCGACGCAGAAGGCCCGTTCGCCGGCCCCGGTCAGCAGCACCGCCCGCACCGCCGGGTCGTCGGCCGCGGCGGTCACGGTGTCCCGCAGCGCCACCTTGGTCGCGACGTCCAGGGCGTTCATCGCCTCGGGACGGTTGATGGTGATGACGGCCAGGCCGCCGTCGAGCTCGTACAGCACGGAATCGGACATGGGCGAGGGGCTCCCTTGTGATCGTCACGGGTCGGTCCTGTGTCAGGATGCCGGAGCACGCGGCCGGGTGGGGAGTGTGAGGTATCGCACCTTCCGGTGACGTACGGACCGGCGCCGCGCCGGGGCTTATGGCGGGAAATGTGCCGCTTGGGGCCGGTCCGGCCCTGGTTGCACCGAGAGTGATGTTGGTCATCAGGCCGTGGCATGCGGGATAATGGCTTCCGATCAATGCGTTCGATACCGGCGGTGGACGGACTGCCGGTGCGTAGCTGAGCGGTTGCAGGAAGGGGAACGAGCATGGCGGCCATGAAGCCGCGGACGGGTGACGGCCCGCTCGAAGTCACCAAAGAGGGGCGGGGCATCATCATGCGCGTTCCGCTCGAAGGCGGCGGACGCCTTGTGGTGGAGCTCACGCCTGACGAGGCCGACGCCCTCGGCGAGGCCCTCAAGAAGGCCTGCGGCTGACCGCAGCGGGTGCTCGCCATCTCCTTGAGATGTGCTGCCGGGCCCGGGTACGACGAATTCGTCGGCCCGGGCTCTGTGGTTCCCGGGCCTGCAAGGAACTGGGCCTGCAAGGAACCCGGGCCTGCGCGACCCGGGCTGTGGCCGGACCAGCCGGACCAGCCGGACCAGCCGGACCAGCGCGGACCGCCGGACGGCCCGGGCTCTAGCGCTTCACCGCGCAGAGCAGCCCGTCGGAGACCGGCAGCAGCGCCGGCAGCAGCGACTCGCTCTCCCGGACGTCCCGCACGAGGTCCCGCACCGCGTGGGTCTGCGGGTCCTGGAGCTCGGGCTCGGCCAGCCGGCCCTCCTGGAAGACGCCCTCGAAGCAGACCATGCCGCCCGGCCGCAGCAGCCGCATCGACTCCGACAGGTACTCCCGGGACTCCGCCGGGTCCCCGTCGCAGAACACCAGGTCGTACTGGCCGTCCGCGAGCCGGGGCAGCACCTCCAGCGCCCGGCCCGGTATGAACCGCGACCGGTTGGCCGCGAACCCGGCCGCCTGGTAGGCCTCCCGGGCCAGCTGCTGGCGGACCGGTTCGGAGTCGACGGTGGTGAGCACGCCGTCCGGCCGCATCCCGCGCAGCAGGTAGACCCCGGAGACACCCGTGCCGGTGCCGATCTCGGCCACCGCCTTGGCGTCCAGCGCGGCGGCCAGCAGGCGCAGACAGGCCCCGCCGCTCGGTCCGATCGCCTTGATGCCGGTCCGCGCGGACTGTGCCCGGGCGTACGTCAGCACCGCATCCTCGCCGACGTAGGTGTCGGCGAGGGCCACGCGGGCGGGCCCGAACTCGCTGATGGCTGCCTCTTTCGGAGCCCCGGGCGGTGGCCCGGCGCGGAGCGGATGTCGAAGCGGATGTCGATATTTCCTGCCACAGATTACTGGCCGGGCGGGAACCGCGTACGGCGGCGGGCCGTTGGGTGGGACAGGGACCGGGCGAGCCGACGCCCCCGGCCCGTGATCCGGCTTGACGGCCCCGGGCACATTTATCCGGGCTTGACGGGTGAGGTGGATATGGTGGTGGCCCTGCTGGGCAGAAGAGCCGACCGAGGAGGTGTGGCCGAGGGCGACGTCCCCGTGCGGCGGCACGTCCGCAGCACCACGTCGGTCCGTACGCCGAAGCCCGTGATGAACCAGCCTGCGCACTCCCCCCTGGACCAGCCGGCCGCCGCGACGCCGGCCGCCGGTACCACCGAGGCCCCCGCCGCCCTCGCGAGCTTCGCCGAGGGTCCCGACGCGCAGACCTGGACTCCGCCCACGTGGGAGGAGATCGTCGAGGCCCACAGCGCCCGCGTCTACCGCCTCGCGTACCGCCTGACGGGCAACCAGCACGACGCCGAGGACCTCACCCAGGAGGTCTTCGTCCGGGTGTTCCGTTCGTTGTCGACCTACACCCCCGGCACGTTCGAGGGCTGGTTGCACCGGATCACCACCAACCTCTTCCTGGACATGGTCCGCCGCCGCCAGCGCATCCGCTTCGACGCGCTCGGCGAGGACGCCGCGGAACGCCTGGCCAGCCGCGAGCCCAGCCCGGCCCAGCACTTCAGCGACACCCACTTCGACGCCGACGTCCAGCAGGCGCTGGACACCCTGGCCCCCGAGTTCCGCGCGGCCGTGGTGCTCTGCGACATCGAGGGCCTCTCCTACGAGGAGATCGCGGCCACGCTCGGCGTCAAGCTCGGCACCGTCCGCAGCCGGATCCACCGCGGCCGCTCGCACCTGCGTGCCGCGCTCAAGCACCGCGCCCCCGGCGCGGCCCCCGGCCGTGAGCGCCGGGGCGGCTCCGAGGAGCCGGTGCCGGTGGGCGCCGTCGCGGGGGAGGCCCCCGCAGCGCCGGGCGGGCGCGGGCGGAGGCGATCGTGAGCGGAACCGGCCGGCCGGGGCCGGACGCGACCGGCAGGCCCACCGGCCGCCGGAGCGGCTGGCCCCAGCTGGGCCGCCGCGGCCAGGACGGCACCGACGCGCCCGTGCCGCCGGCCGCCGCACTGCCGGGTGAGCCCGCGCTGCGCGCGGTCGCCGTCCGACCCGCCGAGCCCGTCGAGGAGCACCACCTCGGGGAGCGGCTCTCCGCCTTCGTCGACGGCGAGCTCGGCCACGACTCCCGCGACCGCGTCCAGGCCCACCTGGCGACCTGTCCGCAGTGCCTCGCCGAGGCCGACGAGGGCCGCGCGGTCAAGCACCTGCTGACCCGTACCGACACCCCCGGCCCGTCCTCCGGTCTGATGGCCCGGCTGATGGCCGTCGGAGCGCTCCCGGACGACCTCCCGGGCGACCGCTCCCCGGCGGCCGACCGGCCGCGCCGGGACGACGACGACCTGCCCGGCGGCGGCCTCCCCGCGGCCGGGGGCACGCTCGGCGGCAGCCGGCTGAACGGCGGCTCCTTCGGCCGCGGCGCCGGCGCCTCCTTCGGCGCGGGCGCGCTCGGCGCCGACGCGCCGGTGCCGGGGATCGACCCGAGGGCGTTCGGGCGCGGCGGCTCGGTGCTGCGCCCGCTGATGGGGCGGCGCGCCGCCCGCCCCGAGGCCTCCGCCCACGCCGGTCCGGCCGCGGCCGCCGCGGGCCCCGCCGTGGTCCGGCAGGCCCCGCCGCGCGGGCGCCGCTTCGTCTTCGCCGCCGCGGGTGCCTTCTCGGTCGCCGCGGTGACGCTCGGCGGGGTCGGCGGCTTCACCGCGCAGAGCGAGGACCAGCACGGCACCACGGTCAGCCCGCCCGGCGGCACCGGCCGCAGCGGCGGGCTGGTCCCGATGACCGCGCAGATCCCGGTGGACTTCCCGGTCCGCCCGGTGGCGGCCACCCGCAGCGCGCAGCCGCTCCCCGGGCCGGACCGCACCCCCAGCTCCGGTCTGGCCGGTCTGCACCACGAGAGCCGTTAGCGGTTCCCGTACACCCGGAGCGCACCCCGGCGCCCCGGCCACGGCCATCGGCGGCTCTTCACCGCGGCTTCATCACACTGTGGGCCGCGAAACCGCCGGTGGCCATTACGCTGTTAGGAACCGTTGTCCGACGAGCTGAGGGAGCTTAGGTGTTCAGCGACGTAGGCGGACTGGAGGTCCTGACCCTGGTCATCATGGCCATCGTGATCTTCGGTCCGGACAAGCTGCCGAAGCTGATCCAGGACACCATGGGCTTCATCCGCAAGATCCGGTCCTTCGCCGACAACGCGAAGGAGGACATCCGCAGCGAGCTGGGCCCCGAGTTCAAGGACTTCGAGTTCGAGGACCTCCACCCCAAGACCTTCGTCCGCAAGCAGCTCATGGGCGGCAACGAGGACCCGCTGGGCCTCAAGGAGATGCGGGACGGCCTCGACATCCGCTCGGTGCTGGACGACAAGCCCGCCGCCACGGTGAACGGCCACGGCCGCACCGGCACGGTCAGCATGGACAAGTCCTCCGCCGCGGCCCCGGCGGCCGCCTCCGCGGGCGCTCCGCTCCAGCCCGGCGAGCGCCCCCCGTTCGACCCCGACGCCACCTGAGCCGTCACCCGGCCGTCCGCCGGGCCTCCTCTCCGGCGACACCACCGCCCCGCCCGGCCGCACGGCTGAGCGGGGCGGTGGCGTTCGCGCCGCTATTGTGCTGATTGTCCCCGCTGTGCCGTCGGTCACTTCCGGTCCCCTGTGGACCGAAGACGCACGGCGGAGACGTCGCGGTACGCCACGATGGGAGCGCGCTGCGGCAGGGATACGTAGGTTGAGGAGGCCCGGGGATGGACGCGACGAGTCATGCGGTGGGGACGGCCACGGCCGGTGGCCGGGTGGTCGGCGGCCAGGCCGGCCCGGCGGACCCGCTGGTGCCCTACCTGTCGGCGGACTTCCCCTGGTACGGCCTGGACGACGGCTGGACCGGCCGTCGCTACCTGATGCAGGCCGGCGCCGGGGGCCCGCGGGCCGGTGCGGGCGGCAGCGTCGACTACGGCACGCTCGGCCACGGCGAGGAGCCGGCCAGGCAGTACGAGCCGCGCGACGTGCGCAGGTTCGCCGTCGTCGTCACGGTCGCCCGCCGGGAGAGCCGCCGCAGCGCCGACAACACCGGCACCCTGGAGGCGACGTCCGCCTCCTCCGCGGCCTGGCTGGCCGGCTCCGGCCTGCTCGCCTCGACCTGGCCCGGCCAGCTGGACCGCGCGCTGCGCCAGGACTGGCTCGACCAGCAGTCCGCGCTCGCCTGGGACCTCGCCGACGACCTGGCCGGCCCCGGCTGGTCCACCCTCAGCCTGCCGGTGAACGGCCTGCCGCAGCCCTTCCGCTACCGCGAGTCGGAGTACGGCTGGGTGCTCGCCGGCGAGGCCCCCGGCGTCCTGCTCGGCGCCTACGGGCGCGGCGTCAGCGCCTACGGAGCGGGCTTCTCGACCGTCCCCGACCTCAGCGCCTACACCCGCCCCTGAGACCGACCCCCACGCCGGCCCCGGGACCGGCCCCCAACGGCGCGACGGGCCGGACGGTTCTCCACCGTCCGGCCCGTCGCCCGTTCCGTCCGGGGCTGGTGCCCGTCAGAACTTGTTCTTCGGGGTGAGCCCCAGGGAGAGGCCCGAGAGGCCGCGCTGGCGGCCGCCGAGCTTGCCGGCGACGGCGCGCAGTGCGGCGCCGGCCGGGGAGTCGGGGGCGGCGAGCACGACGGGGCGGCCGTCGTCGCCGCCCTCGCGCAGGCGGACGTCGATGGGGATGGAGCCGAGCACCGGGACGGTGGCGCCGACGGTCCGGGTGAGCGCGTCGGCGACGGTCTGGCCACCGCCGGTGCCGAACACGTCGATCATCTCGTCGCAGTGCGGGCAGGGCATGCCGGACATGTTCTCGATCACGCCGACGATCTTCTGGTGGGTCTGCACCGCGATGGTGCCGGCCCGCTCGGCCACCTCGGCCGCGGCCATCTGCGGGGTGGTGACGATCAGGATCTCGGCGTTGGGGACGAGCTGGGCCACCGAGATCGCGATGTCGCCGGTGCCGGGCGGCAGGTCCAGCAGCAGGACGTCGAGGTCGCCCCAGTACACGTCGGCGAGGAACTGCTGGAGCGCGCGGTGCAGCATCGGGCCGCGCCAGACCACGGGGGCGTTGCCCGGGGTGAACATGCCGATCGAGATGACCTTCACGCCGTTCGCCTGCGGCGGCATGATCATGTCCTGGACCTGGGTGGGCCGGCCCTCGACGCCCAGCATCCGCGGCACGCTGTGGCCGTAGATGTCGGCGTCCACCACGGCGACCTTCAGGCCGTCCGCGGCCATCGCGGCCGCCAGGTTCACCGTCACCGAGGACTTGCCGACGCCGCCCTTGCCGGAGGCGACCGCGTAGACGCGGGTCAGCGTGCCGGGCTTGGCGAACGGGATCTCGCGCTCGGGGGCACCGCCGCGCAGCAGCTGGGAGAGCTCCTTGCGCTGCTCGTCGCTCATCACGTCGAGCTCCACCTCGACCCCGGTCACACCGGGGACCCTGCCGACCGCCTCGCGGACGCGGGTGACGATGGTGTCGCGCATGGGGCAGCCGGAGACCGTCAGGTAGACCGCGACGCGCACCGCGCCGCCCTCGGCGATCTCGACCGATTTCACCATGCCGATCTCGGTGATCGGGCGGTTGATCTCCGGGTCGTTGACGGTCGCCAGCGCCTGGCGTACGGACTCCTCCGTTACGCCGGCCGCGACCTCTGTCTCGTTGGCCATGCCTTGATGGTACGGCTCCGGGCGTACCACTTAACCCGGCGGTAGCGTGCCGCCGGTCACAGCACCTCGGAGGCGTCCCGGCGCTCGTCGATCTCCTTGAGCAGGGACTGGAGTTCGGAGCGGAGGAAGTCGCGGGTGGCGACCTCGCCCAGGCCCTGGCGCAGGGCGGCCACCTCGCGGGTCAGGTACTCGGTGTCGGCGATGTTGCGGTCGCTGCGGGCACGGTCCTGCTCCATGTTGACGCGGTCCCGGTCGTCCTGGCGGTTCTGCGCCAGCAGGATCAGCGGCGCCGCGTACGAGGCCTGGAGCGAGAGCACCAGGGTGAGGAAGATGAACGGGTAGTCGTCGAAGTGCACCTCGTCCGGGAGCAGGGTGTTCCAGCCCACCCAGACGACCACCACGATCGTCATCCAGACGATGAAGCGCCCGGTGCCGAGGAAGCGCGCGATCCGCTCGGAGAGCTTGCCGAAGGCCTCCGGGTCGTACGTCGGCAGGGTGATCAGGCCCGGGCGGGTGGTGCGCGGCTGGTCGAGCCGGGTGCGGCCGGTTCCGGTGATGACGGGCTCGGTGCGCTGGGTGCGGCCGCGTTCACGGGCGCGCACCTCGCGCAGCTGGCGCAGCTCGCCCTGGAGGCGCTGGCGGGGCGTGTCGTCCCGGCGGCCCTTGCGGTCAGCGTCCACCGGCGGTCGCCTCTCTCTCGTCGGCGGGCCCGTGCAGGGCGGCCTCGCGCCAGTCCTCGGGCAGCAGGTGGTCGAGGACGTCGTCGACGGTCACCGCGCCGACCAGGTGGTCGGCCTCGTCGACCACGGGGGCGGCGACCATGTTGTACGTCGCCAGGTAACTGGTGATCAGCGGCAGCGGGGTGTCCGGCGGCAGCGGGTCCAGGTCGTCGTCCACCAGCGAGCCGACCAGGGTGTACGGGGGCTCGCGGAGCAGTCGCTGGAAGTGCACGGTGCCCAGGTACTTGCCGGTCGGGGTCTCGTTCGGTGGGCGGCAGACGAAGACCTGGGCGGCCAGGGCCGGCTTGTTGTCGGCGACCCGCACGCGGGCCAGCGCCTCGGCCACGGTGGCGTCCGGTTCCAGGACGATCGGCTCGGTGGTCATCAGACCGCCGGCGGTGTTCTCCTCGTACTTCAGCAGGCGGCGGACCGGCTCGGCCTCGTCCGGCTCCATCAGCTGGAGCAGTCGTTCGGCCTCGTCGCCGGGCAGTTCGGAGAGCAGGTCGGCGGCGTCGTCCGGGTCCATCGCCTCCAGGACGTCCGCGGCCCGTTCGTCCTTCAGCTTGCCGATGATCTCGACCTGGTCGTCCTCGGGCAGCTCCTCCAGCACGTCGGCGAGCCGCTCGTCGTCCAGTGCGGCGGCCACCTCGGCGCGGCGCTTGGAGGAGAGGTGGTGCATGACGTTGGCGAGGTCGGCGGGGCGCAGCTGGTCGAAGGTCGCCAGCAGGTTGGCGGCGCCCTGGTCCTCCTCGGGGAGGGCGAAGCCGGTGACGTCCTGCCAGTCGAGGGTGAGCGTCTCGCGCTTGGCCTTGCGCAGCCGGCCGACCCGGCCGATCTGGACGAAGACCTTGCTGATCTCCCACTCGCGCAGCCGGGACTGCACCATCGCGACGTCCAGGACGGTGACCTCCTGGCCGGTCTTGCTCCAGGTGACGGTGCGGTCCAGCAGTTCGCCGAGGACGAGGGTCTCGGACGGGCGCTGTTCGAAGCGGCGCATGTTGACCACGCCGGTGGTGAGCACCTGGCCGGACTCCAGGCTGGTGACCCTGGTCATCGGCAGGAAGATCCGGCGCCGGCCGATCACCTCGACCACCAGCCCGAGCACCCGGGGCGGGCGGCCGCCGAGGCGGAGCGAGACCACCACGTCGCGGACCCGGCCGACCTGGTCGCCGTTCGGGTCGAAGACGGCGACGCCGGAGAGGTGCGAGATGAAGACCCGGCTGCCTGCCCCTGCCATGGACTCCCTCGACTCGTTCGACCTGTTCGACGCCCTGACGGGCGCGGCGGGGCGCCCCGCGGCCTAGGCTACCCGGGCGCCTGCGGCGCGGCCCGGCGAGGCACGGTCGGCCACGGGCCCGCGGCCGGGGCCCGTGACCTGCGGGGGAGCCGGCCCGCGCCCGCACGGGGAGATCCGGTCCGGCCGGCCTCCCGTCCGGGGGAGGTGCGGCTCAGCCCTTGCGGCGCTTGAGGAGCAGCTTCGGCAGCCCGGCCGGGATCGGCAGCCGGGTGGTGGCGGTGGTGGGCATGGGGACGGCGGCGTGCGAGGCGTCCGGCATGGCGCCGGGGCGCTCGGTCAGCCCGCCGGCCGGTTCCAGCCGCAGCACCCGGCACTCGCGGGCCCAGCGGTCGGTGATGGTGTCGGTGTCGGGCGCGTTCAGCCGCTTGCCCTTGAGCTCCTCGACGGCGCCGAGCCAGGCCTCCCCGCCCGGGGCGAGTTCGGTCACCCGGGCCGGCCAGCCGGTCAGCCGGCCGCCCTTGTCCTTGCTGCGGACGGTCACCACCGCGCCGCCGCCGGCGGTCAGCCCGTGCAGCGGCTGTTCGCCGCCGTCGCCGACCACCACGACCGCGCCGTCGTGCCAGGCGTGCCAGAGCGCCCGGCCGTGCTCCTGGCCGTCCGCGCGCACCCAGAGCAGGCCGGACTTCTTCGCGGCCTCCTCCAGCAGGGCCCGGTCGAGGAAGTCGTCGGCGGTCGCGGCTGCGGCAGGCGTACGGTCCATGGCGGACAGCGTAAGGCCTGGGGCGTCCGCGGGATGTCTCACCCGTCGGGCGACAGTTCCGTGATGGCCGCACGGGCCTTACCTTAGGAGCCGCCCCATCCGCCACGAGCCAGAGGAGCGCTGTGCCCGCCGCCCGGCCCGCGACCGCCGCCCCCGCCTCCGCCGACCCCGGCCGCACCGCCTGCGGCCCGGCCGGCGCGGTGCCCCCGCACCCGCTCCCCAAGATCGACCTGGTGCTGCTCGCCGTCTCCGTCTCCGGCATCTCGCTCTCCGCGCCGCTGATCAGCGCCACCGCGGCCCCCGCGCTGGCGATCGCGTTCTGGCGCAACGTCATGTCGGTGGGCGTGCTCGGCCCGTACGCGCTGCTGCGGCACCGCGCCGAGCTGCGCGGGATCGGCCGCCGGGCGCTGCTGCTGGCGGCGGCGGCCGGCGCGCTGCTCGCCGTGCACTTCGCGCTCTGGATGCCGAGCCTGCGGATGACCTCGGTGGCCTCGGCGACCGCGCTGGTGACCACCACCCCGCTCTGGACGATCTTGCTGATGCGGTTGTCCGGGGTGCGGGCGCCCCGGCTGGTCTGGATCGGCATGGCGGTGGCCTTCGCCGGGGTGCTGGTGCTCACCGGCGTCGACATGTCGCTGTCGCCGCGCGCCCTGCTCGGCGACGCGCTGGCGCTCGGCGCGGGTCTCGCGGCGGCCGGGTACATGCTGCTGGGCGCCGAGGTCCGCAAGACCGTCAGCACCACCGCGTACACCCTGGTCTGCTACGCCACCACGGCGGTGGTGCTGCTGGCGATCTGCCTGGCCGCCGGGACGCCGATGGGCGGCTGGCCGGCCGGGGTCTGGTGGCAGATCCTCCTACTGATGATCACCGCCCAGCTGCTCGGCCACTCGCTGAGCAACCGGGTGGTGCGCACCCTGGGCCCGTCCGTCACCTCCACCGCGATCCTGCTGGAGACCCCGGGGGCGGCGCTGATCGCGGCGCTCTGGCTCGGCCAGTGGCCCCCGGCGGCCGCCTACCCGGCGGTGGTGCTGATCCTGCTCGGCCTGGTCCTGGTCGCCCGCGGCGGCCGCAGGTAGCGTCCGGGCGGGGTCCGCGCCCCCGCCCCGGCGTGCCCGGCTCCGGCGGGCGCGGCGCTACAGCCAGCCGTTGCGGCGGAAGCCGCGGTACATGCCGATGCAGATCAGCACGACGCTGCCGAGCACCATCGGATAGCCGTACTTGTGGTGCAGCTCCGGCATGTAGTCGAAGTTCATGCCGTAGACGCCGGTGATCATGGTGGGCACGGCGAAGATCGCCGCCCAGGCCGTGATCTTGCGCATGTCCTCGTTCTGCGCCACCGAGACCTGCGCCAGGTTGGCCTGGAGCAGCGAGTTGAGCAGCTCGTCGAAGCCGTGCACCTGCTCGGTGACCCGGGCGAGGTGGTCGGCGACGTCCCGGAAGTACTTCTGGATGTCCGGGTCGACCAGCCGCTGGAGCGGCTCGGAGAGCTGCTGCATGGGCCGCAGCAGCGGCGCCACGGCCCGCTTGAACTCCAGCACCTCGCGCTTGAGCTGGTAGACCCGGCCGACGTCGGTGCCCCGGCCGCCCTTGTTGGAGAAGACGTCGAACTCGATCTCGTCCACGTCGGTCTGCAGCCGGTCGGCGACCAGCAGGTAGTTGTCCACCACCTGGTCGGCGATCGCGTGCAGCACCGCGGAGGGGCCCTTGGCGAGCAGCCCGGCGCCGTCCGCGTCGGCCTCCAGCCGGAGCCGCAGCTCCTGGAGCGAGCTGTGACCGCCGTGCCGGACGGTGATCACGAAGTCCCGCCCGGCGAAGACCATCAGCTCGCCGGTCTCGACCACCTCGCTGGTCGGGGTGAGCTGGTCGTGCTCGACGTAGCGGATGGTCTTGAAGACGGCGAACAGCACGTCGTCGTAGCGCTCGACCTTGGGTCGCTGGTGCGCGTGGACGGCGTCCTCGACCGCCAGCGGGTGCAGGCCGAAGCGCTGGGCGATGCCCTCGAACTCGGCCTCGGTCGGCTCGTGCAGCCCGATCCAGCTGAACGATCCTGCACCGTCCTGCACTTGCTGCGAGGCCTTGACGAGGCGGGCCGCCTCGCGCGGGCTGCAGCTCTCGCCCTGGCGCAGGCCGTGCCGGTAGACCGCGCAGTCCACCACGGCCGAGGTGGACGCGCCCGGGTGGATCGAGTCGAACAGGGCGGAGTCCGAGCGGCGGCGGTTGGTGCGGACGGCGGCGCGCAGGCTGTTGATCATCGACATGGCAGGCTCCCTGGGGCAGGAGCCGCCGCACGGCGGCGCGGTGAAGGGGTGGCCGTGGTGCGACGGCGAAGGAACACCGGTTTGAAAGGCGCCTGCGGTCGGTCCTCGGCCTTGCTGGGGCACGCGCTGGAACGACCGGACGCCGGTGAGGGTGCTCTCCCGGCCGGTCGACACCGCCTCGGTCGTCCCCGCGAACGCGGCGCGCCCAGCTACTGCTGGGGCTGTTTCAGCCTGCGTGGCGAGGGGTACGGGGAAGGCGTCCGGGCCGGGTAGAGCTGCCGGTACTGCATGGTCGGCTGGTATCCACCGCAACCACCTCCTTCACGCCGCTGCCCCGGAGGAGGTAAGCATCCCCGGTGGCCAGTCGCTCACACTAACATCTGACCGGCCATCGCCGCTGCGGAGTTCTCGTGACGCTCGTGACAACCGTGCGCGGCCCCCGGGTTACGCTCACCGCATGGCGCACGACTTCCCCCTCTTCGGCGACCCCTCCGCGGCCTCCGGCGGCGGTTCCCACGATCCCTCCGGGCTCTCCCGGGAGGCGGTGCTGGCCGCCGTCGAGGCGCGGCTGCTGACCACCTTCGGCGAGACCAGCGGCCGCGCCGCGGTCACCTTCCTCGGCGCGGAACGGATCGAGGTGCTGCGCTTCGGCCCGGACGCCGAGGGGCTGGTCCGCTACGCGACGCTCGGCATGGCCACCGCGCCGATGGCCGACCCGACCGCGATGGTCGCCGACCAGGTCCGCGGCCCGCGCGCCGAACTGGTCCTGACGATCCGTGGGGGGCGCGACAGCGTGCTGCGCACCCTGGCCACCTTTGCCGCGACCCCGCAGGTGGAGGGTCTGGTGGTGGCCCCCGGCGGCTCGCTGGACCTCGGCTCCCCGCTCTGGGACGGAGCGCCGTTCACCTCGGTGCTGGCCGCCGAACCGGGCGGCCTGGTGGCCGATCTGGAGCTGGAAGACCCGGCCGACCCGGTCCGCTTCCTGCCGCTGCTGCCGATGACGCCCAACGAAGCCGGCTGGAAGCGCGTGCACGGCGCGGCCGCGCTGGAGGAGCGCTGGCTCCAGCACGGCACCGACCTGCGCGACCCCGACCGCCGCGCGGTGCCACTGGACTGACACCGGATCAGACCCTGGCCGTGGGCTCCCGTCTCCCGGGGCGGAGGCGGGCCTGGCCGACCCGGCTCGGGCTGGAGCAGGCGGGCCTCCGGACGCTCCCGCACCCCGGCGTGCGCGCCGGGCCCGGGCTCAGCCCCCGATCGGCTTCGCGCCGGTCGCCTGCGCCAGCAGCGCCTCGTAGACGGCGGGATCGGTGGTGTGCTCGCCGAGCCGGACGGTCTTGCGACCGCCGTGGTAGTCGCTGGACCCGGTGGTCAGCAGGCCGAGTTCGGCGGCCAGCCCGCGCAGGTGCTCCCGGGCCGGCTCGTCGTGGTCGACGTGGTCGACCTCCAATGCGGCCAGCCCGGCCGCGGCGAGGTCGGCGATCACCTGGTCGGAGACGGTCCGCCCGCGCTTCACGGCGCCCGGGTGCGCGAAGACCGGCACCCCGCCGGCCGCCCGGACCAGCCGGACCGCCTCGACCGGGTCGGTCTCGTGCTTGCGGACGTCCGCCCGCCCGCCGTTGGCCAGCCACTCGGGCGTGAACGCGTCCGAGACGGTGGCCACCACACCGGCCTCCACCAGCGCGCTGGCGATGTGCGGCCGGCCCACCGAGCCGGTGCCCGCGATCCGTTCGACCTGCTCCCAGCTGATGTCCGCACCCAGGGCGCGGCAGCGCTCGACGATGGCCCGCCCGCGGCGGAACCGGTCGGTGCGCACCAGCTCGCGCTCCTGCGCGAACTCCGGCTCGGCCGGGTCGAACAGGTAGGCCAGCAGGTGCATGCTGATGCCGTCCACGACGCAGGACAGTTCGGCGCCCGGCACGAGGGTCAGCCGGGTGCCGGCCGGCAGCCCGTGCACCGCCTCGGCGGCCTCGGCGTGGCCGGCCACCGTGTCGTGGTCGGTGAGCGCCACCACGTCCAGGCCGGCGGCGACCGCCGCCGCTACCAGCTCGGCCGGGCTGTCGGTGCCGTCGGAGGCGTTGCTGTGGGCGTGCAGGTCGATGCGCACGGCGGGGTCTCCCTGGGGCTGGGCGGCGGGTGCGGCCCAGGATAGTGCGGGGGTCAGCCCAGTAGACGGGGGGAGAGGGCGCCGCACGGCAGCAGGTCCAGCTCGGCGCCGGCCTCGCGCAGGTCGGTGAGGACCAGCTCGTCGTACATCACCAGCGCCGACTGCTCGGGCCAGGCCACCGCCCAGAGCCAGAGCCCGCGGGCCTCGCCGACGAAGACCGCACGGTCGGCCGGTGCATCCGGGACGTGGAACATCGGGGTGGGCCGCCCGGCCGCCATCAGCTTGGCGTCGGCGGGCTTGTAGAGGGCGACGGACTCGCCCGGGTCCGGGCCGGCCAGCCCCGCGTACCGGGCGCCGAGCCCGACGCCCAGCTCCTCGGCGACCAGCACCAGCTCCCCGAAGCCGCCGAGCGGTGCCGGTCCGGAGCAGGCGACGGCGGTGGCCCGGGCGCCCGAGACGTCGTCGCCGACGTGCGCGATGCCGGTGTAGAGCCAGCCGACCGGGAGCGGCCAGGGTAGCCAGACGGGGACCTGTGAACGGGCGACGGCGACGCCGAGCGCCTCGATGCTCGGGGGCAGCACCGGCTGCATCGGGTGCACGGCTCCGTGCCGGTCGCACTGCCAGGTGTCTGAGAACAGACCGGGGGCGCGGACCCGACCGGCGCACCTCGGGCAGCTTGGCTCGCCCCTCATAGCCGACAACGCTCCTCCCTCCGGACCGCCGCGTCAAGGACGATCACCCGTACGGAGGGCTCGGCGGCACCCGTCGGTGGCGGGCGCGGGTCCGGTGCCGGGCGGGCGCGGTGCGGGCGGCTCCCGGTAGGGGATGTCCAGCGGCGGGCGGCGGCAAACGTCGGCCCCGGGGGACGGTTGGGCCCCTGACGCACTGACGCCCCGTCATCGGCGATCGCGGTGACGGGGCGTCAGTCTGGTATCGGAACGTCGGGGTCGGACGCTCCCGGGTCTTCGGCGGCGGGTGAGGGCTCCCGGTCGGAGGCGCCGCGCTGGGTCAGACGGTCGGGCACGGACGGATGAGCAGGCGCTCGCCGGTGCGGGCGGCGGCCTGGACGAACTCGCGGACGGTCTCGGCGTCGGCGATCAGTCGGTCGGTGGCGGTGCCGTTGGCGTCGTCCAGTCGGAGGATCTCGAAGCGCATGGGCGTCTCCTTTCCTGGCCCCGTGCGGGGCGGTCGTGGCTGAGTGGGTATCAGCCCTTTCGGGGTCTGTCGTGCCGAACGTTCGGCGGTCTGCTGCGGCAAAAGGGCTCCCCCCTGCTTGCCGAAGGACCGCTGGTCCCTGCCGGAGGACCTCTGGTCCCTCGTGGTCCACGCTGTCGTGGTGCTGCTACCGGGCCGTTGCCCGTCCGTAAAGTCCTGGTTTCGGCTGATGCGCGCCGACGTCGATTCCGACGATGATTCCCGGACAGAATCAAATATTACCGCAACTAACGAATTTTGTCCTGCACCGGCGCCGACCGGGCCGGCGGAAGGGCCCGGCCGAGCCCCGGATGCGGCTCCGGAAAGCGCTACGAACGGCCCCAGAAGCCGGTCAGCGCCTCGGCCGTGGCGGCCGGCTGCTCGGCGTTGGGGGAGTGGCCGGCGTCCTCGACCACGACCCGGCCGGCGCCCAGCCGTTCGGCCATCTTCGTCTGCTCCGGCACCGGCCACGCGTAGTCCCGGACGCCGGAGAGCACCAGGACGGGCAGCGCGCCGGCGGCCGTGGCCAGCTCGTCCACCCGGTCGGGCGCGGCGACCAGGTGGCTGCCGGTGGTCATGAGCGACTGCGGCACGTTGGCCACCCAGCGGCGGTGCAGGAACTCGGAGACCTCAGGCGTGCGCTGCTGGGCCGGGTCGCCCGAGCCCTCCTCCATCTGCTGGAGCACCTGCCAGATCTCCTCCAGGCTCATCGAGGGCAGCACCGAGACCAGCAGCTTGGTGCGCTCCGCCTCGCCCGGATCGATCGCGCCCGGCCCGGTGGACATCAGGGTCAGCGAACGCCAGGGCAGCGGGCCCTCGGCGGCGGCCGCCAGGACGGCCTCGCGGACCACCTGGCCGCCGAAGGAGTGGCCCAGCAGGTGCAGCGGTTCCCCGTCGGCGGCGAGCGCCGCGGACAGCGCGCGGACGTCCTCGCCCAGCGCCTCGACGGCGTAGGCCGCGGGGTCGTCGGGGCCGCCGGTCTCGTACTGGCCGCGCTGGTCGACCGCGGTCACCCGGTAGCCGGCCGCCGCGAGCGGCTCCAGCAGCGCGATGAAGTCCTCCTTGCTGCCGGTGAACCCGGGCACCAGCAGCGCCGACCCGCGCACCGCTCCCGCCGGTTCGGCCCGCAGGGCGGCGAACTCCCCGCGGGCGGTCGCCACCCGCAGCGCACCGGCGCAGCGGGGGAGGGTGAGGAACGGAGGCGTGCTCATGGGCGGATCTCCTGGATCTCCTGCGGCTCTTCCTGCGGCACGGCGGGAGTGACCCGCCGGTAACCCCCACCGTAGCCGTGCGCCCGTGCCGGAGGGGGCGGCCCGTCCCGTCTCGCGGGACCGGGCCGCCCCCTCCGGGCGGCGTCTCGGCGGGTCAGCTCTCCGGCGTCGCCTCGGCGGCCTCGGCGGCCGGACGACGGGTCCGGGCACGGCGGCGCGGGGCCGGGGCCTCGGCCGGGGCGTCCGCGGCGGCCTCGGGCGCCGCAGCGCCCTCGGCGGCCGGCTCGGCCTTGGCCTTGGCCCGGCTGCGGGTGCGCCGGGCCGGCTTCTCCGCCACGGCGGCGTCGGCGACCGGTGCGTCCGCGGCCTCGGCGACCGCGGCCGGAGCCTCGGCCACCGCGGCGACGGCGGTCTCGCCGGCGGCGGTGCTGCGCGGACGGCGACGGCGGCGGCGCGGGGCCGCGGCCTCGCCCTCGGCGCCCTCGACGGCCGGAGCCGACGGGGCCTCGACGACGGCGCCCTCGACGGGCGCGCCGGTCACCGCGTCGGCCGCGACCGCGCTGCCGCCACGGGTGCGGCGACGCTCGCGGGTCCGGCGGGCCGGCTTCTCCTCGGGGGTCTCGACGGCGGCGGCGGGCTTGCCGGAGCCGCCCTTGGCAGCGCCGCGGCCCCGGCCGCCCGCCGCACGCGAACCGCGCCCGCCGGTCTCGCCGAGGTCCTCGACCTCCTCCGCGCCGAGCCCGGCCCGGGTCCGCTCCGACCGCGGCAGCACACCGGTGGTGCCCTTGGCGATCTTCAGCAGCTCGTACAGGTGCGCCGAGGTGGAGTAGGTCTCCTCCGGCTCGTTGAACGGCAGGTCCAGCGCCTTGTTGATCAGCTGCCAGCGCGGGATGTCGTCCCAGTCGACCAGCGTGACCGCGGTGCCGGAGGCGCCGGCCCGGCCGGTGCGGCCGATCCGGTGCAGGTAGGTCTTCTCGTCCTCGGGGCACTGGTAGTTGACGACGTGCGTCACGCCCTCGACGTCGATGCCGCGGGCCGCGACGTCGGTGCAGACCAGCACGTCGACCTTGCCGTTGCGGAACGCGCGCAGCGCCTGCTCGCGGGCGCCCTGGCCGAGGTCGCCGTGGACGGCGCCGGCCGCGAAGCCGCGCTGGGTCAGCTGGTCGGAGACGTCGGCGGCGGTGCGCTTGGTCCGGCAGAAGATCATCGCCAGTCCGCGGCCGTCGGCCTGCAGGATGCGCGACACGACCTCGACCTTGTCGAGCGAGTGCGCACGGAAGATGTGCTGCTCGATGTTGGCGACGGTGGTGCCGGTGTCGTCCGGGGCGGCGGCCCGGATGTGGGTCGGCTGGCTCATGTACCGGCGGGCGAGGCTGATGACCTGGCCCGGCATGGTCGCCGAGAACAGCAGGGTCTGCCGCTTGGCCGGCAGCATGGTGAGGATCTTCTCGACGTCGGGCAGGAAGCCCAGGTCGAGCATCTCGTCGGCCTCGTCCAGGACGAGTGCGCGGACCTGCGCGAGGTTCAGCTTCTTCTGCCCGGCGAGGTCCAGCAGGCGGCCCGGGGTGCCGACGACGATGTCGACGCCCTTCTTCAGGGCCTCGACCTGCGGCTCGTAGGCCCGGCCGCCGTAGACGGCCAGCACGCGCACGTCGCGGACCTTGCCGGCGGTCTGCAGGTCGTTGGTGACCTGGGTGCAGAGCTCGCGGGTCGGGACGACGATCAGCGCCTGCGGGAAGTCGCTGAGCTGCTCCTCGGTGGCGCGGCCGGCGTCGACGTCGGCGCGGACGACGACCCGCTCGATCAGCGGGAGGCCGAAACCGAGCGTCTTGCCGGTGCCGGTCTTGGCCTGGCCGATGACGTCGTGGCCGGTCAGCGCGACCGGGAGGGTCATCTCCTGGATGGGGAAGGGGTGGACGATGCCGACGGCCTCCAGGGCCTCGGCGGTCTCCGGGAGGATCCCCAGGTCCCGGAAAGTGGTCTTGGTGGGTTCAGCGGTGGTGGACAGGGTGCTGCCTCTTCCGTGTGGAGGGGCCGAGAGCGAGCGGCGGGCGGGCAGCCGCGCGGCTGCGTAGGGGCCGGTACGGCCCTGATGACAGCTGCGCGGACGCACAACCGCGCCGGTCCCTGCGGCCGGCCGGTCCGCGGGGCCCGGTGAGGGGCGCGGTCACGGCGGCGTCGGGGAGGATTCCCGTGAGGGACCTGCGCGGGACCTTCGCCGGGCGGCGCGGTCTCGGCGGCCCTCGCTCGGCCACTGATGCGGTGCCAAGGCTTGAAGTCCAAGCCATGGTCGGAGCCGATCGGCTCTCCGACCGGGCATCCGCGTACGTGAGGACCCGGCTTCCGGTACGGACACGCCCTGAGGGGCGGTCCCGCTACGGAGCGGGCTTGCCCGGCGCACCGAGACGGCGGTGACACCGTGCGAGCACTACGGGTCTCCCTACCACCATACCGTGACGCGACGACTCGAACACGTGACGCGCATGACATCGCTGCTCGGAGGCCCTGCGGGGCCGCCCGCGGCCCGTCCGCCGGGCGACCGGCACGCCCGGGGCCGGCCGCGCCGCCGTGCGTGTGCCGGAGGGCGGGCGGGACTAAGGTGGCCGGTCATGGAGACCCATGGTGAGACGCAGGACGACGGGGCCGGTTCGATCGGGGACTGGGCGAGCTGCTCGGCCGACCCCGGCTACCGGGCGGCCGTGCTGGACCTGCTCGGCGCCCTCGCGTACGGCGAGCTGAGCGCCTTCGAGCGGCTCGCCGAGGACGCCAAGCTCGCGCCGGACCTCGCCGACAAGGCCGCGCTGGCCCGGATGGCCTCCGCCGAGTTCCAGCACTACCAGCGGCTGCACGACCGGCTCGCCGAGGTCGGCGCCGACCCGCAGGAGGCGATGCGGCCGTTCGTCGAGCCGCTGGAGCTGTTCCACCGGATGACCGCGCCGTCCGACTGGCTGGAGGGCCTGGTCAAGGCGTACGTGGGCGACGCGATCGCCACCGACTTCTACCGCGAGGTGGCCGTCCGCCTCGACGACGACACCCGCGACCTGGTCCTCGGCGTCATGTCCGACACCGGGCACGCCCGGTTCGCGGTCGACAAGGTGCGGCAGGCCATCGAGGCCGACCCGCGGGCCGGCGGCCGGCTGGCGCTCTGGGGCCGGCGGCTGATGGGCGAGGCGCTGAGCCAGGCCCAGCGGGTCGTCGCCGAGCGGGACGCGCTCTCCAACCTGCTGGTCGGCGGCGTGCAGGTGCAGGGCTTCGACCTGGTCGAGGTCGGCAAGATGTTCAACCGGATCACCGAGGCGCACACCAAGCGGATGGCCGCGCTGGGGCTGGCCTCGTAGGGCGGGTCAGGCGTGCCGGTGCCGGCGGTGCGCGCCGGCCCGGTGCGGGTGGTGCCGGTGGGCGGGCTGGCGGCCGGCCGCGAGGTCGGGCCGGGCCAGCACCGAGGTGAGCAGGGCCGAGGCGACCGCCGCGATCGCGATGCTGGCCGCCGGGAACCGGCCGTCCAGCGTGAAGTGCGCGATCACCCCGGCGAGCAGTGCCGAGACCAGCGCCGTTCCCGTCGTCAGTACCCGCCCGGACGGGAAGTACGCGGGCAGTGACATCAGCGCTCCGGCGCCGACGATCAGACCGACGAGGGCGAAGGCGAGCGTCTCGACCAGCAAGGGTGCCTCCCGGGGAGGGTGCGGGCGCGCGGCGTCCGGTCGGCCGCACTGTCGCCGTACCCCCGTCCTCCCGGCCGTACACGCGCGGCCGTGGAACGCGAAGGTGCCCCGTTCCCCAAGGGGGAGCGGGGCACCGCGGTACAGCTCAGAGCGTGCCGAAGCCGACCTTGCGGGCGGCCTGCTCGCCGATCTCCACGTACGCCAGGCGCTCGGCCGGGACGATGACGCGGCGGCCGTGCTCGTCGGTCAGCGCGAAGAGCTTCGAGGTGCCCTCCAGCGCCTTGGCGACCGCGCTCTCGACCTCATCGGCAGTCTGCGAGCTCTCGATCACGATCTCGCGCGGCGCGTTCTGCACGCCGATCTTGACCTCCACGACTTCCGTCCCTCCGGGGTTGCAGCCATCCACGCGCGGTTCCGGGCCGCCTGGGACAGGCGATCTCGGCGACCGCGCCGTACGGCTTCACCATAGAGCACCGGATCAAGGCCGAGGCGAAGGTCCGTGGATCACTGCTCGGCGGCGGAGTCCTCGGGCTGCTCGGAGGCGGGGTGCATCGGGAAGCCCTTCAGCCCGCGCCAGGCCAGGCTGGCGACCAGCCGGACGGCCTCGTCGCGCGGGATCTCCAGCCCCTGGGAGAGCCAGTAGCGGGCGGTGATCTGGGCCAGGCCGCAGACACCGGCGGCGAGCAGCTTGGACTCGGACTCGGGGAGGTCGGTGTCCTCCTGGATGACCTTGCTGACCAGCGTCGCGCTGGCCTCCGAGGCCCGCTCGACGCGCTCGCGCACGGCCGGCTCGTTGGTCAGGTCCGACTCGAAGACCAGCCGGAAGGCGCCGGACTCGCTGGAGACGTAGTTGAAGTACGCCTCCATGGTCGCGGCGACCCGGAGCTTGTTGTCGGTGGTCGTCGACAGCGCGTCACGGGTGGACTCGACGAGGGCGTCGCAGTGCTTGTCCAGCAGTGCCAGGTAGAGCTCCAGCTTGCCGGGGAAGTGCTGGTACAGCACCGGCTTGCTGACCCCGGCGCGATCGGCGATGTCGTCCATGGCGGCCGCGTGGTAGCCCTGCGCGACGAACACCTCCTGGGCGGCACCGAGCAGTTGTTCACGGCGGGCGCTTCGCGGCAGGCGGGCACCGCGCGGGCGCTCCTGCGCCTCCTGGATGGCCGTCACGGCGCTCCTCACTTCACGGGTTGATCGGGGCTGGCAAGATGACCGATTCTACTTTCCGGTAACCGCATTCGCGCTTGGCGAGCGCCAGAAAAGCTGAGAGCTCCCTTGTCAGGAGCCCACAATACGGCGCTGACCACGGGTGACGGCAGTGGTGTGACGAGGGACGGGAGATCCCCGCCGGGCCGTCGGCTCACTACCATCGTCCACCATGAGCAGCGCTGAGCAGCAGATACGCACAGAGGCGGGGGAGCCCGCAGCGTTCCGTACGGTCGAGGTGCCCGGTGCGGCGCTGGCGGTCCACCGGCCCGGGGGCGGTGCGGCCGGGGGGCGGGAGCCGGCCCTCTTCGTGCACGGGCTCGGCGGCTCGGCCGGCAACTGGACGGCGCTGATGGCGAGGCTCTCCGGCCTGGTCGACGGCGAGGCCGTGGACCTGCCCGGGTTCGGCCGCTCCGCGCCGCCCGCCGACGGCAACCTCACCGTCTCCGGGCACGTGCGCGCGGTGATCGGCTACCTGGAGGCGGCCGGGCGCGGTCCGGTGCACCTCTTCGGCAACTCGCTCGGCGGCGCCGTCTCCGTCCGGCTCGCCGCGCTCCGGCCGGACCTGGTGCGCAGCCTCACCCTGATCTCGCCCGCGCTGCCCGAGCTCCCGCCGCAGCGCACCGCCTGGCCGACCGGCCTGCTCGCGGTGCCCGGCGTGCCCGCGCTGCTGCGCCGGCTGCCGGCGAACGGGCGGAGCGCCGAGGACGCCACCGAGGGCCTGCTGCGGCTGGTCTACGGCGACCCGGACGGGCTGTCGCCGGACGCCCGGGCCGAGGCGGTGGCCGAGTACCGGCGGCGCAGCGAGCTGCCGTACGCGATGCAGGTGCTGACCGCCTCGGCGCGCGGGATCGTCTCCGCCTACACCGAGCGCGGCGACCAGGCGCTCTGGCGCCAGGCCGGTCAGGTGAAGGCGCCCACGCTGCTGGTGTACGGGCTGAGGGACAAGCTGGTCTCCTACCGCTCGGCGCGGCGGGCCTGCGACGCCTTCGCGGACGCCCGGCTGCTGGTGCTGCCGGACTCCGGGCACGTGGCCATGATGGAGCACCCGGAGCAGGTGGCCCGGGAGGTGCGGGAGCTGCTCGCGCGGGCCTGAGGGCCGGTGCGGATCAGAGCGCGCGATAACGCCCCGCTCCGGGGCGAGGTCACGGCGGTTCACTCGTTCAGGTGGCAGCCAGGCATGTGACCGATGGATCGCCGGGGGCCGGTCCTACCTTTCTGCTGTCGGACCGAACAGGTGTGGGGGAGTCGCGGCCGCCGGAGATCCCGGAGGGCGGCCGAGGGCAGGGGCGCCGGGGCCGGTGCGCACCGCCGGCCCGTGCCGCGGTGCGCCCGGCCACGGGCGCCGCGGCCGGTCCGGACTCCTTCGCCCGGGCCCCTCCCCGCGCCGTCCCGCGGGGCTCCCGGGAACCGGCCAGGCCGCACAGGCAATCCGTCGATCCGCTCCGATCCGCTCTGCTCTGGAGGTCTCCGTGCGCGTTGCTCTGATCACCGAGGGTGTGCGTCCATACCCCCAGCGTGGTACCGGCGGCTGGTCCGACCGGCTGGCCGAGGGCCTGCACGAGCACGACTTCGAGCTGTACGTGCTGGCGGGCCCGGGGGCCGCTGCCGGTCCCCGGGGCGGCCGGCCGGGAGTGCACGAGCTGGCCCTCTGGGGGCGCCGCCCGGCCGGGCGCCTGCCGGGGGCACTGCGCAGACGGCAGTACGCACGGGCGTACGAGGGGCTGGTCCGGGCGCTGGTGATGCCGGGGGAGCGGGCCTCGTTCGGCGCCGGGCTGTACCGGCTGGCGGCGCTCGCCCGGGAGGACGGTTCGCTGCCGGCCTTCCTCGCCTCGGCGCACGCACGGCGCACGCTGGAGCGGGTCTGGCGCTCACCCGGCGCCGACACCTCGGCCGGGCAGCCGCTGGTCTGCGACGTCCTGGTCGGGGCCGACCTGCTGGAGCAGTGCCTGCGTCCGCTCTCCGCGCCCTGGTACGGCACCGGGCCGGGCGGCCTGGGCGCCGCCGATCTCTGCCACGTGGTCGGCGGCGGCCCGGCCGCGTTGCCCGCGCTGGTGGCCAAGCAGCTGCACGGGGTGCCGTTCGTGGTCACCGAGCACGGCCTGCACCTGCGCGAGCAGTACGCCGGCTACCGCGAGGCGCCGTACCGGTGGCCGGTCCGGGCGCTGCTGCTCTCCTTCTTCCGGGCGCTCACCGAGGAGACGTACCGGCAGGCCGCGATACTGACCCCCGGCAGCGCCCACGACCAGCAGTGGCAACGGCGCTGCGGGGCCGACCCGGCGCGGACCAGGGTGGTCCACGAGGGCACTCCGGCGGTGGCCCGGGCGGCGGCCGGCCCGGAACCGTCCGCGCCGACGCTGGTCTGGGCCGGCGCGCTGGAGCCGGGCCGGGACACCGAGCTGATGCTGCACGCCTTCGCGCGGGTCCGGGCCGGACTGCCCGCGGCACGGCTGGTGGTCCACGGCGAGGAGGCCGTCCGCGGCTACCGGGCGCACTGCGAGGCGGTGGCCGGGCGGCTGGGGGTGGCCGACGCGGTGGAGTTCGCCGGGCGGCCGGAGTCGACCGCGCGGGCCTGGGAGGGCGCCACGGTGATCGTCTTCTCGGCACTCTCCCAGCGCAGCCCCCGGCTGCTGGCCGATGCGATGCTGAGCGGCCGGGCGGTGGTCTCGACCGACGTCGGGGTGGCCCGGGAGGTGGTCGGGCCGACCGGGCTGCTCGTCCCGCCGCGCGATCCGCAGGCGCTGGCCGCCGCCTGCCTGGCGCTGCTGCGCGACGAGGAACGGCGGGCGAGGCTCGGGCTGGCCGGGCGGCTGCGCGCGCAGGAACGCTTCGCCGTGGAACCGGTGATCGGCGCGTTCCGGGAGATCTACCTGGAGCTGGTCTCGCAGTGGCCGGCGTTCCCGGCGGCGGTCGGCGGTGAGGCGGGCGTGCAGCCGCGCCCGTTCGCCCGGCCCGCCGAGTACTGGCTGGCGGACCGTACGGGTGGGAAGGGCGCGGCGGGCCCGGAGGCCGCCGGGGCGGACGGCGCGGAGCCGGGCGAGGACGGTCCGACGGCGGTGGCCGAGCGGCCGGGCGCCCTCGCGGAGGCGGTCTGATGGCGGGCGGCGGCCCGGCGGCCGGGGTGCCCGGTGCTACCGGTGCGCCCGGGCTCTCCGGTGATCCGGTCCGGGAGGTGATGGCCGAGTACAGGCTGCTCTGCGAGCGGGCGGTCGACCCGTTGGAGATCGCCGTCGGGCTGGAGGAGGCCGGCCTGGGCCAGGAGGCGGCCGCGCGCTGCCGGCACGCCGACCTGTTCGGGCTCGCGGAGGAGCTGTACGCCCGGGTACCGCGCCGCCCGCCCGCGTGGTCGGCGGCCGGGGAGGCGGACGCCGGGGCCGCCGGGAGCCGGCAGCGGCGCTGCGGTGCGGCGCTGCGGACGTCGGTGCTGACGGCGCTGCCGGTCGCGGCCGCCGCCGCCCTCGGCGGCCGGTGGCCCGTGCTGCTGCCGGCGGCCGTCCCGCTCGCGCTGCTGCCGGCGCTGCCGACCGCGTCGGCGGAGCCCGTCCCGTCCGGCCCCTGCGCCACCGCCGGCCCCGAGCTCGGCCCGTCCGCGGCCCTGCCGGAGGCATCGCACCCGGCCGGGCCGCGGCGGTGGCGGCCGGCCGCGCTGGGGTACGGGGCCGGGGTGGCCGGGCTGCTGCTGCTCCCGCTCGCCGGGGCGGTCGGCGGCCCGGGTGACGGCCGGGTGACGGTCGCGCTGGTGCTGGCGGCGGCGCTGTCGGCCGGGTCGGCCGAGTGGGCCGCGCACTGGTTCCGGCACGTCGGCGGCGGCCATCTGCGGACGGCGGGCACCCTCGCCGAGTTCCGTGCCCGGATGGGGCCGGTGCTGCCGGTGGCCGTCGCCCTGCACCTGGCCGTGCTGACGGTGCTCAGCTTCGCCGCGCTCGCCGTGCTGACCGCCCTGGCCCCGCGGCCCGGCCCGGGCCACGACGGCGGGCTGCTGCACCTGGCGGCCGAACGCGCCGGCCCCGCCCAGTGGGCGGCGCAGGGCGTGCTGGGCCTGCTGCTGGTGCTGACCGCACTGCTGGCGCGGTGCGGCCGCCACCGCGGCGCCGCGCTGGGCGCGCTCGCCGGGTCGGCGGCCGCCGCGGTGCCGCTCGTCCTGGGCCGGTCCGCTCCGGTGGCCGGGCTGCTCGGCGGCGGGGCCGTCGCCCTCGCGCTGCTGGTGTACGCGTGGCCGGCGCTCGGCCGGGCCGACGCGCACCGCTGACGGTCCGGCCGCCGTCCGTTCCTCCTGCTTCCTGCTCGTTCTCACTCTGTCCGCCAGGTCGTTCCCGACCTCGCTTCGTGGAAGGACACCCCCGATGAGGGTGCTGCTGCTGGGCGCCGACGGCTTCATCGGCCGCCGGGTCACCGATCGTCTGCTCGTGGACCAGGAGTTGCAGGTGACGGTGCTCGGCCGGCGTGACTCGGCCGACATCCGCTTCGACCTGACCGCGGGCAGCCCGGGCGCGCTGGCCCGGTTCCTGGACGCCGTCGCGCCCCAGGTGGTGATCAACTGCGCGGGCGCCACCTACGGCAGCTCCCGCAGCCTGATCCGGGCCAACACGCTGGCCGTCGCCACCGTCTGCGAGGCGATCCGGCGCAGCCGCGAACCGGCCCGGCTGGTGCACGTCGGCTCGGCGGCCGAGTACGGGCCGGTGCCGGGCGGGGTGCCGGTGTCGGAGAGCGCCGAGCCGCGCCCGGTCGGCCCGTACGGGGTCTCCAAGCTCGCCGGGACGGAGCTGGTGCTGGCCTCCGGACTGGACGCGGCGGTGCTGCGCGTGTTCGACGTGGTGGGCCCGGGGGCGCCGACGGCGTCGCTGTTCGGGCGGCTCGCCGAGGGCCTGCGGCGGGCGCTGGAGCGGGACGAGCCGCAGGTGCGGATGCCGGACCTGTCCGGATACCGGGATTTCGTGGACGTCAGGGACGTCGCCCGGGCGATCCAGGCGGCGGCGGTCTCGGCGGCCACCGGAGTGATCAACATTGGCAGCGGGCACGCCGTCCGGGCCCGGGAGGCGGCCCAGCACCTGGTCCGGGCGTCCGGGTTCGAGGGGGCGATCGTGGAGGAGAACCGGCAGGTCCTGCTGCCCGCGCAGGCGGGCGGGCCGGTCGAGCACGCCGGCTCGCACCCGGGCCAGCACCACCTGCCCGGGCACCGTTCGCCGGAGCCGCGGCCGGCCGAGGGCAGGGGCCCGTCGGGTGAGCCGGTGCCGTGGCGGCAGGCGGACGTGCGGACCGCCCGGGACCGTCTCGGCTGGCGGACACAGGTGCCGCTGGAGGAGTCGCTGGGGGACGTCTGGCTGGAGACGGCCTGCCGGGTCTGACCCTCCGGGCGGTCACCGCGGCCCGGCGCCCCCGGTCCGGCCGGGGGCGCAACGGCCCGGTGGCGACCGGCCGGTGCGCCCGTGACCGGCCGGGCCGCGGCCGTGCGCGGGCCGTTCCGGCCGGTCCCAGCATCCGACGTCGCTCGTCTCGCCAGTCGGACGGGCTGTCTCGGAATACCGGGGCGGCGTGACACTGTTGGCGTAGCAGAGCCACCTCGGTGGCGGAGCAACAAGCCACAAGAGGTTGGCCCTGGCCACCTGAACTGACGACCATCGGAGTCCCCGTGTCGCTGCCACCCCTGGTCGAGCCGGCCGCCGAGCTCACCGTTGACGAGGTCCGCAGGTACTCCCGCCACCTGATCATCCCCGACGTGGGCATGGCCGGGCAGAAGCGGCTGAAGAACGCCAAGGTGCTGTGCGTCGGCGCCGGCGGCCTCGGCTCGCCCGCGCTGATGTACCTGGCCGCGGCGGGCGTCGGCACCCTCGGCATCGTCGAGTTCGACGTGGTGGACGAGTCCAACCTGCAGCGTCAGATCATCCACGGCCAGTCCGACATCGGCCGCTCCAAGGGCGAGTCGGCGCGGGACTCCGTCAAGGAGATCAACCCCTACGTCAACGTGATCCTCCACGAGGAGCGCCTCGACAACTCCAACGTCATGGAGATCTTCTCCGGCTACGACCTGATCGTGGACGGCACCGACAACTTCGCCACCCGTTACCTGGTGAACGACGCCGCGGTGCTGCTCGGCAAGCCGTACGTGTGGGGCTCGATCTACCGCTTCGACGGCCAGGCCAGCGTGTTCTGGGCCGAGCACGGCCCCTGCTACCGCTGCCTCTACCCGGAGGCCCCGCCGGCGGGCATGGTCCCGTCCTGCGCCGAGGGCGGCGTGCTGGGCGTGCTCTGCGCGTCCATCGGCTCGATCCAGGTCACCGAGGCGATCAAGCTGCTGGCCGGCGTCGGCGACCCGCTGGTCGGCCGGCTGATGATCTACGACGCCCTGGAGATGAACTACCGCCAGGTGAAGGTCCGCAAGGACCCGAACTGCGCGCTCTGCGGCGAGAACCCGACGGTCACCGAACTGATCGACTACGAGGCCTTCTGCGGCGTCGTGTCGGACGAGGCGCAGGCCGCCGCCGCGGGTTCGACGATCACCTCGAAGCAGCTCAAGCAGTGGCAGGACGACAAGGAGGACATCTTCCTGATCGACGTCCGCGAGCCCGGCGAGTACGAGATCGTCAACATCCCCGGCGCGGTGCTGATCCCGAAGAACGAGTTCCTGATGGGCGACGCCCTGGGGTCGCTGCCGCAGGACAAGAAGATCGTGCTGCACTGCAAGTCGGGCGTGCGCTCGGCCGAGGTGCTGGCCGTGGTGAAGTCGGCCGGCTTCGCCAACGCCGTCCACCTGGGCGGCGGCGTGCTCGGCTGGGTCAACCAGATCGAGCCGCACAAGCCGGTCTACTAGCAGCAACCGGAAGACGTCGAACACGTGCGAAGGGCCCGCCGGATCCGGCGGGCCCTTCGGCGTTCCGTCGCCGGGCGCCCCGCCGTCCGGCGGTGCGGCCCGGCGGAGCACCCGTCGGTTACAGCGCGCCCTTGCGCTGGAGCACGTTGTAGGAGATCCAGCCGGGCAGCACCGGCAGCCAGAAGGTGAGCGCCCGGTAGAGGAAGACCGCCGGGGTGGCGATCGCCGGGGGCACGTCGGCGACGGTGAGCGCACCGATCAGCGCGACCTCGACCGGGCCGATGCCGCCGGGGGTGGGGATGGCGGAGCCGGCCGCGTTGGCGGTCAGGAAGACCACCGCCACCGCCGAGAAGCTGATCGAGCCGCCGAAGGCGTGCACCGAGGCGTCCAGGCAGGCGGTGAAGGAGAGCGAGAGCAGCAGGACGCCGCCGAAGCCGGTGACCAGCTTGCTGGGCGTCTGCATCAGGTCGAGCATCCGCGGCACCACGCCGAAGAACAGCGAGCGCAGCCGGTTCAGCACGAACCGCCGCAGCGGGGCGACGGCCGCGACCACCAGGGCGAGCACGGCGGCGGACAGCACCCCGATGATCACCGCGCGGGAGGCGGAGAGGTCCCCGTTGGTCTGGCTGCCGGTGATCAGGCCGAAGCTGAACAGCAGCAGCAGGTGCCCGGCGAGGTTGGCCAGCTGGGAGGCGCCGACCGAGGCGACCGCCTGCCCGGAGCGGATGCCGGCCTTCTGCAGGTAGCGGGTGTTCAGCGCCATGCCGCCGATCGCGGCCGGCGCGACCAGCTTGACGAACGACCCGGCCAGCTGGGCCGCGACGGTGCGGCCGAAGGGCAGCTTCTCCGGGACGAAGCCGGTCAGGTTCATCGAGGCGGCGACGTGGCTGAAGGCGGCCGCGGCGAGGGCCGCCGCCG
This sequence comes from Kitasatospora sp. RG8, assembly GCF_017813315.1. Classification (NCBI taxonomy): domain Bacteria; kingdom Bacillati; phylum Actinomycetota; class Actinomycetes; order Kitasatosporales; family Streptomycetaceae; genus Kitasatospora; species Kitasatospora sp. RG8. The sequence continues at coordinate 82,919 of NZ_JAGIYX010000004.1, forward strand.
CCCAGGCCCAGTCCATCTGGGAGAGCTTGAGCTGGGCCGGCTTGATGGTGGTCAGTGCCAGGTAGGCGGCGAAGGTGAGCGCGATGACCATGATCAGGGTCTTCGGCTTCAGCCGTTCCAGCTTGGCCGTCTCGGTCGGCGCCTCGGGCGCGATCTGGAGGATCTGGCCGCGGATCCGGCTGAGCAGGTCCTCGCCGGCCGTCGCGATGTCCTCCTCGGCCTGCTGCTGGGTGCGCTCGCCGGCGGCGACCTGCTCCAGCGCCCGGGCCCGGGCGGCGGCCTTGCGCTCCTTGGTGAGCTTCTTCAGGTCGACGCGGGTGGAGCGGCTCAGACCGACCGGCTGCAGCAGCGGCAGTGCCTGGGCGACCCGGTCGGCGCCGAGCACGGCGTTGGCGGTGGCCACCGCCCGCTCGGGGCCGATCCGCAGCGCGAAGGTGGTGAGCAGCTGGGCGACGTCGATGCGCAGGGTCAGGTCGGTGGCGGCGATGTCGCCGCCGGAGAGGTTGACCAGGCAGGCCGTCTTCTCGTCGACGACCAGCAGCGACTCGCCGGTCAGCCGGCGGTGCGCGATGCGGCGCTCGTGCAGGGCGGCGACGGACTCCCAGAGCGAGGCCATCACCTGGTCGGTGACCTCCTCGTCGGTGAGGTCGTCCAGGGTGCGGCCCTCGACGTTCTCGTAGACCAGGATCGCGGCGTCCGGGCCCAGCTCCGAGGTGGCGACCAGCTGGGGGGCGCGGGCGCCCGAGGCGGCGGCCGCGTAGGCGATCAGCGCCTCCTGTTCCAGCGCCTGGCGCAGCGACTGCGGGCTGCGGCGGACGGCCACCGAGCGCAGCCGCAGCCGCCGCCAGGCCCGGTAGAAGAAGCCGGAGGCCTGCTGCTCGCGGTCGACGATGTGGACGTCCAGCGGCGGGCCGCTCTGCTGGGCGACGAAGTAGCGGCGGGTGCCGCCGGGCGCGTCCGGCGCGCGGTGGGCGCTGGCCGGGGTGAAGCCGACCTTGCGCAGGCCGATCATCAGGTGCTGGCCGGTGGGCCGGATGTTCGGCGAGCCGATCGCGTAGAGCGTGCCGTAGGCGACGGACCAGCCGATCAGGACGGTGAGCAGCAGCGAGAGGGGGGTGGTGAAGCCGCCGAGCAGCTCGGTGATCCCGCTGAAGACCACCACCACCCAGAGGGCGACCCGCCAGCGCGGCCGGCTCGACATGCCGACCGCGGTCATATAGGCGATCACCGGTGCCAGGTAGCCGTGCACCGGGTCGGTGAGGGTGCCGTTGCTGTCCAGCGGCAGCCGGGTGAGGGCGTCCCGGATGTGGTCGGAGGCGCCCTCGGCGACCCACCAGTCGATCCCCAGCGAGACACCGTAGGCGAGGACCGAGGCGAGCACGCCGTCGGCGACCCGCAGGCCGTCGCGCTTGATCAGCCGCTCGACCGCGAAGGCGAGCGGAACGGCGAGCACCGCGACGCTGGAGACCAGGCCGGTGATCGTGGTGAGCACCGGGGAGAAGCGGGGCGCGTTGGAGGCGATGTCCAGCTCGATGCCGGTGGTGGTCGAGGTGGCCACACCGGCCAGGACGAACACCGCGACTATGCCGAGGACGCCGACCAGGAACCGGATCAGGTCGGACGGGCGGTGCGCGCGGGCGGCGAGCAGCGGCTCGTCGACGTCCAGGTGCGGGGTGTCGTCGGCGGGCTCTGCGGGCTCTGCGGGCTCGGCGGGCTCGAAGGGGCCGGTGGGCCCGGCCACCTCGTGCGCGCCGGACGGCGCGGGCTGCTGGGCCGGGACGCCGGTCGGCGCCGACCCGTCGGCGGGGGCGGGGGCGGCGGCGCGCTCGGGCGCCTCGGTCTCGGCGTCGGTCGGCTGCGGGGTCTTGATCGTCCGGTCCTTGATCAGGGAGACTTCCGGGGACGGCTCGGCGGCGGGCGCACCGCCGGGACCCGCGGGCATGGCGTCGGTGGACTCGTCGGAGTCCTCGTCCACGTCCACGTCTGCCGTCCCGGTCATCTGGTCTTGTCCTCGTATCACCACTCACCGCCCCGAAGATGGTGGCATGCCGCGGCACCCCGTGCTGGACAGGGGGCGGATCGGGCGCGGCGGATCGTTCGCACGGGTCCTTGCATCCTCCCCCATAAGGAAGAATGCCCCAGGTGACGGACGCTGACGACGACGGCGACCGCGGCGCTCTGCCGCCCTTCGCCGAACTGGTGCTCGACCTGACCGAGCGGATTCCACCCGGCAGGGTGATGACCTACGGGGACGTTGCCGAGTACCTCGGCCAGGGCGGCCCCCGGCAGGTCGGGCGCGTGATGGCACTCTACGGCGGTGCCGTGCCCTGGTGGCGGGTGATCCGCGCGGACGGCCGCTTCCTGCCCGGCCACGAGCACCGCGCCCTCGCCCACTACGGCGAGGAGGGCACACCGCTGCGCGAGCTCGCCGACCCGCCCCGGGTCGACCTCAAGCGGGCCCGGTGGGACGGCGGGCCCGCGGGGGATTGAGCCGAAGCGGGTGCGCGGACGGGAATGACGGGGCAGGATCGTAGGCTCGATACGGACGGGCCCCCGCGCGGGGCCCGCCTTCCGTGGCCCGCAGCACAACCCCCAGGACATCCGTGAGCTCCCCCTACCGTCTGGTGCGCAGCCCCCTCGCGCAGCCGGCCCCGCCCGTGCTGGACGACTACCAGCGTGCCGTGGCCGAGCACACGGGCGGCCCGCTCCTGGTGCTCGCCGGGCCCGGGACGGGCAAGACCACGACGCTGGTGGAGGCCGTCGCCCGGCGGATAGAGCGCGGCACCGACCCCGAGCGGATCCTGGTGCTGACCTTCAGCCGCAAGGCCGCGATGGAGCTGCGCGACCGGATGTCCGCCCGGCTCGGCACCTCCTGCGCCGCCCCGCGCCCCACCGCGCTGCGGTCCCCGCAGGCCACCACCTTCCACTCCTTCAGCTACGCCCTGCTCCGAGCCCACCAGGACCCGCAGGAGTACGCCGAGCCGCTGCGGCTGCTGTCCGGACCCGAGCAGGACGTCATGGTCCGCGAGCTGCTGGCCGGCGGCGCCGAGGACGCCCGCCTCGGCGGCGGCCGGATCTCCTGGCCGCTCGACCTGCGGGCCTGCCTGACCACCCGGGGCTTCGCCGACGAGGTCCGCGCCGTGCTCGCCCGCAGCCGTGAGCTGGGCCTGGGCGAGGCCGAGCTGGAGCGCTTCGCCGAAGGCGTCCAGCGCCCCGACTGGGCCGCCGCCGCCCACTTCCTCGCCGACTACCTGGACGTGCTCGACCTGCGCGGCGTCCTCGACTACGCGGAGCTGGTGCACCGCGCCGTCCTGCTCGCCGAGCGCCCCGAGGTGGGGGAGGAACTGCGGGCCCGCTACGACGTGGTCTTCGTCGACGAGTACCAGGACACCGACCCGTCCCAGGTCCGGCTGCTGCGCCGGCTGGCCGGCGACGGACGCGAGCTGATCGCCGTCGGCGACCCGGACCAGTCGATCTACGCGTTCCGCGGCGCCGACATCAACGGCATCCTGGAGTTCCCGCAGACCTTCCGGCAGGCCGACGGCAGCCCCGCCGACGTCAAGGTGCTGCGCGTCTCCCGCCGCTCCGGCGCCGTCCTGCTCGCCGCCTCCCGCGAACTGGCCCGGCGGATGCCGATGGGCCGGCTTCCCGCCGAGAAGCTCGCCCAGCACCGCGCCCTGCTGCCCTCCCGCGAGGGCGGCCGGATCGAGGTGTACACCTACCCCACGCCCGGCACCGAACTGGACTCGATCGCCGACCTGCTGCGCCGCGCCCACCTGGAGGACGGCGTGCCTTGGGGCGAGATGGCCGTCCTCGTCCGGGCCGGCGCCCGGTCCATCCCGGGCGTGCGGCGGGCGCTCGGCGCGGCCGGCGTCCCGCTGGAGATCGACGGCGACGACCTGCCGCTGCGCGAGGAGCCGGCCGTCGCCCAGCTGCTGCTCGCCCTGCGGGTCTGCGCCGAGCAGGCCCACCGCGACCGGCACGCCCCCGAGGCGCCGGACCCGCTCACCACCGAGCTGGCCCACACCCTGCTCACCGGCCCGCTCGGCGGCATGGACGGCTCCGACCTGCGCCGCCTCGGCCGCGCCCTGCGCGAGGAGGAACGCGCCGCGCTGCGCGCCGACGGCCGGCCCGCCGCCGTACCGCGTCCGGCCGGCGAGCTGGTCCGCGAGGCCCTCGCCGAGCCCGAGCGGCTGATCGCCCTCGACCCCGCCTACGCCCGGCGCGCCCGCGACCTCGGCACCCTGCTGCGCAAGGTCCGCGAGCGGCTGGCCGGCGGCTGCACCGCCGAGGACGCGCTCTGGGAGCTCTGGGACGGCAGCCGCCGCTGGCGCGAGCGCCTGGAGCGGGCCGCGCTGCGCGGCGGCGCCGGCGGCCGCAACGCCGACCGGGACCTCGACGCGCTCTGCGCCCTGTTCGAGACCGCCGCCCGCGCCGAGGAGCAGGTCACCGGCCACCGCAGCGCCCTCGACCTGCTCGCCGAGCTGGAGGCCCAGGACATCGCGGCCGACACCCTCACCGTGCGGGCCGTCCGCCCGGAGGCCGTCCGGCTGATGACCGCGCACCGCTCCAAGGGCCTGGAGTGGCGCCTGGTCGTGGTCGCCGGTGTCCAGGAGGGCCTCTGGCCGGACCTCCGCCGCCGCGGCTCACTGCTGGAGGCCGACCGGATCGGCCGCGACGGTCTCGCCGAGCCGCTCTCCCCGGCCGCGCTGCTCGGCGAGGAACGCCGGCTCTTCTACGTCGCCGCCACCCGGGCCCGGGAGCGGCTGATCGTCACCGCCGTCAAGGCGCCGGCCGACGACGGGGACGAGCCCTCCCGCTTCCTGCGCGAGCTCTACCGCGAGGACGTCGACCCGCGCACCGGCAGGGTGCTGCGCCGCACCCCGCCGGCCACCGTCGAGGACGTCACCCACCGCCCGCGCCGACCGCTCGCGGTCGCCGCGCTGGTCGCCGAGCTGCGCGCGGTCACCGTCGACCCGGCCCGCGCCCCCGAGCTGCGCCGCGCCGCCGCCGAACGGCTCGCCACCCTGGCCCTGGCCGCCGACGAGGACGGCCAGCCGCTGGTGCCGTCCGCGCACCCCGACCGCTGGTGGGGCCTGGACGACGCCACCGCCGCCCCCGACCCGCTGCGCAGCGCCGACCTGCCGGTCCGGCTCTCCGGCAGCGGCCTGGAGCAACTGGAGAACTGCTCGTTGCAGTGGTTCCTGGACAAGGAGGTCAAGGCGCGCGGCTCCTCCTCCGCCGCCCAGGGCTTCGGCAACGTGGTGCACGCCCTCGCCGACGAGGTCGGCTCCGGCCGCACCCCGGCCGACCTCGCCGTCCTGATGGAGCGGCTGGACACGGTCTGGGACGCCCTGGCCTTCGACGCCCCGTGGAAGTCCCACCAGGAGAAGACCGAGGCGCGGGCGGCCCTGGAGCGTTTCCTGCACTGGCACGTGCTCCAGCGCGGCCGCGACGTCGTCGCCACCGAGCACGGCTTCGACGTCACGCTGGACGCCGGCGGCGTCTCGGTGCGGATCCGCGGGTCGATGGACCGGGTCGAGAAGGACGAGGCCGGGCGCGCCTACGTGGTCGACTTCAAGACCGGCAAGGAGGTGCCGACCGACAAGTCGCTGCCCGACCACAAGCAGCTCGCCGTCTACCAGCTCGCCGTCCGGGCCGGTGCGCTCAACGAGCTGCCCGGCTTCGACGGCCGCGCCCCGGAGTCCGGCGGCGCCGAGCTGGTCCAGCTGCGCAAGCCCGACAAGGGCGCCCCGGACGCGCCCAAGGTCCAGCGGCAGGAGCCGCCGGAGGGCGAGCCGTGGATCGAGAACCTGCTCGCCGACGCGGCCGGGCGGGTGCTCGCCGAGCGGTTCGTGCCGCAGACCGGCGGCGGTTGTGACCGCTGCTCGTTCCGCCGCAGCTGCTCGGCCCAGCGGGACGGCGCCCAGCTCGTCGAGTAGCGAGGCTCACGCCGGCCGGACGCCCGTCCTGTCGGTGCCCCCCGTTAACGTTGCGGGGTGACCGCCGTGCTCGACCATCCCGACCAGCTCAAGGAGCTGCTCGGCATCCCCTTCAACCGGGAGCAGATGGCGGCCGTCGGCGCCCCCCTGGAGCCGGCCGTGATCGTGGCCGGCGCCGGCTCCGGCAAGACCACCGTGATGGCGGCCCGGGTCGTCTGGCTGGTCGGCTCCGGCGCGGTGCGGCCCGAGGAGGTGCTCGGCCTCACCTTCACCAACAAGGCCGCCGGCGAGCTGGCCGAGCGCGTACGCTCCGCCCTGCGTCTCTGCGGGCTGGGGGTGTCCCCGGCCGAAGGCTGGGGGAGGGCCGCCGAACCGGACGAGGAGTCGCTCGGCGAACCCGAGATCTCCACCTACCACGCCTTCGCCGGCCGGCTGCTCAAGGAGCACGGCCTGCGGATCGGCATAGAGCCGGACGTCCGGCTGCTCGCCGACGCCACCCGGTTCCAGCTCGCCGCCAAGGTGCTGCGCACCGCCCGCGGGCCCTTCCCGGCCCTCACCGGCACCTTCGCCAACCTGGTCGCCGACCTGATCGCGCTGGACGGCGAACTCGCCGAACACCTGGTCGAGCCGGCCACCCTGCGCGCCTTCGACGAGGACCTCCTCGACACCCTGGCCGGCGTCAGGCTGACCAACGACGACCTGCGGGCCGTCCCCGGCACCGCCCGGGCCCGGCTGGAGCTGCTCCGCCTGGTCGAGGAGTACCGGCGCCGCAAGGCCGCCGCCGGCCTGATGGACTTCGGCGACCAGATAGCCGCCGCAGCCCGGCTCGCCCAGCAGCGCCCCGAGGTCGGCGCACTGCTGCGCGGCCAGTTCCGGGTCGTCCTGCTCGACGAGTACCAGGACACCTCCGTCGCCCAGCGGCTGATGCTGGCCGGCCTCTTCGGCGCCGGCCCGGACGGGCGGGGCGGCGGCCACCCGGTCACCGCCGTCGGCGACCCCTGCCAGGCGATCTACGGATGGCGCGGCGCCTCCGTCGCCAACCTCGACGAGTTCCCCCGGCACTTCCCGAAGGCGGGCGGCGAGAGCGCCGCCCGGTACGCGCTGAGCGAGAACCGGCGCAGCGGCGGGCGGCTGCTCGCCCTCGCCAACGAGCTGGCCGCCCCGCTGCGCGCGATGCACGAGGGCGTCGAGGCGCTGCGCCCGGCCCCCGGCGCCGAGCAGGACGGCTTCGTCCGGGCCGCGCTGCTGCCCACCCACGCGGAGGAGGTCGACTGGCTGGCCGACTCGATCGCCCACCTGGTGCGCACCGGCACCGCGCCCGGCCGGATCGCCGTGCTCTGCCGGGGCGGCGCGGCCTTCCCCGACATCCACGCGGCGCTGGTCGCCCGCGAGGTGCCGGTCGAGGTGGTCGGCCTCGGCGGGCTGCTCCAACTGCCCGAGGTGGCCGACCTGGTGGCGGTCTGCGAGGTGCTCCAGGACCCGACCGCCAACGCCGCGCTGGTCCGGCTGCTGATCGGCCCGCGCTGGCGGATCGGCCCGCGCGACCTGGCCCTGCTCGGCCGGCGCGCCGCCGACCTGGTCCGCACCGCCCGGCCCGAGGGCGTCGAGGCGCTGGCGGCCGCCGTCGCGGAGACCGACCCTACCGAGGTGGTCTCGCTGGCCGACGCGCTGGAGACCTTCCTCACCGGCCCCTCCGGCGACGAGGGCCAGCCCGACGAGCTGCCGTTCTCCGCCGAGGCGCGGCTGCGCTTCGCCCGGCTCGCCCGCGAGCTGCGCGAGCTGCGCCGTTCGCTGGCCGAGCCGCTGATGGACGTCCTGCACCGGGTGCTCACCGTCACCGGCCTGGAGGTCGAACTCGCCGCCTCCCCGCAGGCGTTGGCCGCCCGCCGGCGGGAGACCCTGCACGCCTTCCTGGATGTCGCGGCCGGCTTCTCCGACCTGGACGGCGACCCGGGCCTGCCCGCCTTCCTCGGCTTCCTGCGCGCCGCCCAGGAGTACGAGCGGGGCCTGGACAGCAGCCTGCCCGGCGGCGAGGACACCGTGAAGGTGCTCACCGCGCACAAGTCCAAGGGCCTGGAGTGGGACGTCGTCGCCGTCCCCGGCCTGGTGAGGGGCGCGTTCCCGTCGTCCAGCGCGCGCGAGCGCTGGACCAGCACCAAGCGCGTGCTCCCGCACGCCCTGCGCGGTGACGCGGCCACCCTGCCCGACGTGCGCGGCGGCTGGAACAGCAAGTCGATGACCGCCTTCAAGCAGGCCCTGGCCGAGCACTCCGGCACCGAGGAGCTGCGCCTGGGCTACGTCGCCTTCACCCGCCCGCGCTCGCTGCTGCTGGCCTCCGGGCACTGGTGGGGGCCCAGTCAGAAGACCCCGCGCGGACCGTCCGCCTTCCTGGAGCAGCTGCGCGAGCACTGCGAGCGGCCCGGCGCCGGCGAGATCGAGCACTGGGCCGAGCAGCCGCCCAAGGGCGCGGAGAACCCGGCGCTCGCCGCGCCGGCCGAGCGGCCCTGGCCGCTGCCGCTGGACCCGGCCGCGCAGCACGCCCGCCGCCGGGTCGCCGAGGTGGTGTACCGGCGCCTGGCCGGGGAGCCGGCCGCCGAGCCGGAGCCGATGGCGGCCGAGGACCGCCGCCAGGTCGAGTCCTGGGACCGCGATCTCACCGCACTGCTGGGCGAGTTGGAGCGGTCCCGGCGCAGCGTGCGGGAGGTGCCGCTGCCGGCCGCGCTCTCCGCCACCCAGCTGCTGCGGCTCGCCGCGGACCCGGACGGCTTCGCGCACGACCTGGCCCGGCCGATGCCGCGCCCGCCGCAGCCCGCGGCCCGCCGGGGCACCCGCTTCCACGCCTGGGTACAGTCCCGGATCGAGCCGCTGCTGCTGATCGAGCCGGGCGCACTGCCCGGGGCGGACGACGACGGCATCGAGGACGAGCAGGACCTGGAGCGGCTCAAGGAGGCGTTCCTGCGTACTCCGTACGCGAACCGGGAACCGTACCGGGTGGAGGCGCCGTTCCAGCTGGTGCTCGCGGGCCGGGTGGTGCGCGGCCGGATCGACGCGGTCTACCGCGAGGGTGACGGCCGGTCAGAATCCGGCGGCGCGTCACGCTACGAAGTGGTGGACTGGAAGACGCACCGCGAGGAGACCGCGGACCCGCTCCAGCTCGCGGTCTACCGGGTCGCCTGGGCCGAACAGTTGGGCGTTCCGCTGGAGCAGGTCACGGCGTCGTTCCTGTACGTCCGCAGCGGCCGGATCGAACAACCCGCAGGACTTCCCGACCGAAAAGAGTTGGAACGGCTCCTGATCGGGAACAGTGAAGAATGAGTCACGCAGAGCATTCAAGTCATCACGGCAACGGGCGAAACCTGTGCGTAGTGCACGTTTCGTGCCTATTGTGGGGTCGGTAACCGGTCAACCCCCGTGCTCCGGCCGCCAGCGAGGCCCGTAGTCCCTAACCCTCAGTCATCACCGCAGGTGCCCACGGGCATCGGCGTCTTCTGCTGGAGAGACCGAAGTTGAGCGCGACCGGATGGATCAGAGAGCGGTTCGCCGGGCCGACCCCGGGGGCCGCTCCGGGCGCGACCGGCACCTGGCCGAGGACGGCACTGTCGCTGCCGTTCATCGGCATGGCGCTGGTCGTCGTCCTCGACTACACCACTGACGCCGCGGTGACCGTCGAACCGGCCCTCACCGCGGTCCCCGCGCTGGCCGCCGTGGTCAGCCGCCGAACCTGGTACCCGCTCGCGATCGGCCTCTGCACCCAGGCCGTCGCCTTCCTGATGGCCTTCCACAACGACGTGCTCGGCGAGTCCGTGCACAGTGCGACCGTCTTCGCCATCGTGCTGGTCGCCGCGATCGGCTGGGTCAGCGCCACCCTCCGGCTGCGCCAGGAGAAGGCGCTCGCCGACGCCCAGCTGGTCGCCTCGATCGCCCGCCGGGTGCTGCTGCGGCCGGTCCCCGACCGGGTCGGCACCGTCCGGGCCGCCGTCCACTACGAGGCCGCCGCCGCGCACGCCCGGATCGGCGGCGACCTCTACGAGGTGGTGAACACCCGGCACGGCGTGCGGGCCGTGGTCGGCGACGTCCGGGGCAAGGGGCTGGGCGCGGTGGAGACGGCCGCCGCCGTGCTCGGCGCCTTCCGCGAGGCCGCCCACCAGGAGCCCGCCCTGGAGCGGGTGGCCGGCTGGCTCGCCGTCAGTCTCGACCGGGCCCTGCACGAGAACGACCACCCGGGAGTGGAGGAGGAGTTCGTCACCCTGGTGCTGATCGGGGTCCGGCCCGACGGCACCGCCGAGATCGTCAACTGCGGCCACCCCGCGCCGCTGCTGCTGCGCGGGGGCGAGGACGTCCGGCCGCTGGAGCTCGCCGAGACGGTGCCGCCGCTCGGCGTCCTCGACCCGGCCGACGTCCGGCCGCCGGTGCACCGCATCCCGCTGCGGCGCGGGGACCGCGTGCTGCTCTTCACCGACGGCGTCATCGAGGCCCGCAACCGGGCCGGCGTCTTCTACCCGCTCGCCGAACGGCTGCCGCGTTGCGCGGACGGCTGCCCGGCGGACGTCCTCCAGCGCCTGCACGAGGACGTCGTGCGCCACGTCGGCCGTCAGCTCGGCGACGACGCGGCCATGCTCCTGCTCCAGTACGACCCTCCCCCGGCCGCCGGCCAGGGGGACCTCCCGGCGGTCGGCGCCCAGCTGCCGCACCAGAACGGCCTGCTGACCAGGCACTGACCAGGCGCCGACCGGGCACTGATCAGGCACTGATCGGGCACCGACCGGGCGCCGGGCGGTCCGGGTGGCGGCCCGCTGGTGGTGCAGGTGTCAGAGCGACACCTGCACCACCAGCGGGCGGTGGTCCGAGACCGCAGCCCTCGGGGCGGCCGCCGGGCCGACCGCGGCCCGCGGCACGCCCACCGCCAGCACGTGGTCGAACTGCACGGCCGGCCGGTGCGAGGGGTAGGTGGGGGTGCGTGCCAGGTCGTGCCAGCCCTGGAGCCGGGCCCGCGGCTCCCGCACCCGCCGCCGGCGCGGTTCCACCAGGACCGGCCTGGCCCGCCGCGCCGCCCGCAGCTCGCGGACCCGCGCCCGCGGGGCCGTCCGGTCCAGCGCCGTCGCCCCGCCCAGCACCGTCCGCGGCACCGCGCCGATCAGGTTGAAGTCCCCCAGCACCAGGTACGGCTGGGGCAGGTCGGCGATCCACCGGCGGATCCCGGCCAGCTGTGCCATGTTCCAGCCCGGCACGAAGGACAGGTGTGCGGCCACCACCGTGAACGGCCCGCGGTCGCCCTCCAGCACCGCCGCCAGCGCGGCCCGGGGTTCGTCCGGGACGGGCGTCAGACCGCGCCGCCCGGCCACCCGCAGGGGCAGCCCGAACGGTGCCGGGGCGAACCGGCGGGCCCGCCAGTGCCGCACCGGCAGCCGGGTCAGCAGTGCCGTCCCGTACGCGGACGGGGCGTCGTCGCCGACCTCGCCCGGCCCGTACACCTGGATGCCGGCGGGCTCCGAGGGCTCCCGCACCCAGCCGGCCACCGGTGCCGGGCGGCCGTGCAGCGCCGCCGCGAACCGCCAGTCCGCGGCGCCCATCGCCTTGGCGGCGACCGCCGTCTGGTCGGTCCCGCCGGAGCGCGGCTGGTACCGGTCGACCTCCTGGAGTGCCAGCACGTCGGCGTCCAGCGCGGCCACCGCCTCGGCGAGCGGCCCGCCCGCGTCGGCCGGGTAGGGCCGCGGGGCGCCGTCCGGGGCGAGCGGCTGACCGTGCAGCAGATTGAAGGTGGCGATGCGCAACTGGCTCACAGGGCACGACGGTACCCGCTCTCCGGGGGAGGGGGCGCCGCTTGAGCGGACCGGGCATACCGGGTATACATACTCGGTATGTCGATCCGCCACGGTCTGCTCGCCCTGCTCGACCAGGGCCCCCGCTACGGCTACCAGCTGAGAACCGAGTTCGAGGCACGTACCGGCGCCACCTGGCCGCTCAACGTCGGGCAGGTCTACACCACGCTCTCCCGGCTGGAGCGCGACGGCCTGGTCGAGCCCGCGGGGGAGGACGACGAGGGCCACCAGTTCTACGCCGTCACCGACGCCGGCCGCGCCGAGCTGCGCGCCTGGTTCGACACCCCGGTGCCCCGGACCAGCCCGCCCCGCGACGAGCTGGCGATCAAGCTGGCCATGGCGGTGACCGTCCCCGGCGTGGACGTGCCCGCCGTCGTCCAGGGCCAGCGCCGGCACAGCGTCAAGGCGCTCCAGGACTACACCCGGCTCAAGGGCCGGGCGCTGGCCGGCGAGACCCGCCCCGGCGCCGCCGGCCAGCCGGCCGGCCCGGGCAGCGACCTCGCCTGGCTGCTCGTCCTCGAACAGCTCATCTTCCAGACCGAGGCCGAGATCCGCTGGCTCGACCACTGCGAGACCAGACTCGCCCAGCACGCCGAGATCGAGCAGGCCAGGGCCGCCGAGGCCCGCAAGGCGGAACCCGGCGCCGCGTCCGGGCCGGCCGCCCGGATCGGGCGCCGCAGGTCCAGGGCCTGACGCCCGTCCCGACCTCACGAACCACCCGGCCCGGTCGGTCACCCCGACCGGGCCCAGAACAGCAGGGGGAAGTGTGTCCCACACCGATCCGACCAGGAACGCCACCCAACCGGTGCTCCACCTGGACCGCGTCACCCGGGTCCACGGTCAGGGCGCGGCCGAGGTGCAGGCGCTGCGCGGGGTCGACCTGAAGGTCCACCCCGGCGAGTTCGTCGCCGTGATGGGCCCGTCCGGCTCCGGCAAATCCACCCTGCTGACCCTCGCGGGCGGCCTGGACAGCCCGACCGAGGGTCAGGTCCTGGTCGAGGGCGTCGCCCTCGGCGGGCTCAGCCGCAAGCGGCTCGCCGAGGTCCGCCGCCGTTCGGTCGGCTACGTCTTCCAGGACTACAACCTCATCCCGGCGCTCACCGCCGCGGAGAACATCTCGCTGCCCCGCGAGCTCGACGGCCTCTCCGGCCGTGCCGCCCGCCGCGAGGCCATCACCGCGCTGGAGGAGCTCGGCATCCCCGAGCTCGCCGACCGCTTCCCCGACGACATGTCCGGCGGCCAGCAGCAACGCGTCGCCATCGCCCGCGCCCTGATCGGCGACCGCCGCCTCGTCCTCGCCGACGAACCCACCGGCGCCCTCGACTCCACCACCGGCGAGGCCGTCCTCGCCGTCCTGCGCGCCCGCTGCGACGCCGGCGCCGCCGCCATGATGGTCACCCACGAACCCCGCCACGCCGCCTGGGCCGACCGCGTCGTCTTCCTGCGCGACGGCCGGATGGTCGACGAGAGCGTCAGCCAGGACGCGGGCAGCCTGCTCGTCTCCGCGGCCACCAACGCGATGGGTCCGGTGAACGAGTGAGGCTCAGCGCCTGGCGGGTCGCCCTGCGCATCGCCCGCCGCGACGCCCTGCGCGCCAAGGGCCGCAGCGCCCTCGTCGTCGCCATGGTCGCGCTTCCCGTCCTCGGCGTCACCGGCGCCGACGTCGTCTTCCGCAGCGCCGAACTCGACCCGGGCGAGCGGGTCGTCCGCACCATGGGCCAGGCCGACGCCGAGGTCCACCTGCTCGAACGCGGCTCGGTCGTCCTGCAGGCGCCGGACCCGGCCGAGGACTTCAGCATCGACAGCGCGAGCGACACCAAGCTGGAGAACGGCCAACCCAAGTACACCCCCGAGCAGCGCCGCAGCCTCGACACCGGCACCGCCGAGCTCGCCGGGCAGCTGCTGCCGCCCGGCGCCACGCTCGTCCCGGTGAACCAGGGCCCCTACGTCCCCACCAGCACCCGCGAGGGCCTGCTCAACGTGCAGACCGTCGAGGCGGACCTCACCGACCCGGTCTGGAAGGGCCGGATCAACGTCGTCGACGGCCGCGCCCCGAGCGCCGGCAACGAAACCGCCGTCACCCGGGACTTCCTCGACCGCTCCGGCCTCAAGCTCGGCGACCGCACCACCGTGCGCGGCCTGGAGGGCACGCCCTTCACCATCACCGCCGTCGCCGAGTACCCCGCCGAGCTGAACACCACCGGGCTGATCGCCCGCCCCGGGACCCTGGTCGGCCCGCTGGAGAGGCTGGCCGGTCCCGACCAGGGCAAGGGCGGCGCCCCTGCCGCCGGCGAGACCAACCGGTGGCTGGTCAAGCTCCCCGCGGGGGCCGTCATCGACTGGCCCAAGGTGATGGAGTTCAACAAGTACGGCTTCACCGTCGCCTCCCGCACCGTCGTGCTCGACCCGCCGCCCCGCTCCGAGGTGCCGTTCTACGCCCACCAGGACCAGAGCGGCGGCGGAACCAACTACCTCGACAAGACCTCCGTCGTCATCCTCGCCACCGTCGTGGGCATGGCGCTGCTGGAGATCGTGCTCCTCGCGGGCCCCGCCTTCGCCGTCGGGGCCAGGCGCTCCCGGCGGCAGCTCGGCCTGCTCGCCGCGGGCGGCGGTGACCGCGCCAACATCCGCGCGGTCGTCCTCGGCGGCGGCATCGTCCTCGGCGTCACCGGCGCCACCGTGGGCCTGGCCGTCGGCGTCGGCCTGGTCGCGCTGCTGCGCACCAGGACCGAGGAGTACGCGGGGGCGCGGTTCGGCCACTTCGACCTGCAACCGCTCGACCTGCTCGGCGTCCTCGCCATCGGCCTGGTCACCGGGCTGCTCGCGGCCGTCGTGCCGGCCGTCCAGGCCTCCCGGCAGGACGTCGTCTCCGCGCTCACCGGCCGCGACTCGCTCAAGCCGCCGAGCCGCAAGCTCGCCGTGCTCGGCCTGCTGATGCTGGCCGGCGGCGCCGCGATCGCCCTGCTCGCCGCGACCAGCGGCTTCGGCAACCGCAGCATGTCCGTCCTCGGCGGCTCGGTGATCGCCGAGCTCGGCATGGTCGCCCTGACGCCCTACCTGGTCGGCCTGTTCGGCCGGATCGGCCGCTGGCTGCCGCTCGGCCCCCGCCTCGCCCTGCGCGACTCCGTCCGCCACCGCGGGCGCACCGCCCCCGCCGTCGCCGCCGTCATGGCCGCCGTCGCCGGCTCCGTCGCCGTCGGCATCTACAACGCCAGCAGCGACGAGCAGCAGCGCCGCGAGTACGTCGCCGCCGCCCCGGCCAACGCCGTCTCCATCAGCAGCGGCTGGGGCGCGGGCGCCGACGGCAAGCTGCTGCCCCAGATGCGCGCCGCCGTGGAGACCAACATCCCCGGGCTCGGCACCCGGGCCGACGTGCAGCGGGTCGGCTACAAGAACGACTGCAGCGTCGTCCGCACCGACTGCGGCTACGTCAACTCCGTGATGCCCAAGGAGCGGCGCTGCCCGCTGAACGACGGCGCCCCCTCGGCGATCCCCGAGGCGGAGGCCAACCGGATCCGCAAGGAGGACGAGCGCTGCAAGGAACGGCTCCTCTACCGGGGCAACTCCTTCGGCGGCGTCCTGGCCGGGGACACCACCCTGCTGCACAACCTGTACGGCGTGACCGACCCCGCCGCCGGCCAGGCGCTGGCCGCGGGCAAGGCCGTCGTCTTCGACGGCAAGTACGTCAAGGACGGCAAGCTCACGCTGAACCTGGTGGAGATGGAGCCCGTCGGGCTGAAGCCGGGTGACTCCTACTCGCCGCCCAGCCACGAGATCACCGTCGACGCCGTCCTCGTCACCGCCGGGATCGCGACCGGCGGCGGCCAGGCCGTCATGAGCCCGGACACCGCCCACCGGCTCGGCCTGACCACCAGGGACTCCGGCTCGGTCTGGCTGCCCGGGGAGGCGCCGTCCGACAGTTCGGAGCAGAAGGCGAACGCCGCGCTGGCCAAGCTCACCGACGGCATCCAGTTCAACGTCGAACGCGGATTCCAGCCGGTGGGGACCCTGGTCAGCCTCGGTCTCACCGGCTTCGCCGCCCTGGTCGCGCTCGGTGCGGCCGGCATCGCCACCGGCCTCGCCGCCGCCGACTCGCAGCGCGACCTGACCACCCTCGCGGCGGTCGGCGCCGCACCGCGCATCCGCCGCACCCTGTCCGGCTTCCAGTGCGGGGTGATCGCGGTGATGGGCACCCTGCTCGGCGTCGTGACCGGAGTGGTCCCGGCGGTGGCCCTGCGCAAGGTGGAGGGCGTCGCGGTCGTCTACCAGGGGATGAGCGCCGAGGAGGTGGCCGACCGCAGCATCATCGTCTTCCCGTGGCTCAACGTCGGGGTGACCGTGGTCGTCCTGCCGCTGCTCGCGGTGGCGCTGGCCGCGCTGCTCACCCGCTCGCGGATCTCGCTGCTGCGCCGCTCCGGCTGACGGCGGGCACTGCGTCGCCGCCCTGACCGTCGCCCTCCCCGTCACCCCCGACCGCCTCTCACCGGCGGCCGGGGGTGACGGAGGTTACAGGTCAACCGGCGACCGGTGGCCGGACGGCCGGGGCAGGCACCCGCATGGGCGAACTAAAGTCGTCCGTATGACGAGAACCCCGGACAGCGTCGTCCGCTCCTTCATCGACCAGCACCAGGCCAGCTTCCTGGCCGATCTCTCCGACTGGCTCGCCATCCCCTCGGTCTCCGCGGACCCCGGCCGGGCCGGCGACGTGCGCCGCTCCGCCGAGTGGCTGGTCGCGAAGCTGCGCGACACCGGCTTCCCGGTGGCGGAGGTCTGGGAGACGGACGGTCTGCCGGCGGTGTTCGCCGAGTGGCCGTCCGGGGACTCGTCCGCACCGACCGTGCTGGTCTACGGCCACCACGACGTGCAGCCCGCCGCCAAGGAGGACGGCTGGGCCACCGAGCCGTTCGAGCCGACCGTGGTCGGCAAGCAGCTGTTCGCCCGCGGCGCCGCCGACGACAAGGGCCAGGTGTTCTTCCACACCCTCGGTGTCCGCGCCCACCTGGCCGCCACCGGGCGGACCACGCCGGCCGTCAACCTCAAGCTGCTGATCGAGGGCGAGGAGGAGTCCGGCTCGCCGCACTTCGCCGACCTGGTCCGCCGGGAGGCCGGGCGGCTGGCCGCCGACGTGGTGATCATCTCGGACACCGGCATGTGGTCGGAGACCACGCCGACCGTCTGCACCGGCATGCGCGGCCTGGCCGACGCCCAGATCGACCTGTACGGCCCGGACACCGACATCCACTCCGGCTCCTTCGGCGGAGCGGTCCCCAACCCGGCGGCGGTCGCGGCCGCTCTGGCCGCCGGGCTGCACGACGACGACCGCCGGGTGGCGGTCCCGGGCTTCTACGACGGCGTGATCGAGCTGACCGAGCGCGAGCGCGAGCTCTTCGCCGAGCTGCCCTTCGACGAGGCGCAGTGGCTGAGGGTCGCCAAGTCGTACGGGACCCAGGGGGAGGCCGGCTACTCCACCCTGGAGCGGATCTGGGCCCGGCCGACCGCCGAGGTCAACGGCATCTGGGGCGGTTACACCGGCCCCGGCGGCAAGACCATCGTGCCGTCCTCGGCGCACCTCAAGCTCTCCTTCCGGCTGGTCGCCGGCCAGGAGGTGGAGAAGGTGCGGGAGGCCGTCCGGGAGTGGGTCGCCGCGCGGGTGCCCGAGGGCATCCGGTACGAGCTGGTGTTCCCCGGTGCGACCCGGCCCTGCCTGACCCCGCTGGACCACCCGGCGCTCCAGTCCACCGTCCGGGCGATGGGGCGGGCGTTCGAGCAGAAGATCCTCTTCACCCGGGAGGGTGGTTCCGGCCCGGCCGCCGACCTGCAGGACGTGCTCGGCGCGCCGGTGCTGTTCCTCGGCATCTCGGTGCCCTCGGACGGCTGGCACTCGGTCAACGAGAAGGTCGAGCTGGACCTGCTGGCCAAGGGCGTGGAGACGGCCGCCTACCTCTGGGCCGACCTGGCCGAGAACTGGCGACCGGGCGGCGACGGCGCCGGCCGGGGTGCCGGCGAAGGTGCCTGAGGACGCCGCCGCCCGTCCCGGCGGGCAGACCACCGATCCAGACGACTCATCACGTGGGGATGGAACGAAGTGAGCACCGTGCCTGAGACCGAACGCCCGAGCAGCCTGGCACTGGCCCGGGCCGGGGTGGACCGGGCGGCCCAGCACCGGTTCGACGAGCCCTGGCTGGCGGCCGCCTGGAGCCACCCGACCACCCAGGTGCTGCCGATCGCCGGCGGCGAGGCGTTCGTGGTGGACACCGGGAGCGGCACCGAGCTCGTCCTGCTGCCCTCGTTCGAGGCGCCGCAGACCGGGGACCGCTACTTCCTCGGCACCGACGAGGACGGCGTCTCGTACTTCGCGCTGGCCGGCGAGAGCCTGCCCGGGCGGCTGGACGGGGACGCCCGCCCGGCCGGGCTGCGCGAGGTCGGCGGACTGCTCTCCGACCGGGAGGCCGGGCTGCTGGTGCACGCCGTCGCGCTGGAGCACTGGCACCGGCTGCACAGCTTCTGCTCGCGCTGCGGGCACCCGACCGAGAAGGCCGGCGCCGGCCACGTGCGGCGCTGCACCTCCTGTGCGGCCGAGCACTACCCGCGCACCGACCCGGCGGTGATCATGATGATCACCGACGAGCAGGACCGCTGCCTGCTCGGGCGCCAGGCGCTCTGGCCGGAGGGCCGCTGGTCGACCCTGGCCGGCTTCGTCGAGCCGGGGGAGTCGATCGAGCAGGCGGTGGTCCGCGAGGTCTTCGAGGAGGCCGGGGTGCGGGTCGCCGAGGTCTCCTACGTGGCGAGCCAGCCGTGGCCGTTCCCGTCCAGCCTGATGCTCGGCTTCATGGGCAAGGCGCACCCGGACGGCACGGCGATCACGGTGGACGGCGAGGAGCTGGCGGAGGCCCGCTGGTTCTCCCGGGAGGAGCTGAAGGCCGGGATGGCGGCGGGCGAGATCCTGCCGCCGTCCGGGATTTCGATCGCACGTCACCTGGTCGAACTCTGGTACGGCGGTCCGCTGCCGTCGGCGGCGCGCTGGTAATTCCGTCAAATAGGGGGCGTGTGGCATATTGCCGCGCGCCCCCTATTTCCCTTTCGTGCCGTCGTTCACTACCGCTTTCCGGAGGCATCGATCGGCCGAACGGGTGACCAGAGCCGATTTCCCGCAGGTCGGGCGCTCTTGTGTTCGTATCCGGAGGGGCCTTGCCCGGAAGCTCCTGCGGCCGTCCGGGCGGGGTTGCCGACGGTCTCCTCGGGGCGGCCGCCGCCGATCCTGGCCGACATTGCCCGAATCGGCTGAAACGGTGTCACCGCCCTCGCTACATTCACTCGGGTGACAATCCCACGGGGCACCGCCCAATCCCCCAAGTACCAGCGACTCGCCGCCGATCTGCGCCGCCGGATCGCCGAGGGCGAGTTCACCGCCCAGGCCGCGCTGCCGGTCGAGAGCGAGCTGGAACGCCAGTACGGAGTCGCCCGCAACACCGTCCGGCTGGCCGTCGACGTCCTGGTCAACGAGGGCCGGCTGGTCCGCCTCCAGGGCAAGGGCACCTACCTCCGGGAGCACCCCGTCCTGGACCACCGTGCCTACGGCCCCACCCTGCGGCCCCTGCCGCGCGACCCACAGACCGGGACGCGGGACTGCCTGGCCGTGCCCACCGCCGTCTACCTCGGAGAGGCCGCCGAGGCCGGCCGGGAGCTCGCCACCGACTTCGAGATGATGATCGTCCGGGCCAGGGTCGACATCGCCGAGCGGCTCGGGCTGCGGCCCGGCGAGGCCATCGTGGTCCGCCGCCAGCTGCGGCTGCTGGACCGCGAGCCCTACTCGATCGAGGAGAGCCACTACCGGGCCGGCCTCGCCGCGGGCACTCCGCTGATGGAGCCCGACCCGATCGACGGCGGCGACGAGGCGGTGCTGGCCGCGCTCGGCCGCACCGAGATCGGCGCCGTCGACCACCTGGTGGCCCGGATGCCCGGCCCTGAGGAGGCGCAGTGGTTCCAGGGCGGCCCCGGGGTGCCGCTGGTGGTCCAGACCCGGGTGACGTACGACCGGCGCGGGCCGGTCCGGGTCATCGAGACCCGCTACTCCGCCGACCGCAGCCGGCTGGTCTACGGCGTCGGGGACCTCACCGCCCGGGCGCTGCTGCCCGCCCCCGCCGCACCCGTCGACCCGGCCCGGGCCGACGCGCAGTGACGCGCCGGCCCGGGCCCCGGGCGGTCGCCGGGGGCCGGGCGTGCGCCGCGGGTCAGGCCGCCAGGGCCTTCTTGACCTGCATCAGGCTCGGGTTGGTCATCACGACCTGCTCGCCGCCGCCCGCCGGCTTCACCAGCACCGTCGGCACCGTCTGGTTGCCGTTGTTGACGGACTCGACGAAGGACGCCGACGCCGGGTCCTCCTCGATGTTGATCTCGGTGTAGCCGATGCCCTCACGGTCCAGCTGGCTCTTGAGCCGGTTGCAGTAGCCGCACCAGGTCGTGCTGTACATCGTGACGCTGCCGGACATCGAGGGGGCTCCTTCGGGAAGGGGGTGTGCGGTCTCGGGGGAGAACGCACGCCGTTCGTCGGTCATTCCGCGGCCGCCCGGCGCGAGGGCGACCCCGCGCGCCCGGCCGCGCAGCGATCATCCTGCGATCACACCGTGCCTGTGGACAACCCCGTCCGGGTTGTCGCACCGGGCTGAGAAGATGGAACGCATGCAGGAAGACCTCTTGAGCGGCAGCCCGTTCGACAGCCACCACGCCGCTTCGGGCCCCGACGCGGTGCTCGCCGGGCTCGACCCCGAGCAGCGGGCCGTCGCCACCGCCCTGCACGGGCCCGTCTGCGTCCTCGCCGGCGCCGGCACGGGCAAGACGCGCGCCATCACCCACCGGATCGCCTACGGCGTGCGCAGCGGCGTCTACCAGCCCGCCCAGGTCCTCGCCGTCACCTTCACCGCCCGGGCCGCCGGCGAGATGCGCGGCCGGCTGCGCCAGCTCGGCGCCGAGGGCGTCCAGGCCCGGACCTTCCACTCCGCCGCACTGCGCCAGCTCCAGTACTTCTGGCCGCGCGCCGTCGGCGGGCCGGTGCCGCAGCTGGTGGAGCGCAAGGTCCAGCTGGTCGCCGAGTCCGCCGCGCGCTGCGGGCTGCGGGTCCAGCGCACCGAGCTGCGCGACCTCACCGCCGAGATCGAGTGGGCCAAGGTCACCCAGATCGGCCCCGACGACTACCCGGCCGCCGTCCTGAAGTCCGGCCGCGAGGCCCCGCGCGACCCGGCCGAGACCGCCCAGGTCTACCGCGTCTACGAGGAGACCAAGAGCCGCCGCGGGGTCATCGACTTCGAGGACGTCCTGCTGCTGACCGCCGCGATCCTGGAGGACCGGCCGGACATCGCCGACCAGGTCCGCGCCCAGTACCGGCACTTCACCGTCGACGAGTACCAGGACGTCTCGCCGCTCCAGCAGCGGCTGCTCGACCAGTGGACCGGCCCCGGCGGCGGCGCCAGCCTCTGCGTGGTCGGCGACGCCAGCCAGACCATCTACTCCTTCACCGGGGCCACCCCCGACTACCTGCTGAACTTCCGCAGCCGCCACCCCGAGGCGACGGTCGTCAAGCTGGTCCGCGACTACCGCTCCACCCCGCAGGTCGTCCACCTCGCCAACGGGCTGCTCGCCCAGGCCCGCGGCGAGGCCGCCCGGCACCGGCTCGAACTGATCTCCCAACGCGAGGCCGGCCCCGAGCCCGTCTACACCGAGTACGAGGACGAGCCGACGGAGGCCGAGACCACCGCCCGCCGGATCCAGGAGCTGCTGGCGGCCGGCGTCCGCGCCAGCGAGGTCGCCGTGCTGTTCCGCACCAACGGCCAGTCCGAGGTCTACGAGCAGGCGCTCGCCGACCTCGGCGTCTCCTACCAGCTCAAGGGCGCCGAGCGGTTCTTCGAGCGGCCCGAGGTGCGCGACGCCGGGGTGCTGCTGCGCGGCGCCGCCCGGGCCGGCTCCGACCCGCTCACCGACGGCGCCCCGGGCCTCGCCGCGCAGGTCCGCGCGGTGCTCGCCACCCGCGGCTTCACCCCCGAGCCCCCGGCCGGTTCCGGGGCGGTCCGCGAGCGCTGGGAGTCGCTGGCCGCGCTGGTCCGGCTCGCCGAGGAGTTCGAGCGCACCCGCACCGCGGCCGGGGAGGGTGCCGACCTCGCCGCGTACGTCGCCGAGCTGGACGCCCGCGCCGCCGCGCAGCACGCCCCCGCCGTCGAGGGCGTCACGCTGGCCTCGCTGCACGCCGCCAAGGGCCTGGAGTGGGACGCCGTCTTCCTGGTCGGCCTCACCGAGGGCACCATGCCGATCATCTACGCCAAGACCGACGAACAGGTCGAGGAGGAGCGCCGGCTGCTGTACGTCGGGGTCACCCGGGCCCGCAAGCACCTCTCGCTCTCCTGGGCGCTCTCCCGCTCCCCGGGCGGCCGGGCCAGCCGCAAGCCCACCCGCTTCCTGGACGGGCTGCGCCCGGGATCCGGCGCGCCCGGAGCGCGCGCCGGGAGCCGGGGCGGGCGCGGCGGCGTCGAGCCGGGCGAGCGCTCCGCCGGCCGCCGGGTGCGCGGGCCGGTCAAGTGCCGGGTCTGCGAGCGGGTGCTCACCGAGGCGGTCGAGCGCAAGCTGCGCCGCTGCGAGAGCTGCCCGTCCTCGATGGACGAGGCACTGTACGAGCGGCTGCGCGAGTGGCGGGCCGGGCAGGCGAAGAAGCAGGGTGCGCCGGCCTACGTCGTCTTCACCGACGCGACGCTGATGGCGATCGCCGAGGACGTCCCCGCGACCCGGCAGGAGCTGGCGGTGATCTCGGGGGTCGGTGCGATGAAGCTGGACAAGTACGGGGCCGCCGTGCTCTCGTTGTGTGCGGGGGAGGAGCCCGAGGGGGATCCGGTCGACGTCGAGGACGGCGAGCCGGGCGAACCGGCCTGAGCCGGTCCGGGGCGGTGGGAGCAGGCGCTTCGAGGCGCTTCGGAACTCGTCGGGGAACTCGCCGAAAAAATAGTTTGCGCGCCGTACCGGGAGCGCAATAGCCTGCCGGAGCGGTCAAGGGGACGCGATCGCACGGGGTGACACCTGTGCCGTGCTCTCCTACGCCCGAAGCGTGCAACGCACCACCAGCTCCATCCGAACCACGCTTCACCTGAACCACGCTTCACCTGCATCACCGAGACAGACATCCGAACAGTTCGGAGCCGGGGAAACCAGGCTCCGCGAGACGCCGAGAGGAGGCGAAGACAGTGGAAACCATCATGATCACCAAACTGACTGGCCAGACCGTCGTCGCTGCCTCCCTGCGTGCCGCCCACCTGCGGGCTCTCGCCGGACTGGGCGGAACCGGTCTGGGTCTCGACGCCACCGGTGTCTCCGTCGTCCCCGCCTCCCTCGTCTCCGCTGTCAGTGGTCTTGGACACACTGATCTCAGCGGCACGGGTCTCAAGGGCGGTATCGACGGCACCTCTGTCGAGACCGGTCTGTCCCGTGACTGGGCGTCGGTCGGCACGTCGCGCTCCCTGCGTGATGAGCGACCGACCCAGGCACCGAAGGCAGCTGTAGCCGCGCCCATGCATGGCGGTTATGAGCAGGTCATCGGTGCCGGAAACGCCCAGAAGCAGAACGAGCAGCAGATTAACCAGGCCAAGGCCGCCTTTACGGGCGCTGCCACGGCCATCCGGATGCGGGCCTTCCGCGGGCCTGAACCCTGGAGAGAACGAACCTGAGTCAGCCTCAGGTCGGCACCTCCAGGGCCGCGGAACCCGTCACACCGGGATCCGCGGCCCTTCTGTTTTGTCCGGTACGCAAGACCACCCAGGCCCCCCGGGGCCTCCGGCCCAGCCCCACCAGTCAGCTGAGCCGGACCCACTGAGAAGACGAGAGAAGACGCCCACAGTGTCCACGGTCATCACGCCGCCCATCCCGTCCGTACCGCCGACAGACCAGACCACCAAGGCCGACCAGGCCGACCCCCCGGAGGTTCCCCAGATGCAGATCACCTCGATCGACCAGGCCGAGGCGCTCGGTCTCCCCATCCCGTGCCGCGCCTTCGACCCCGAGGTCTTCTTCGCCGAGACGCCCGCCGACGTCGAGTACGCGAAGTCCCTCTGCGGCACCTGCCCGGTCAAGGACGCCTGCCTGACCGGCGCGCTGGAGCGGCGTGAGCCGTGGGGCGTCTGGGGTGGCGAGCTCTTCGTCCAGGGCGTCGTCGTGGCCCGCAAGCGGCCGCGTGGCCGTCCGCGCAAGACCGAGGTCGCAGCGTGAACTCCGCGCTCGGAGCCGAGGCCGTCCGCCGGGGAGAGCAGCCCCCGCTGGACAGCGCCCTCCGCCGCTCCGTGCGAACCGCCGCCGCCCGGGCCGACGCAGCCCGCACCGTCCACTTCCCTTCGTCGCACCACGAGCAGGACCACCACATGACCGCCGCCGCCATCGATCCGACCGTCCGCGCCGAGCAGACCCACGAACTTCAGATCCAGAACAGGACCCTCGAAATGCAACTTCTCCACGAATCCCTGGCCCGGGCGCATATGCAAGAGCGCCTCCAGGAGGCCGAGCACGAACGGCTGGTCTCCCGGCTCGCCAGGGCCCAGCGGCTCAAGCAGAAGGCCGAGCGGGCCTCGCTGCGGGCCCGCAAGGCCATCGCCGTGGCGCTGATGTAGCGCCCGCTCCACCGCTTCACCCCCGTCGTGCCGCAGGCCGCCCCCCGATCCGGGGAGCGGCCTGCGGCCGTTGGCGGCCGTTGCGGCGAGCCTCGCCGGCTGTTCGCCGGCTCCGCGTCAGCCCTTCGCGGCCTTCCTGGCGGTCACCGCCGGGGTCTTCCCCGCCGTCGGCTTCGTCGTCGTCCTCGCCGCGCGGTCCTTCGGCGACGTGGGCTGCTCCTGCTCGGCGGGCCGCTCCCGCGGTGCCGCCGGGTCGGCGAACTCCGGGAGCCAGCGCAGCATCTCCGCCCGGAACGGCGCCTTCGCGCCCAGCTGGCAGAGCACCCCGATGGTGCTCAGGGTGACCCGGTGGATCAGCAGGTACGCCGGGGGAAGGTTGAGCTGCTTGCCCAGGTTGTAGGCGGGCGAGCGCGGATCGGCGATCCGGGCCGCCTGTGCCCGCATCCAGGCCCGGGTGAAGTGGAAGGTGTCCACGGCGGCCGGCTCGATGATCGGCACCAGGTAGTCCAGCACCGCGTCCGGGTCCAGCTCGATCGAGGGCTTGACGAAGCCCTCCTCACGCAGCATCTCCAGCACGCCCGCCGCGTCTCCGGCCAGCGCCATCCGCAGGGAGGCCCCGATCGGCGCGGGCAGCCCGCCCGGCAGCCGGTCGACGGTGCCGAAGTCCAGCACGCCCAGCCGCCAGCCGGACGCCGGCCCGTCGTCCTTCAGCAGCCGGAAGTTGCCCGGGTGCGGATCGGCGTGCAGCAGGCCGGTCCGGGACGGGCCCGCGAACAGGAAGCGGGCCAGCAGCTTCCCGGCCCGGTCGCGCTCCTCCTGGGTGCCGCCCGCGATCACCTCGGCCAGCGGGGTGCCGTCCATCCACTCGGTGACCAGCACCTGGTCGGCCTGCGCCACCACGCCGGGCACCGCGATGTCCGGATCGCCCGCGAACTCCTCGGCGTGTCTGCGCTGGGCCTGGGCCTCCAGCTCGTAGTCCAGCTCCTCCGAGACCCGCTCGCGCAGCTCGGTGATCAGCGGCTTGATGTCGAGGCCGGGGATGAGCGGGCCGAGCAGCCAGGCCACCCGGCTCAGCTGCGAGAGGTCCGCCAGCAGCGCGTCGCCCGCACCCGGGTACTGGACCTTGACCGCCACCTCGCGCCCGTCGTGCCACACCGCCCGGTGGACCTGGCCGATCGACGCGGCGGCGGCCGGCCGGTCGTCGAACTCCAGGAAGAGCCCGCGCCAGTCCTCGCCGAGCCGCTGGGCGAGCGCCGTGTGCACCTTGGCGGCGGGCATCGGGGGCGCGGCGTCCTGAAGCTTGGTCAGCGCCGCGCGGTACGGGCCGGCTACCTCCTCGGGCAGCGCGGCCTCGAAGACGGACAGCACCTGCCCGAACTTCATCGCCCCGCCCTTGAGTTCGCCCAGGACCTTGAACAGCTGGTCCGCGGTGGCCTGCTGGAGCTCGGCCGTCACCACGTCGGCCGACCGCCCGCCGATCCGCTTCCCCAGCCCGAGCGTGGCCCGGCCCGCGATCCCCAGCGGCAGGGCGGCGAGTCGCGCCGTGCGGGTCACTGCCTTGCGCGGAAGATCGCTCACCCGGGTCTCCATTTCACACGCCCCCGGCACCCCGCCGTCGGGGGCCGACCGTCACTACGCCATTGTGCCCGCTCGTCACCCCGGTCCCGGCCGCATTTCCCGACCCGCTCGGCCGGGCTCCGCCACGCGGCCCCGGTCGGGCTCCGGCTCCGACCTCTGGTCGGACTTCGGTTCCGACCCCCGGCGGTTATCGGGCGACGCCGTTCAGGGCCTCGGTGATCTGGTGCCGGGTGGCGGCGGCCACCCGCGGGTCGGTCGCGGCGTAGTGGGCGTGGGCGTTCAGACCGGTGGTCAGCGCCCAGCCCCGCCCGCGCAGCCAGGTGGCGTCGTCCACGCCCAGCTCCGTGCGGCGGACGGCCCGGGCGTCGGCGTCCAGCAGCGTCCAGGCGATCACCAGGTCGCACGCCGGATCGCCGACGCCCAGCCCGCCGAAGTCGATGACCGCCGACAGCCGCCCGTCGACGGTCGGCAGGTTGCCGGTGTGCAGGTCCCCGTGGACCCAGGCCGGCGGCCCAGTCCCCGCGCGGCAGGCGCACCGCCATGGTCGCGCCGAGCCGGTGGATCACGTGGTCCGAACCGGCCCGTTCCAGCAACCGCAGCGGCAGGTCCGCCCACGAGGGGAACTGCGCCGCCAGCAGCCGCCGGACGAGCACGGCGTCGATCTCGGGGACGGCGTCGGTTTCGGGGGCGGTGTCGGTGCCGGAGGGTGCGGTCTCGGCCGGCATCGGTGGGCCTCCCGTCCGGTGTGGGCTGGTCCCCTGATCGTTCCCCCGGGCGGGAGCCGGCCCGGCACCCTGTGGTGTGATCCAGATCACGCCAGATGGATTGGGCGGGAGCGATGAGTTCCGGGCCGCGCGACGGTCTCTATTGCCGTAAACCCGAAGCGGAAGAGAAGCGAGCACCCCATGCGCATCGTGATCAACGAGTTCATCAGCCTCGACGGCGTCGTTCAGGCGCCCGGCGGCCCCCAGGAGGACACCGACGGCGGCTTCGCCCACGGCGGCTGGACGCACCCGTTCTTCGACCCGGAGGTGATGGGCGGCGCCATCGGCGAGGCCATGGGCAGGACCGAGGCGCTGCTCTTCGGCCGCCGCACCTGGCAGACGATGGCGGCGGCGTGGCCCGAGCGCGCCGGCGACCCGTTCGCCGACCACATGAACACCGTCCGCAAGTACGTGGTGACCGGAACGCTCGCCGACTCCGAGCTGGCCTGGAACAACACCACCCGCATCCCCGGCGACGAGGCCGTCGCCCGCATCCGCGAGCTGCGCGCGACCGAGGGCGGAGACCTGGCGGTCATGGGAAGCCCCACCCTCGCGCGCACCCTGCTGAGCGAGGGCCTGGTCGACGAGCTCTGCCTCATGGTCATGCCGGTCGTGCTCGGCGGCGGGAAGACGATCTTCCCCGCGGACGGCGTCCTGCGCACGTTCGAGCTGGTCTCCACCGTCACCAGCAAGACCGGCGTCAACATCTGCACCTACCGGCCGGCGGCGGCGTAACCGGACGGGGCGGAAGGCCCGGCCGGAGCCGGGGCGGGGGGAGGGGCGGGGGAGGGGCGGGGCAGGGGGGGCGGCCGTGTCGCCGGCGGGCCTCGGTGCCGAGGGGTGCCGAGGCCCGGCACGTGCCCGGTGTTCCGGGCCCCCCACCCCGCCTCCACCACCTGAGAGTTGCTCAGGACACCTTCTCGGCTGCCCACGCCTGCCTCACAGCAAGCCGACTTCCCCTCACGCCGGTGGCATCGGCTGCCACAGGCACCCGCAGTCCGGGTGACCCCGCAGCCTCAGCCGCCGCGACATGCCGTCCGTGGCCGAGAGCTCGCACCAGCCGTCCACGCTGGGCGGCCGGACGCCGTCGAGGTGGAGCTGGACGTGGAGGGCGGCGAGGCCGGCGACCGCCGTGGCCAGGGCGGTGTCGCAGGCCGGGGTGCGGGCCCGGCCGGGGCCCTCGTCGGCGATCTGGGCGAGCAGCCGGGGCCAGCCGGCGTCCTCGTCCTCCCGCGTGAGCACCAGGCAGTGGCCGCACGCCGAGACCCCGGGCGTCACCAGCGGTCCGACCACCCCGATCTCCTCGACCACCCCGACGTACAGGTGGGGCGTCCCGGCGCGCAGCAGTTCTCTGGCCGCCTGCGTGCCGCCGGCGAAGGCGCCGCTGCCGTCCCGGGGCGCCAGTACCACCAGGTCGGGCGGCCTCCGGTCCTGGCCGCGGCGTGCGTCGGGCCCGGGGCGCCGTCCGGACGCCCGTTGGACGGCCTCGCGGGCGGCGGTGGCGCGCAGCCGCCCGAGGTCGGAGGGCGGCAGTCCGGCGGGGGAGCAGTCCGCCGGGCCGACCCGGCCGTTGTCGGTCACCGTGACCGTGCCCGTGCCGCCCGCGGAGAGGACGGCGGCGATCGCGGCCCCCACCCGGCCGGCGCCGCGGACCTCCACGCGTTGGCCGGCCCGCCGGGCCAGGACGGCGGGCCCGGCGCCCGGACCGGAGTGGACCAGGGAGAGCGAGGCGAGGTCGGGCCCGAGCAGCTCGCGGTGCGGCTGCGGGAAGCGGGCGAGCGCGGCGCCGGCGGCGTCGGCGTCGTCGAGCAGCCCGGTCCGTTCCAGTGTGTCGAGCAGCTCCTCGGTGGGCTCGCGTCCGAGGCCGGCCCGCTCGCCGGCGGCCAGCAGGGCGGGTCGGTCGCGCGTTCCGTCGATCAGTCCGAGGAAGTCGCGCAGTGGCCGGTCCACCTGTTCCAGCACACCGGCGTAGCGCTGGACGGTACCGAACTGCAGGGTCTCGGAGTCCCGCCAGCCGCGGGAGAGGGCGGGCTTCAGCAGCAGGCGCACGGCGGATTTCCTTCCGATGGTTTCCGGACGGCTGACGGCAGCATGCCCGATCACCCCCACGTCGTGCGCTGCGTTGTCCACAGGCACGGCCTCATGATCAGAAGATCTGTTCGCACGCCCTGTGGATAACCCGGAGTCCGGCCCGGGGTCGTATTCCGGACACCTCTTGTCGGCCTTTCGTTCCCGATCACTCCACGAAAGATTTCGGCCACGGCAGCGGACTTCTGTCAGTGCTACCGGGTAACGTCGTGTGCCATGGCAGCCGAACGGGACTCCCATCCCCCGGCGTCGCGTCGGCGTGCCCGTGCAGCGTCCGGGTCGCAGGTCGCGGCGCCGAGCACGCGCGGGCGCCCTGATCAGCGGCCGACCTCCGCCGAACCGCCGAAGCCCCCGCCGCACGCGGAGGGCCACGCCGAGGGCCATGTCGAGAAGTCGCTCCCCGACCGCTCCCGCGTGGAGGTCCGTCGCAGCGCCCGTCGCAGCCGCACCGTCTCCGCCTACCGCGAGGGCGACCGCACGATCGTGCTGATCCCGGCCCGGATGTCGCACGCGGAGGAGCAGCGCTGGGTCGCCCAGATGCTGGAGAAGCTGGCCGCCCAGGAGAGCCGGCGGGTGCTCGGCGACGACGCGCTGGCGGCCCGGGCGCGCGAGCTGTCCGCCGCCTATCTCGGCAACCGGGCCCGGCCCGCCCAGGTCCGCTGGGTCACCAACCAGAACTCGCGCTGGGGCTCCTGCACCCCCAGCGAACGGACGATCCGGCTCTCGCACCGCCTCCAGGGGATGCCGGAGTACGTCGTCGACTACGTGCTGCTGCACGAGCTGGCCCACCTGCTGGTGCCGGACCACGGCCCGTCGTTCTGGGCGCTGCTGGAGGCCTACCCGCGGACGGAGCGGGCCCGCGGCTACCTGGAGGGCGTGGTCTCGGCCGCCCGGCTGCCGCACATCCCCGGCGCCCGGCACGCGGGGGGCCCGCAGGAGCCCGGCCCGGCCGGATCCTGCGGCTGAGTGACCGGGCCACCGGGCTTGAGGGCAGCCCTGCCACCGGGCTTGAAGGCAGGGGAACGACAACCTCGATGACAAGGGAACGACAACGAGGAGGGGGCGCGGACCATCTGGTCCGCGCCCCCTCCTCGTGCCTTCGCACCAACCTCAGGCGGTCAGCTCCCGCGCCCGCGCGACCAGGTCGCGGACCGAGTGGTCGGTCAGCTCGGGCAGGCGGTCGTAGTCGAACCAGCGCAGGTCCAGCGACTCCTCGCTGATCAGCTCCTGCGCCCCGGGCGGGGCCACCGCGATGTACTGGACGTCCAGGTGGGTGTTCTCCGGCCGGTCCTTGCCGGTGCAGCGGACGAGGTGCCGGTCGAGCTTGGCGGGCACCGGCAGACCGTCGACGGCCAGCAGGGTGAGGTCCGGGATGCCGGACTCCTCGGTGGCCTCGCGCAGCGCCGCGGCCGCGAGGTCGCGGTCACCGGGCTCGCAGTGGCCGCCCATCTGCAGCCACATGCCGACCTTGGGGTGCAGGGTCAGCAGCACCCGCCCGGCGGCGGGGTCGACGACCGCCGCGCTGGCGGTGACGTGGGCGGGCAGGCAGGACCGGAACAGGCCCTCGGGCTGCTCGGCCAGGTGGTCCAGGTAGTCGCGGCGCAGCTGCTCCTGGTCCGGGTCGGCGGGCCGCCAACGGCTCAGGGTGCGGACGGCGTCCGCGTGCAGGGCGGACGGGCCCGTCTCGGTGAGCGTCATGCGGTGGGCTCGCCCTTCCCGTTCTCGTCGTCGTCCTTCTTCTCCAGGTCGGGCTTGGAGCCCTCGGAGGACGCGGCCGCCTCGCCGAGCAGCTTGTCGATCGCGTCGAAGTCGATGCCGCCCTCCAGGTCGCCGGCCGCGTCCCGGTGCACGAAGGCGTCCGGGTCGTCCAGGTCGGCGGCGGTGGGGAGCATGTCGGGGTGCTGCCAGAGGTCGTCACGGCCCTCGACGCCGCGGGCGTCGGCGAGCAGCGCCCAGAGCCGGGAGGCGTCGCGCAGCCGGCGCGGGCGCAGCTCCAGGCCGACCAGGGTGGCGAAGGTCTGCTCGGCGGGCCCGCCGGCCGCGCGGCGGCGGCGGACGGTCTCGCGCAGCGCGCCGGCCTGCGGCAGGTGCGGCTGGGCGGCGGCGTGGACGACGGCGTCGACCCAGCCCTCGACCAGCGCGAGCGCCGTCTCCAGGCGGGCGAGCGCGGCCTTCTGCTCGGGGGTGTCCTCGGGCTGGAGCAGGCCGCCGGCCAGCGCCTCCTGGAGCGCCTCGGGGTTGCCCGGGTCGAGCTGGCCGACCAGCTCCTCCATCCGGGAGGTGTCGACCTTGATGCCGCGCGCATAGGCCTCGACGGCGCCGAACAGGTGGGCGCGCAGCCAGGGCACGTGGGCGAAGAGGCGCTGGTGGGCGGCCTCGCGCAGGGCGAGGTAGAGCCGGACCTCGTCGGCGGGGACGTTCAGGCCCTCGCCGAACTCGGCGATGTTCTGCGGCAGCAGCGCGGCCTTGCCGGCCGGGGCGAGCGGCAGGCCGACGTCGGTGGAGCCGACCACCTCGGCGGCGAGGGCGCCGAGCGCCTGCCCGATCTGGGTGCCGAACATGGCGCCGCCCATCGAGCGCATCATGCCCATGAGCGGGCCGGCCATGGCCTGCATCTCCTCGGGCAGGACGCCGCCCATGGCGTTGCCGACCCGCTCGGCGACCGGGTCGACCAGGTCCTTCCAGACCGGGAGGGTGGCCTCGATCCACTCGGCCCGGCTCCAGGCGACGGCGGTGCCGGCCCCGGAGGGGAACTCGGTCGCGCCGTCCAGCCAGAGGTCGGCGAGCCGGACGGCCTCGGCGACGGCCGAGCGCTCGGCGGCGCCGACCGACCGGTCCTTGGACTTGCCCTCGGCGGGCTCGGCGACGACGGTCTGGCGGGCGATGTCCTTGGCGAGGTCCCAGTTCACCGGGCCGCCCTCGAAGGAGAGCATCTGCCCGAGCTGCTGGAAGGCGGCGCCGAGGTCGTTGGGGTTGAGCCCGCCGAACATCGCGGCGAACGGGTTGTCGGCCCCGCCGGGCGTGCCGGGGGTGCCGGGGCCGCCGGGCATCCCCATGCCGAACAGCGCGCCGAACGGGTTCCCGCCGAAGCCGAAGGGCTGCGGGCCGCCCTGCTGCGCCTCTCCCGGGTCCTTCTTCGCCTGCTCGTCGCCGGGCTTGCCCTTGCCGTCCTCGGGCTTGGCCTTGCCGTCCTCGGGCTCCTCTGGCGGAACGCCGAATCCGAAGGGAAGGTCGCTCACGGGGTCCTCGATCCGGTCGGCCGTCATGCGGGGTGGTGGCGGGAAAAGTCTGCAGGCCCGGGGCGGTCGGCGGAGTGGGGGACTCGTGGCCGGTGGGCGGCTCCCGCGCGGCTGGTCCGTGCCGGGTGCACCGCCGGGCCTTCGCCTCGGGCAGGATGGACGTACGTGACACGCGTACGTACGCACATAAGCTAACCGTGGAGGATGGCCGGTGAGTTCCCCGCCTTCGGACGTTCGCTCTGGGCTGACCGGAGGAGAGGACGCCCCGGACATCACGGCGTCGCCGCCTCCAGCCTACGGCGGCAAGCCGCTGACCGTGGCCGTGACGGGCGCCGCCGGCGTCCTCGGTGAGCGGGTCGCGGCCCGCCTGGTGGCCTCGCCGGGGGTGAAGAAGGTCCTCGCGGTCGACGACCGCCGGGGCGAGGTGCCGGGCGTGCAGTGGCGCGTCCTGGACGTCCGCGATCCGGCGGTGGCCGAGCGGCTGGCCGGGGTGGACGTGGTCGTCCACCTCGCGATGGACCTCGGCATGGAGTCCGACCCGCGGGCCCGCAGCGCCTACAACGTGCGCGGCGCGCAGACCGTGCTGACCGCGGCCGCGGCGGCCGGCGTGCACCGGGTGGTGCTCTGCACCTCGGCGATGGTCTACGGAGCGCTGGCCGACAACGAGGTGCCGCTGGCCGAGGACTCGGAGCTGCGGGCCACCGAGGAGGCCTCGCTGGTCGGGGACCTCCTGGAGATCGAGCGCCTGGCCCGGCGGGCCCCGCGCGCCCACCCCGGGCTCCAGGTGACGGTGCTGCGCCCGGCCGTGGTGGTCGGTCCCGGCGTCGACACCGTGCTGACCCGGCACTTCGAGGCGCCCCGGCTGCTGGTGGTGGCCGGCTCCCGGCCGTGCTGGCAGTTCTGCCACGTGGACGACCTCGCGGCGGCGCTGGAGTACGCGGCGCTGGGCCTGGTCGAGGGAGAGGTGACGGTCGGCTGCGACGGCTGGCTGGAGCAGGAGGACGTGGAGCGGCTGTCGGGGATCCGGCGGATGGAGCTGCCGGCCGCGCTGGCGCTGGGCACCGCGGCCCGGCTGCACCGCCTCGGCCTGACCCCGGCCCCGGCAGGGGACCTCGCCTACACGATGTACCCGTGGGTGGTCTCCGGCAGCCGGCTGCACGAGGCCGGGTGGCGGCCGGCCCACACCAACGAGCAGGTGCTGGGCGAGCTGCTGTCGCAGGTCTCCGGCAAGCACGCGGTGGCGGGGCGGCGGCTGGGCGGCAAGGAGGCCGCCACCAGCCTGGGCGCGGCCGGGGCGACGGTGGCGCTGGTCGGTACCGCGGCGCTGGTCCGGCGGGCGCGCAAGCGGCGCCGCTTCTGACGGGCCGGGGTTTTGGGTGCCGAGCGCCCGGGTTCTGAAGCCCCGGGGTCCTGAGCGCCCGGGTTCCGAGGTCCCGGGCTCTGAGGGCCTGGCGCGTCGAACCCCCTCTCATTCTCACGATGCGAAATTTCGCAATCGTGATGCGGAAGCCCCTTGCCCGAAACCACTCGGGATGGGGAATCATGGGGTCATGTCCGAGAACCACGACCCCATCCGCCTGCTCGCCATCCGCGACACCCCGCTCTCGCTCGACGAGGTGTACGAGGCGGTCGGCGACGACGCGGCCGGCGGTACGACCGTCTTCGTCGGGACGGTCCGTGACCACGACGGTGGCAAGTCGGTCGCCGCGCTGGAGTACAGCTGCCACCCCACGGCCGAGGCGGAGATGCGCCGGATCGCCGAGAAGATCGTCGCGGACTTCCCCGTCCGCGCGCTCGCGGCCGTCCACCGGATCGGCCGGCTGGAGATCACCGACAAGGCCGTGATCGTCGCGGTCTCCTGCGCCCACCGCGGTGAGGCGTTCACCGCCGCCCGCCGACTGATCGACGACCTCAAGCACGAGGTGCCGATCTGGAAGCACCAGGTGTTCGCCGACGGCGAGGAGGAGTGGGTGGGCGCGGGCAACTGCTGACCTGCTACAACTCTCCTGACACGCAGGCGCGCCGGGTCCTCACTCGAACGGGTGCGGGCCGGTACGCCGAATACTCCCTGGCAGTGAGCCGATCGGCCGTCCCGTAACCCGGACAGCGCCACCCGCGTTGTCCGCCGGGGTGGTTAATCTGCTCATAGACACGACGAGCTGGGAGTACTGACATGGCTGCGCTCGCCTGGTTGATCATTCCGGTTGTCGCCGCCCTGCTCGCCACGGTGTGGGCGGGCTGGGCCCAGCGGGCCCCGAGAGCCACGGGGGACCCCGCCTCGCTCGCCGAGCACCGCCGCTTCATGGCCGCGATGGAACGGACCACCGCGGGCCCCGGCGAGGGCTCCGGCCGGTAGCCCGGGCGGCGCCCCGTCACCGGCGTCCCGTACTGTCGAGGCATGCCACGCCGCTCTGCGACGATGCTCGCCGCCACCCTGCTGCTCATAGCGCTGCTCTGCGCCTCGGTGCTGATGAAGGTGCCGTACACCGAGATGAGCCCGGGGCCGACGTACAACACGCTCGGCGTGCAGGACAAGACGGGCACGCCGGTGATCACCATCACCGGCCACGAGTCGTACCCGGTCAGCGGGCACCTCAACATGACGACCGTCCAGGTCACCGGGGCCCGGTACGAGCCGAGCCTGGTCAACGCGGTGGTCGGCTGGCTCCGCGACGACGTCCTGGTGGTGCCGCACGACAACGTGTACCCGCGGGGGCAGAGCGACGCGGAGGCCAAGAAGCAGAACGCCGAGGAGTTCACCCTCTCCGAGGACCACGCGCGGACGGCGGCGCTCACCCAGCTCGGCATCCCGATCGGCAGCGAGCTGATCGTCCAGTCGGTCACCGCCGGCGCCCCGGCCGAGGGCCGGCTGCACGCGGGCGACCGGATCATCGCGGTCGACGGCACCCCGGTCACCGACGCGGACGGTGTGGCCAAGGCGGTCACCAAGCACCAGCCGGGCGAGTCGGCGGTCTTCACCGTGCTGCCGATGGTCAAGGACGGCGGCAAGGCCGACCCGGCGGCGGCCCGGACCGACATCACCGTCCCGACCGTGAAGTCGCCGGACACCGGCAGTGCCATGGTCGGCATCCGCCCCGGCGTCCGGCACACCTACCCGTTCCAGATCGACATCGGCCTGCAGGACGTCGGCGGGCCGAGCGCCGGGCTGATGTTCTCGCTCGGCATCATCGACAAGCTGACGCCCGAGGACCTCACCGGCGGCAGGTTCGTGGCCGGGACCGGCACCATCGACGACGGCGGCAAGGTCGGCCCGATCGGCGGGATATCGATGAAGCTGATCGCCGCCCGGGACGCCGGCGCCGAGTTCTTCCTCACCCCGGCCGCCAACTGCGCCGAGGCGGGGAAGAACACCCCGTCCGGGCTGAGGCTGGTCAAGACCGAGACGCTGGACGGCGCGCTGAAGTCGTTGGAGCAGATCCGCTCCGGGCAGACCTCCGCGCTGCCGTCCTGCGCCGGGTAGCACCGCCCCGCGCCGGGTAGCACCGCCCCGCGCCACGGAGGGGCGGGGCGGGGGGCGAGCGGCTAGGAGAAGGTCGCGAGCAGGGCGTCGGTCAGGCCCGGGACGAGGTCGGGGCCGGTCAGCACCTCGCGCGCGACGTCCTTGGAACGCAGCCGCAGGGCGATCTCCTTCTTGCCGTTGCGCAGCACGGCGGCGGTGATCCGCACCTCCTCGCGCTTGGGGTGGTTGGCCACCCACTCGGCGAGCTGGGCGTCGGAGGCGTTGCGCGGGCGGGACTGCTCGGAGCCCGGCGGCAGCATCAGCCGCTCGACCACCAGGGCGCAGCCGGCCACGGCGTCGGGCCAGGCGATCGTGCCGAGGAACTTGTCCAGCTCCATGCCGGCCGGCAGTTCGTCCTGCTCGACCGGGGTGAGGCCGGGCTCCTCGCTGTCGCCGAGGCCGAGCTGCTCGGCGATCCGGGGGTCGGCCTTGCGCAGCGCGGCGCTGTCCACCAGGGCGAACAGCCGGGCCGGGAGGTCCCAGCCGAGGGTGGCGGCGTACTCGTCGATCTCCAGGGCGGCCCGGGTCAGCGGGGTCGCGGCCGGGAGCTTGGAGACGTCGTCGGGGGAATTGGTGGCATCGGACATGCCTCAATCCTCACACGCCGGGCGCCCCGGGCGGTGCCACCGGCGGGCGCGGGCGGCGGGCCGGTGCGCCGGGGGAAGGTTGTCGTAACCGTCTGCTAACGGCGGGAACTCGGCTAAAGCCTGGTTAAGTTGCACTGACGACCGACCGATTCCAGACGACACAGCTGAGGTGCCCGTGGTATTCCAGATGCCGGAACGCTCAGGGCCGGGATTCCGGCGCAGGGTAGGCCCGCCCTCCCGGCGCGCGCGGGTGCTCCTGCTGACCCTGGGCGTACTCGCGGTGCTCTTCCTGCTGTTCGTCATGTTCGCCGGGTTCTGGACGGACTGGCTCTGGTTCAAGTCGGTCCACTACTCCTCGGTGTTCACCACCCAGCTCTGGACGAAGATCGGCCTGTTCGCCGTCTTCGGCCTGCTGATGGCGGTGATCGTCGGCTTCAACGTCTGGCTGGCGCACCGGCTCAGGCCGCCGCTGTCGGCGATGTCGGTGGAGCAGCAGAGCCTGGACCGCTACCGGGCCGGGCTCGCGCCGTTCAAGCGCTGGGCGCTGGTCGGCGTCTCGCT
Source organism: Kitasatospora sp. RG8 (assembly GCF_017813315.1). Lineage (NCBI taxonomy): Bacteria > Bacillati > Actinomycetota > Actinomycetes > Kitasatosporales > Streptomycetaceae > Kitasatospora > Kitasatospora sp. RG8. Next base: position 119,652 of record NZ_JAGIYX010000004.1, read on the forward strand.
GGTGATCGGTCTGGTCGCGGGCGCCGCGGCGTCCGGCCAGTGGCGGACGTGGCTGCTCTGGACCAACGAGACGTCCTTCGGCGTCAAGGACGCGCAGTTCGGCCTGGACGTCTCGTTCTACGCCTTCGAGCTGCCGTTCTACGAGTTCCTGCTCGGCTTCGCGTTCAGCGCGGTGATCGTCTCGCTGCTGGCCTCGGTGCTGGTGCACTACCTGTACGGGGGCCTGCGGCTGCAGGGCCCGGGCCGCCGGGCCAGCGCCGGTGCGCAGGGCCACCTGGCGGTGCTGCTCGGCGTGTTCGTGCTGCTGAAGGCGGTGGCGTACTGGCTGGACCGGTACGCGCTGGCGGTGAAGACCGGCTCGTACAAGGGCGTCACCGGCTGGACCGGCCTGCGCTACGTGGACGCCAACGCGTTCCTGCCGGCCAAGACCATCCTGTTCTTCGTCGCGATCATCTGCGCGGTGCTGTTCTTCCTGACCCCGGTCCGCCGCACCTGGGCCCCGGCCCTGATCGGCCTCGGGCTGATGGTGCTCTCGGCGGTGCTGATCGGCGGGGTGTACCCGGCGATCGTGCAGCAGTTCCAGGTCAAGCCGAACGAGCAGGCCAAGGAGACGCCGTACATCCAGAAGAACATCGACGCGACGCGGAAGGCGTACGGGATCGCGGACAGCGAGGTCACCACCTACGAGCCGGGGAACGCGACCAACGCGGACGCGTTGAAGCCGGACGCCCAGACCATCGCGGACATCCGCCTGCTGGACCCGAACGTGGTCGGCCCGACCTTCCAGCAGAACCAGGCGCTGCGGAAGTACTACGCCTTCCCCAAGTCGCTGGACGTGGACCGGTACGGCTCGCAGGACACCGTGCTGGGCGTGCGCGAGCTGGACCTCAACGGCATCCAGCGGAACTGGATCAACGACCACTTCAACTACACCCACGGCTACGGCCTGATCGCCGCCAAGGGCAACCAGGTCGACGCCAACGGCAACCCGGTCTACACCGAGTCCGCGCTGCCGACCAAGGGCGCGTTCGGCCCGTACGAGCAGCGCGTCTACTACGGCGAGAAGACGTCGACGTACTCGATCGTCGGCGGCGGGTACCAGGACATCGACTACACGGCGGAGGACGGCACCCCGGTGCACTTCTCCTACACCGGCGACAGCGGTGTCTCGCTGGGCAACCCGCTCACCCGGGCCGCGTACGCGGTGAAGTTCGCCGAGCCGCAGATCCTCTACTCGGACGCCATCAAGGACGGCGCCAAGGTCATCTACGACCGCACCCCCAAGGAGCGGGTCGAGAAGGTCGCCCCCTGGCTGTCCATCGACGCCGACCCGTACCCGGTGGTGCAGGACAACAAGCTGGTCTGGGTGCTGGACGGCTACACCACCTCGGACGGCTACCCGTTCTCGTCCAAGACGACCCTGGGCGACGTCACCAAGGACTCGCTGACCAACCAGCGCGGTGAGCTGCTGACCGCCGCCAACAAGGTCAACTACATCCGCAACTCGGTCAAGGCGACCGTGGACGCGTACACCGGTGAGGTGACGCTCTACCAGTGGGACGAGAGCGACCCGGTCCTGAAGACCTGGATGAAGGCGTTCCCCGGCACCGTCAAGGCGAAGGCCGAGATCCCGTCCACGCTGATGCCGCACCTGCGGTACCCGCAGGACATGTTCAAGGTGCAGCGCGACCTGCTCGCCGAGTACCACATGACCGACGCCGGCGGCTTCTTCAACGGCACCGACATCTGGCAGGTGCCGGCCGACCCGACCACCAACACCAACGAGGTGCAGCCGCCGTACTACCTGACGGTGCGGATGCCCGAGGCGCAGGCGGCGACCTTCTCGCTCACCACCAGCTTCGCGCCGAGCGGGCGTGACAACCTGGCCGCCTTCATGTCGGCCAGTGCGGACCCGGGCCCGGACTACGGGAAGATCCGGATCGCCAAGATGCCGACCGGCTCCGGGGCGCTCGGCCCGAAGCAGGTGCAGGCGAAGTTCAACTCGGACCCGACGGTCGCCAACCAGCTCACGCTGCTGAAGACCGGCACCGACTCCGACATCGAGTACGGCAACCTGCTGACCCTGCCGGTCGGCGGGGGCCTGCTCAACGTCGAGCCGGTCTACCTGATCGGCCGCAGCGCCAAGGTGCCGGTGCTGAAGAAGGTGCTGGCGACGTACGGGAACGAGAACGCCGTCGTGGCCGTGGAGGACAACCTGGAGAAGGCGCTGGCCAAGGTCCTCGGCGGCGCGGTGACCGGTGCACCGGTCACGCCCACCGTTCCCGGCACCTCGCCGACCACGCCCGTCACGCCGACGACCCCGGTCACGCCGACCACGCCGACCACGCCGGGCGCCGGCGTCCCGACGGACCTGCAGAAGGCGATCGCGGACGTGCTGAAGGCGCAGAACGACGTCGACAACGCCCTCAAGGCCGGCGACTGGGTGGCCCTCGGCCAGGCGCAGAAGGCGCAGAGCGAGGCGGCCAAGGCGCTGGCCGCGGCCCAGCAGAAGGCGGGCCTCGCCCCGGCGGCCACGCCGTCGCCGTCGGCGGCCGCGACCGGCTCGCCGGGTGCCACGCCGTCGCCTGGGGCGAGCACCGGCCCCTGAGCTGCGGTAACCGATTGCTGTTCCGCCCCGCGACCGTGCTATGGTTCAACTACCGACGCGGGGTGGAGCAGCTCGGTAGCTCGCTGGGCTCATAACCCAGAGGTCGCAGGTTCAAATCCTGTCCCCGCTACTTAGTAGCAACCAGAGGCCCGGAGGATCATCCTCCGGGCCTCTGGCGTTTTCCCCGGGGGTGTGTGGGTCCGCTCCGGTACTATCGACCGTCGCCAATGACGCCGGCATTGGGGTTTGTGGTGCCGAAGTGTCGGGAAATCGACAAAGCGTCGAAGCAATTTCGTCGGCTTCGGATCCGCCTCGCCGAAATCGGCCGGGGCAGGTGTACGCGGGTTGCGGGTGATGCGACGATGGGACACATGGGGGACGCCGACCGGCTGCTGACCGGTCGTCCGATCCGACGCGTCCCCTGGGGGTCCCCCCGGCCGAAGGCTGGGGGCAAATGCCGCGACACTCTGGGGGAGCGGGAGTCGGCATGAGGCTGATCGGCAGGAACGGACCAGGGGCCAAGCCCGCTGCGGCCGCCGAGGCGGACACCGACGCCTGGGCGGAGAGCCCCGAGAACCACCCCGGCGCGCTTCCCGCCCAGCGCACCAGCGGCCTGACGGAGCGCCGCCCCTCCGGCGGCTACGGCCCCGACAGCCTGGTGCACGTCTCCGCCCGCCAGTTCGCCGCCTCCATCGGCCCCTACGGCGCCATGACGGAGGTCGCCGACGGGGAGGACGGGCGCGACCCCGCCCGCCGCTACGACGACGGCGACGAGGCCGGCTTCGACTCCGCCAGCTTCGAGACCGCGCTCGCCGCCCGGGAGCAGGCCGCCCTGGAGTCCCGGCACCGCCAGGCCGCCGACGACGGCGACCCGGACGCCGCCGGCCGGCTCGGCACCCTGCTGCTGCGCCGCGGCGACCTGGAGGACGCCGAACCGTACCTGCGCAGCGCCGCGGCCGCCGGGCTGCGCTCCGCCGCCAACAACCTCGGGGTCCTGCTGCACCAGCAGGGCCACCGGGCCGAGGCCGCCCAGTGGTGGCGGCAGGCGGCGGTCGCCGGCAGCGCGCCCGCCGCGCACGCGCTCGGCCTCCAACTGCGCGACCAGGGCGAGGAGGAGGCCGCCGAGTACTGGCTGCACTTCGCCGCCGACCACGGCCACCCGCTCGGCGCCTACGCGCTGGGCGACCTGATGGAGCACAGGCGCGACGTCCGCGCCGAGCGCTGGTTCAAGGTGTCCGCCGACGCCGGGCACCGGGAGGCCGCCTACCGGCTGGCCCGGATGCGCGAGGCCGCCGGGGACAAGGAGACCGCCGAGACCTGGTACCGCACCGCCGCCGCCCGCAGCCACGCCCGCGCCGCGCTGCGGCTGGGCGTGCTGCTGGAGGAGCGCGCCCGCACCGACCAGTCGCTGCTGGACGAGGCCGCCCGCTGGTACCGGCAGTCGGCGCAGAACGGCGAACCGCGCGCCGCCTGCGCGCTGGGCTTCCTGCTGCGCGACTCCGGGGACGTCACGGCCGCCGCCGAGTGGTGGCAGGAGGCCGCCGAGGCCGGCGACGGCAATGCCGCCAACGCCCTCGGCGCACTGCACGCCTCCCGCGGCGAGGCCGCCGAGGCCGAGCGCTGGTACCGCGGCGCGCTGGACGCCGGCGACCAGAACGGCGCCTTCAACCTGGGCCTGCTCTGCGCCGGCACCGGCCGCGACCAGCAGGCCGAGCAGTGGTACCGCCGGGCCGCGTACGCCGGGCACCGGGAGGCCTGCAACGCGCTGGCCGTGGTCCTGCTCCAGCGCGGGGACGAGTCCGGCGCCGAGCCGTGGTTCTCCAAGGCGGCCGAGGCCGGCAGCGTGGACGGCGCCTTCAACCTGGGCGTCCTGCACGCCGGGCGCGGCGAGAACCGCCAGGCGCAGGAGTGGTACGCGCGCGCCGCCGCGGAGGGGCACGGCGAGGCGGCGCTCCAGCTGGCCGTCGTCCAGGAGCAGCGCGGCAACCTGGCGGGCGCGCTGGAGCGCTACCGGCAGGCGGCCGCGGGCGGTTCGGCGGAGGGCGCCTTCCGGCTGGCCTCGGTGCTGGACCGGCGCGGCGACGCCGACGCGGAGGCCGAGCACTGGTACGCCCTCGCGGCCGACGCCGGCCACCGGCGGGCGCAGGTGCGGATGGGCGTGCGGGCGGCGGAGCGCGGGGCGCTGGAGATCGCGGAGAGCTGGTACCGGCGGGCTGCCGAGGCGGGCAGCCGCAGTGCGGCGTTCAACCTGGGCCTGCTGCTGGCCCGGCAGGACAGCGAGGCGGAGGCGATGCTCTGGTACACCCGGGCCGCCGATGCCGGCCACGGCCGGGCCGCGCTGCGACTGGCCCTGCTGGCGCTGCGCCGGGGCGAGCCGGTGCAGGCGGAGAACTGGTGCCGGCGGGCCGCGGACTACGGGCCGGCGGAGGTCGCGGAGCGCGCCGGGCGCCTGCTGGGCGCGCTGCACGCGGAGTTGAGCGCGTAGACGGGCGTCGGCGGCCCGGTCAGGGTCTGTTGGTACAGGCCGGACAGAGGCCCCGGTAGGTGATCTCGGCGCCGGAGACGGTGAAGCCGAAGCGCTCGGAGGCGGGCAGGGCGGCTAGTGGGTCGCCCTGCGGGTGGACGTCGCGGATCGCGCCGCAGCCGGAGCAGACCAGGTGCTGGTGGGCGTGGTGCGCGTTGGGGTCGTACCGCTTGGCCCGGCCGTCGGTGGCGACCTCCAGGACCTCGCCGAGGCCGACCAGTTCGCCGAGCGTGTTGTAGACCGTCGCGCGGCTGATCTCGGGCAGCAGGGCCACGGCGCGGGCGTGCACCTCGTCGGCCGTGAGGTGGACGTGTTCACCGTCGAGGACCTCGGCGACGACCCGGCGCTGCGAGGTCAGCCGCCACCCACGTCCGCGAAGTCGTTCCAGCAGGTCACTCATGCGTACAGGGTAGGTGAGACTCCGAGTCTGGTTCCAGTGTTGACTTAGACAAAGTCCAAGTTAGGATCGAGTCCGTCACGATCGGAACCCGCGGAGGCACCCTCTTATGACTACCCAGGACGAGCTGCGCCCCACCCTCACCACGGAGGCGGGTGCCCCCGTCGCCGACAACCAGAACACCGAGACCGCCGGCCTCGGCGGTCCGGCGCTGATCCAGGACCAGCAGCTGTTCGAGAAGCTCGCGCACTTCAACCGGGAGCGCATCCCGGAGCGCGTGGTGCACGCCCGCGGCGCGGCGGCGTACGGCACCTTCACGGTGACCGCCGACGTCACCGCCTACACCCGGGCGGCCTTCCTCGGCGAGGTCGGGAAGCAGACCGAGACCTTCCTGCGGTTCTCCACCGTGGCCGGCAACCTCGGCTCCGCCGACGCCGTCCGCGACCCGCGCGGTTTCGCGCTGAAGTTCTACACCGAGGAGGGCAACTACGACCTCGTCGGCAACAACACCCCGGTGTTCTTCATCAAGGACGCCACCAAGTTCCCCGACTTCATCCACACCCAGAAGCGGGACCCCTACACCGGCTCGCAGGAGGCGGACAACGTCTGGGACTTCTGGGGCCTGTCGCCCGAGTCGACCCACCAGGTGACCTGGCTCTTCGGTGACCGCGGCATCCCGGCCACCTACCGCCACCTCAACGGCTACGGCTCGCACACCTACCAGTGGCAGAACGAGGCCGGCGAGCACTTCTGGGTCAAGTACCACTTCAAGACCGACCAGGGCATCAGGAACCTGACGGCCGAGGAGGCGGCGAAGCTCGCGGGCGAGGACCCGGACAGCCACCAGCGCGACCTGCGCGAGGCGATCGAGCGCGGCGAGTTCCCGACCTGGACGGTGCAGGTCCAGATCATGCCGGCGGCGGACGCGGCCCAGTACCGCTTCAACCCGTTCGACCTGACCAAGGTCTGGCCGCACGAGGACTACCCGCCGATCGAGATCGGCAAGCTGGAGCTGAACCGCAACCCCGACAACATCTTCGCCGAGGTCGAGCAGTCGATCTTCTCCCCGGCGCACTTCGTGCCCGGCATCGGCCCGTCCCCGGACAAGATGCTGCAGGGCCGCCTGTTCGCCTACGCGGACGCCCACCGCTACCGCGTCGGCATCAACGCCGACCACCTGCCGGTGAACCGCCCGCACGCCACCGAGGCGCGCAACAACAGCCGCGACGGCTACCTGTACGACGGCCGCCACGGCCGCCAGAAGAACTACGAGCCCAACAGCTTCGGCGGCCCGGTGCAGACCGGCCGTCCGCTCTGGGCCCCGACCGCCGTCACCGGCGCCACCGGCACCCACGAGGCGCCCTCGCACAGCGAGGACAACGACTTCGTGCAGGCCGGCAACCTGTACCGGCTGTTCTCCGAGGACGAGAAGCAGCGGTTGATCGCCAACCTGGCCGGCTTCATCGCCAAGGTCTCGGCCGACCGTGACGACATCGTCGAGCGGGCGGTCGAGAACTTCCGCAAGGCCGACGCCGACTACGGCCGGCGGCTGGACGCGGCGGTGCGGGAGCTGCGCAAGCAGCAGTAGCGGCACCCCCGATGAGCAGCGGGCCCGTCCCGGCCGGAAGACCGGTCGGAACGGGCCCGCACCCATGTCCGGACGAGACGCCCGGGGCCCTGCGGCTCAGACGCTGAGACGGCGCAGGGTCTCCTCGTGCAGCAGGCCGTTGGAGGCGACCGCGTCGGCGCCGCCCGGGCCCGGGATGCCGTCCAGGCCGGTGAAGCGGCCGCCGGCCTCCTCGACGATGACGCAGTTGGCGGCCATGTCCCAGAGGGAGAGCTCGGGCTCGGCGGCGATGTCCACCGCGCCCTCGGCGACCATCATGTACGACCAGAAGTCGCCGTAGGCGCGGGTGCGCCAGCAGGCCCGGGTGAGGTCCAGGAACGGGTCGAGCCGGCCGCGGTCCTCCCACCCGGTGAGCGAGGAGTACGAGAACGAGGCGTCCTCGATCCGGGAGACGCCGGAGACGTGGATCCGGCTCGCTTTTGCCAGGCTGCGGCCGGCGAAGGCGCCGAGGTCCTTGGCCGCCCACCAGCGGCGGTTCAGCGCGGGGGCGGAGACGATGCCGACCACCGGGCGCTCGACGCCGTCCGGGCCGTCCTCCAGCAACGCGATCAGGGTGGCCCAGACCGGCACGCCGCGGATGTAGTTCTTGGTGCCGTCGATCGGGTCGATCACCCAGCGGCGCGGGCCGGAGCCCTGGAGGCCGAACTCCTCGCCGAGCACCGCGTCGCGCGGCCGGGCGCGCTGGAGCACGCTGCGCACCAGCTCCTCGGCGGCCTTGTCGGCGTCGCTGACGGGGGTGAGGTCGGGCTTGGTCTCGACCTTCAGGTCGAGGGCCCGGAAGCGCTCCAGGGTGACCGAGTCGGCCGAGTCGGCGAGGACGTGGGCGAGTCGGAGATCGTCGTGGTAATCGGCCATGGCCAAGACCCTAGCGAGCCCGCCCTGATCGGGACAGTCGGGCTCGCGGAGCGGACAGGAACGTTCCGGCCGGTGTGCAGCCCCCTCGGGCCGGCCCGGGGCGGGCCCGGCGCGTGCGGGCTCAGTGCGTGCGGGCCCGGCGCGTGCGGGCCCGGCGCGTGCGGGCTCAGTGGGCGGAGCCGCTGAGCTGGAGGCCGATCACCCCGGCGATCACCAGGGAGATCGACACCAGCTTGAGCACCGAGGTGGCCTCTTCCAGGAAGAGCATGCCGTAGATCGCGGTGCCGGCCGCGCCGATGCCGGTCCAGACCGCGTACGCGGGGCCGACCGGCAGGCTCTTGAGGGAGAGGGTCAGCAGGCCGAAGCTGCTGAGCGCGAAGACGCAGAAGCTGATGGTGGGCCAGAGCTTGGTGAAACCTTCACTGAGCTTGAGGTTGATCGCGAAGCCGGTCTCCAGGAGGCCGGCCAGGATCACCAGGGCCCATGCCATCGCGTGCTCTCCCTGTCGATCGACGGGTCGGGCGGTGATCCGGCCCGACTTTCCTATGATCACCAGGCAGGGGCGCTCCGACACCTCGAATGCCCGAAATCGGCCGGGGCCGCCCGTCGTCAGTCGTCCTCGCGGGCCTCCTTGCTGGAGAGCAGGCGGCGCAGCGAGTAGAGCCGGGCGGGATCGGCGTGGCCGTCCGCGACCCACGCGTCCAGCGCGCAGTCCTGCTCGTCGTGGCTGCACGCGCGCGGGCAGCCCTCGGTTCCCGGCTCCAGGTCGGGGAAGGCGTGGATCACCCGGGACGGGTCGATGTGCGAGAGGCCGAAGGAGCGGAAGCCCGGGGTGTCGATCACCCAGCCCGGGTCGAGCGCCTTCTTCGAGCCCGGCTTGGCCCCCGGGGGCGGCGGGAGCCGCAGCGCCAGCGCCGAGACGGTGGTGTGCCGCCCGCGGCCGGTCACCGCGTTGACGTGCCCGGTGGTCCGCTGGTGCAGCGGCACCAGGGCGTTGACCAGCGTGGTCTTGCCGACGCCGGAGTGGCCGATGAAGACCGTCGAGCGGCCGCGCAGGTGCGCCCGGACCGCCTCGGCGCCCTCGGTGGCCAGCTCGTCCCGCCGGGTCACCACGTAGTTGATGCCGAGTGGGGCGTAGGACTCCAGCAGCGGTTCGGCCGGGGCCAGGTCGGACTTGGTGAGCACCAGCAGCGGCTCCATGCCGGCGTCGTACGCGGCCACCAGGCAGCGGTCGATCAGCCGGGGCCGGGGCTCCGGGTCGGCCAGCGCGGTGACGATGGCGAGCTGCTGCGCGTTGGCGACGACGATCCGCTCGTACGGGTCGTCGTCGTCCGCGGTGCGGCGCAGCACCGAGGTGCGCTCCTCGACCCGGACGATCCTGGCCAGGGTGTCGGCGTCCCCGGAGAGGTCGCCGACGATGTTGACGACGTCACCGACGACGACGCCCTTGCGGCCCAGCTCACGGGCCTTCATGGCGACGATCTCGCGCTCGTGCTTAGTCCCCGCGTCGAGCAGGCAGGTCAGCCGGCCGCGGTCGACGGTGAGCACCATCGCCTCGGCCGCGTCCTCGTGCTTGGGGCGGATCCGGGTCCGCGGCCGGGAGCCCCGGCGCGCGGGGCGGTTGCGGATGTCGTCCTCGTCGGCGTCCTTGCCGTAGCGGCGCATGTGCCCAGTCTCCCGCTCAGCCGCCCGCCACTGTCCCGGTGAGGAGCTCGTCCCACATCTTCGGGAAGTCCGGCAGGGTCTTGGCCGTGGTGGCCACGTTCTCCACCTGGACGCCCTCGACGGCAAGGCCGATCACCGCGGCGGCGGTGGCCAGGCGGTGGTCCTCGTAGGTGTGGAAGACGCCGCCGTGCAGCGTGCGGGGGCGGATCCGCAGGCCGTCCTCGGTCTCGGTGACGTCGCCGCCGAGGTCGTTGATCTCCTTGGCGAGTGCGGCCAGCCGGTCGGTCTCGTGCAGCCGCAGGTGGGCGATGCCGTAGAGGTGGGACTCGGAGTCGGCGAGCGCGGCGACGGCCGCGATCACCGGGGTCAGCTCGCCCACGTCGTGCAGGTCGGCCTCGATGCCGTGGATCCGGCCGGTGCCGGTGAACTGCAGGCCCTCGTCCGTGAACTCGCAGGCGCCGCCCATCCGCGTGTAGATCTCGCGGAGCTGGTCGCCGGGCTGGGTGGTGTGCTTCGGCCAGTCGCGGACGGTGACCCGGCCGCCGGTGACCAGGGCGGCGGCGAAGAACGGCGCGGCGTTGGAGAGGTCCGGCTCGACCACCATGTCGCGGCCGATCAGGGCGCCGGGGGTGACCCGCCAGACGTCCTTCTCGCCGCCGTCCTCGGGGGCGTCGACCTGGACGCCGGCCAGTCGCAGCATCTCGACCGTCATCCGGATGTGCGGCAGCGAGGGGACCGGGCCGCCGACGTGGCGGACCTCCACGCCCTGGTTGTAGCGGGCGCCGGAGAGCAGCAGGGCGGAGACGAACTGGGAGGAGGACGAGGCGTCCAGCTCGACCGGGCCGCCGTCCAGCCCGCCGGTGCCGTGCACGGTGAGCGGGAATGCGCCGCGGCCGTCGTCGTCGATCCGGGCGCCGAGCGCGCGCAGGGCGTTGATCACGCCGTGCTGCGGGCGCTCGTAGCTGCGCGGGTCGCCGTCGAAGTGCACCGGGCCGTCGGCGAGGACGGCCAGCGGGGGCAGGAAGCGCATGACCGTGCCGGCATTGCCGACATCGACCGAGGCCGGGCCGCGCAGCGCGGGCGCGGGGATGATCCGCCAGGCCTCGCCGCCGCCGGTGCCACCGGCGTCGTTGTTGACCTGCTCCTCGATGCCGACACCGAGTGCGCGCAGGCCGTCGGCCATCAGCTGGGAGTCGCGGCTGCGCAGCGGGCGCCGCACCCAGCCGGGCTCGGTGGCGAGTGCCGCCAGCACCAGGGCCCGGTTGGTGACCGACTTGGAGCCGGGGATGGTGACGGTGGCGTCAACGGGGGTGGTCGCGACGGGGGCGGGCCACAGGGTCTCGGTCATGGGGCAAGTTTAGGGGCCGTACGGGAACCGCCCGCGCGGTGGCCGGATGGCGGAACGGGGCTGTGACCCGCCCGCTCGCCTCCGGGCGCTCGGGCCCGGCGCCGACGCTCTTCGTTGCGGCGCTCGTTCCTCGCTCGTCGCGCATCACTTTCGGCACCGGCGCGCCCTTCGGCTCGGGTCGGGCCTAGCCCGCGGGCAGCAGCCAGCTCGCGCCGAGGGCCAGACAGGCGAGTGCGGTGATCAGGAAGAGGGCGATCCAGGCGAGGCCGGGGATGCCGGTGAGCCGGGCCAGCTGGTCGGCGTCGGAGTCCTGGGCCTGGCCGCGGCGGCGCTGGTGCTGGAGCTCCAGGACCGGCCGGACGGCGCCGAGCAGCAGGAACCAGGTGCCGAGGTAGGCGAAGCCGGCCTGCACCTCGGGGGTGCCGAACCAGGAGACCAGGAAGAACGCGCCGCCGGCCAGCAGGACGGACAGGAGGCCGAAGGCGTTGCGGATCCGGACCAGCAGGGCCAGCAGCAGGGCGATGGACAGCCAGAGCAGCAGGGTGATCCGGTCGGCGGCGAGCAGCGCGGCGCCGCCGAGGCCGAGCAGGGCCGGGGTGGTGTAGCCGGCGGCGGCGGTGAGCACCATGCCGGGCCCGGTGGGGCGGCCGTAGGAGAGGGTGAGGCCGGAGGTGTCGGAGTGCAGCCGGATCCCGGCCAGTCTGCGCCGGGTGGCGCGCGCGGCGAGGCCGTGGCCGCCCTCGTGGGCGATGGTCACGGCGTTGCGTCCGATCCGCCAGAGCGGCCGCACGAGGACCAGGAGCAGGGCGGTCGCGCCGGTGGCCAGGACGAGCCAGCCGGGCGGTGCGGGCTGGGTGCCGGTGACCCGGTCCCAGACCTCGCCGATGTTCTGTGCGTCCATGTCCGTCTCCGCCTCCGTCCGGCCGTGCCCCGGCCGGGCGCGGGTCGCGGCCGCCGGGGTGGCAGCCTCCCATGCGGGGACGGCCGGGCGGGAGGCGGTGGTTCGTTCCGTGGAATGAGGAAGTGGTGAGAACGGCGGCCGTGGCAAGCTGACGGCATGTGTGGTCGCTTCGCCGCCGGCACCAGGCCGGAGGACATCGTGGAGCTCTTCGGCGTCCGGCAGTGGGACCCGGCCGAGACGCTGGCCCCCAGCTGGAACGTCGCCCCCACCGACAGCGCCTTCGTGGTGCTGGACCGGGTGCCCAAGGGGGAGTCGGCGCCGGTGCGGCAGCTGCGGGTGCTGCGCTGGGGCCTGGTGCCGGCCTGGGCGAAGTCGCCGGAGACGGCGGTGAAGATGATCAACGCCCGCTCGGACACGGTGCACGAGAAGCCCTCGTACCGGCAGGCCTTCGCGTCCCGCCGGTGCATCCTGCCGGTCGACGGCTACTACGAGTGGCAGACGCTGCCCGGCGAGCGGGGCAGGGCGAGGAAGAAGCCGTTCTTCGTCTCCAGGGCGGACGGCGGCCCGCTGGCGCTGGCCGGGCTGTACGAGTTCTGGCGCAACCGGACGGTGCCCGCCGGCCACCCCGAGGCCTGGCTGGTGACCTTCACGATCGTCACCACCGAGGCCGAGGAGCTCCTCGCCCCGATCCACGAGCGGATGCCGCTCTTCCTGGACCGGGAGTCGTACGACGACTGGCTGGACCCGGGGCAGGCCGACCCGGACGAGCTGCGCCGGCTGCTGATACCCCCGCCGCCCGGCGCCCTGCGGGCCACCCCGGTCTCGCCCGCGGTGGGCAGCATCCGCAACAACGGCCCCGAGCTGACCCGGCCGTGGGACGAGGCCGAGTACGAGACCACGCTGTTCTGACCCCCCTTTCCCCTGGAGCCCCTGCACGATGACCACCGAACTCGTCCCGACGCCCGCCGGGGACGCCCGGATCACCTGGCACCGCGCGGCCGCCCCGAAGGCGGTGCTGGCGCTCGGGCACGGCGCCGGCGGCGGGACCGCGGCGCGCGACCTGGTCGCGCTGGCCGCCGCCCTGCCGGCCCGGGGGGTCACCGTGGCGCTGGTCGAGCAGCCCTGGCGGGTGGCCGGGAAGCGGCTCGGGCCGGCGCCGAAGACCCTGGACGCGGGCTGGACCCCGGTCGCCGAGCTGCTGGCGGGCGGGGGCCTGCCGCTGGTGGTCGGCGGGCGCAGCGCCGGGGCCCGGGTGGCCTGCCGGACGGGCGCGGCGACCGGCGCCGCCGGGGTGGTGGCGCTGGCGTTCCCGCTGCACCCGCCGGGCAGGCCGGAGAAGAGCCGGGCGGCGGAGCTGCTGGAGTCCGGGCTGCCGACGCTGGTGGTGCAGAGCGCGGCGGATCCGTTCGGGGGCCCGGCGGAGTTCCCGGAGCTCCCGGCCGGGCACACGCTGGTGCCGGTGCCGTACGGGAGCCACGGCTTCGAGGTGCCGAAGCGGGCGCCGATGGGGCAGGACGAGGTGCTGGAGCTGATCACCGGGGCGGTCGGGGACTGGGTGCTCGGGCTGCTCTGAGCGGGCTGCCGCGGGGTGGGCGGTGCCGCTCCCGGCCGTTCCCGGCCGCCGTGGACGGGCTGTCGCCGCCCGCTCACCCGTGCGGGTGAAAAGCCGCCCGGGGCCGGGAATGCGGGCGCCGTCGGCGTGGTTGGAACCCCTGTCAGCTTGAGTCCCGGTGGAAGGCAGCACAGATGGGTTCGATCGCGTGCCCCGAGCGGCCGGAGGAGCGCGAGGCCGCCGCGGCCTTCGCCCCTGCGTGGTCCGACTGGATTGTCGCGGGCGAGAAGCCCGTCAGCCCGATATCCTCCATTTCGGGGCGGCCCGCGGTGGGTCGTGCCCGCCATGGCGAGGAGGTGGGTCCGGTCGTCGGGACCGAGCACGAGGCCGAGCCGGGCCGGGGCCCGGAGGAGAGCCTGCCCGCGGGGGAGGCGCTCACCGGTGAGGAGCTGGCCGAGGCGATCGGTGAGGACACCTTCCGAGTGTCGGCGGAGGAGAGCGAGGAGGCCCGGCGGGAGCGTTTCGAGCGCGACGCCCTGGGCTACCTGGATCCGATGTACTCGGCGGCGCTGCGGATGACCCGCAACCCGGCCGACGCGGAGGACCTCCTCCAGGAGGCGTTCGCCAAGGCGTACGCGTCCTTCCACCAGTTCCGCGAGGGCACCAACCTCAAGGCCTGGCTGTACCGGATCCTCACCAACACGTTCATCAACTCGTACCGCAAGAAGCAGCGGGAGCCCCAGCGCACCGCCGCCGAGGAGATCGAGGACTGGCAGCTGGCCCGGGCCGAGTCGCACATGTCGACCGGTCTGCGTTCGGCCGAGACCCAGGCGCTCGACCACCTCCCGGACAGCGATGTGAAGGACGCCCTCCAGGCCATCCCGGAGGAATTCCGCATCGCCGTCTATCTCGCGGACGTCGAGGGCTTTGCGTACAAGGAGATCGCGGACATCATGGGTACTCCCATCGGTACGGTGATGTCCCGACTGCACCGCGGCCGCCGGCAGCTGCGCGGCATGTTGGAGGACTACGCCCGTGAGCGCGGGCTGGTCCCGGCCGGCAGCGGGGCAGGGCAGGAAGCGAAGGGCTCGGGTTCATGAGCTGCGGCGATCCGCACGACACCGAGTGTGGCGAGGTCCTCGACCACCTCTATGAATTCCTCGACAACGAGATGGCCGAGGGTGACTACGCCAAGTTGCGGGTGCACTTCGAGGAGTGCTCGCCGTGCCTGGAGAAGTACGGGCTGGAGCAGGCCATCAAGGCACTGATCAAGCGCTGCTGCGGGTGTGACGACACCCCGGCCGACCTCCGCGGCAAGGTGCTGGCCCGGATCGACTCGATCCGGGCCGGGCAGCGGTCCGGCGAGGCGGTGGTCGCCGTCGACCCCACGGCCGAGGGGCACGGCGAGGTCGCCGTGCAGGGCCGCACGGCCCCGGCCGGTGAGGCCGTCGAGGCCGCGGCCAGGCCGGGTACCCCGGTCGAGGCGGGCGCCCCGGCGGAGTGAGCGGGCCGGCCCGCCGTACGGCGGACGGTCCGGCGCGAGGACGAGGCGGCCCCCGGAGCAGGTGCTCCGGGGGCCGCCCCCTTTTTGCTTGCGTGCGCCGTCACTCGTTCGAGTGAGTTGGCGGTGCGCCAACTGCGGCATTCCGCGATCATGCGTCCCCGTGCCGGAACGGCGGCCTATCCTCCTGACGGACGCTCACCGCCGGTCGCCCCGGCGCGCCGAGCGCGAGACCGGGCCAGGACGGCGGGGAGGTCGAGATCGCTACCGACAGTGGAGACCCGGACCTGCCACCGGGCGCGGCGCGCTACCTCGTGGCCGTCCCCGTGGCGGCGCTCTGCTGCCTGCTGCCGCTGCTGGCGGCGCCGCTCCCGCTGGGCGTGCCGCGCTGGCTCGGCGCACCCGTCGACTGGCCCAAGGTCGGACTGCTGGCCTTCCTGCACGGGTGCTGGGGATCGCTCGCCCAGGGGATGCCGACGCCCTGCCTGCGACTTGTCCGCGCCCTGCTGCGCCGTCCGCTGCCCGACCGGGCACCGGCCCGGCCCTGCGCCAACGCCTTCTTCCCGGTGCTCTTCGCCGGGGTGCTGATGCTGCCGCCGGCCGCCGCCGCCCTGGTCGCGGTGGTGCCCGCGCTGCTCGGCCCCGGCGAGCCGGAGGGCCGGCGGCGGCAGCTGTGGAACGGCGCCCAGCTCGCGCTCTCCGCGTTCGCCTCCTCCGTGGTCTTCCACCTGCTCGCCGGGCCGCAGCTGCTGCTCGGCTCCCGGTTCCCGGCCGCGCTGCTTCCCGGCTTCGCCTCCCTCGCCGTGTTCTGCCTGGTCAACGGCGTGCTGGTGAGCGCCATGCTGCTGCTGGCCGAGGGCCGGCGCCCGACCCTGCTGCGGCGCGGCCAGGCCGCCGCGGTCGGACTGCCGGTCCTGGTGCACGCGGCCGGCGGGCTGATGGTCGCGGTGCTCTGGCAGGGGCCGTACGGGGCCTTCGCGGCGCTGCTGGCGCTGCTGCCGCTCTCCATCTCGGCCTGGGTGTTCGCCCAGGGCCACCGCGAGCGGGACGCCCACCAGGCCACCGTCCAGGCGCTGGTGCAGGCCGTGGAGATCAAGGACGCCTACACCCGCGGGCACAGCGAACGGGTCGGCAAGGCCGCGGTGCTGATCGCAGGTCAGCTCGGCATGGAGTACGAGCGGCTGCGCACCCTGCGGTTCGCCGGCATCCTGCACGACGTCGGCAAGCTCGGCGTCGCCACCGAGCTGCTGCGCAGAAACGGTCCCCTCACCAACGCCGAACGGCGGGCCGTCGAGGTGCACCCGGTGCACGGGTACGAGCTGGTGCGCGGGATCGCCTTCCTCGGCGAGGCGCACGCGGGGATCCTGCACCACCACGAGCGGATGGACGGCCGCGGCTACCCGAGCGGGCTGGTGGGCGAGCAGATCCCCGAGTTCGCCCGGATCATCTCGGTCGCCGACGCCTTCGACTCGATGACCTCCACCCGCTCGTACCGGCGCGGCCGGCCGGTCGCCGAGGCGGTGGCCGAGCTGGAGCGCTGCTCGGGCAGCCAGTTCGACCCGGTGATGGTCCGGGCCCTGGTCGACGCGCTGGCCGTGCACGACTGGCAACCGGTGCTGCCGCCGCCCGGCGACTGCATCCGGGCGGTGCCGGACATCCCGCTCGGCGTCCCCGAGCCGGCCCGGGCGGCCCCCCGCCGGGTGCCCGCCCAGGGCGGCACCGCGCCGACGGCCGGTCCGTCGTGATCGCGGCGACCGGGGGCGCGCGGCCGCACCGGCGGGCCCACCGGCGACCGGGCGCGCACCGGCCGTCGCGGCCCGGCGGGCCCCGGCCGGGGGCGGCGGTGCACGGGGGCACGCTGGCGGTGCACGGAGGGGCGCTCGCGCTGCTGGCCCTCGCGTTCGGCGCGGTGGCGGTCCGGGGGATCGCCGAGCCCGGGGTCGCCCTGGCCTTCACGGTGCTGGTCGCGCTCGGCGAGTGCGTCCGGATCACCCTCCCGGGCGACCGCGAGCAGGCGCCGATCGGAGCGGCCGGCGCGCTCGCCTACGCGCTGCTCGGGCCGCTGCGCGGGCTGCCGACGGGGCACGGGGTGCTCCAGACGGTCGCGGTGACCGGTGTCGGCCTGCTGCTCTCCCTGCTTCCGGCCCTCGTCCTGCCGCACCGCGTCCGGCACCACCGGCGGGCGCCCTGGCGCGACCGGGCCCGGCGCGACGGCGCCGCCCGGCGGCTGCTCGGCGCGGGCTTCGCCGCCGCCGTCTTCCAGCCGCTCTACAACAGCGGACTGGTGGACCGGATCTCGGCGGACGGCCCGGCGTACGGGGTGTTCCTGGCCCTGGTGGCCGCACTGGCCGCGCTCTGCGACGCCACCCTGGCGGCGGTGCTGCGCCGAGACCGGAGCGGGCTGCGGTTCCCGGCGGCGCTGGAGGACGAGCTGCGGTCGCTGTTCGGGATCGGCACGGCGATCACGGCGACGGGGCTGCTGGTCAGCCTGGCCGCGGGCGAGGTCGGGCTCTGGGCCCTGCCGCTGTTCTGCACGCCGCTGCTGCTGGCCCAGGTCTCGTTCCGGCGGGCCGCCGCCGTCCGGGCCACCACCGGGCAGACCATCGCCAGCCTGGCCCGGGCCACCGAGGTGGCCGGCTACACCCCGCCCGGCCACGCCCGGCGGGTCGCCGACACGGCGTGCGCGGTCGGGCGCGAGCTGGGGCTGGGCACCCGTGAGCTCGCCCTGCTGGAGTACGCGGCGCTGATGCACGACATCGGACAGCTGTCACTGGTCGAACCGGTGCCGGACGGGGCGACGGCGCTGCTGCCGGAGGAGGAGCAGCAGCGGATCGCCCGGCTGGGGAGCGAGGTGATCAGGCGGACGGGGGTGCCGCGGCAGGTGGCCGAGCAGGTCGCCCGGCTGGCGGATCCGCCGGGCGGGCGGCCGGACGGCGGGCCGGACGGGGGCGGGCCCCAGGTGCCGCTGGCGGCGCGGATCATCCGGGTGGCCAACGCCCACGACGACCTCCTGACGGCGGCGCGCGGCCGTGGGGTGGGCGAGGCGGTGGGGCGGCTGGAGGTGCTGGAGGTGCTGCGGCTCGGGCGGGGGCGGGTCTACGACCCCCGGGTGGTCGACGCGTTGGTCCGCGTCCGGGGCTAGCCCCGGACGGGGCGGGGTGGAGGGGACGGGGAGTTCGGCCCGCTGGGGTTGAGGTGGGGCGGCGGGGCGGGCAGGCTGGGTAGGGGCAGGAGCCCGATGGCTGCGGCAACCGTGGGCGGTGGGGAGCGCGGGCGGTGGCGGGCGTGGTTGGATGCGGTCGTAGCGTGGAACACCGACCCGGGGTACCGGGCCCGTGACGCGGGAGCGGATGCGGGACTTGAGCGGACGACGACGGCAGGGACGAACGTGAGGATCTTCCACCGGGCACGGCACCGGCCGTCCGCCACCTGGCGGCAGACGACCGACCGGGCTTTCACGCTGATCGGCGACGGCCGGTTCGAGGACGCGGGTGCCCTGCTGGTGATGGCGGCCGATCTGGAGCCGTGGCTGTCCGACTCCTGGTTCAACCTGGCGCTGCTGCACAAGTTCCGCCGGGACTGGGAGCAGGCGCGTGCGGCCGGGCTGCGCGCGGTGGCGCTGCTGGACCGCGAGCACGGTGCCCCCGACTGGTGGAACCTCGGGATCACCGCGACGGCGCTCCAGGACTGGCCGCTGGCGCGGCGGGCCTGGCAGGCGTACGGGCTGCGGCTGCCGGGCGGGCCCGGGGCGCAGCCGGAGGGTCCGGTGAGCCTGGACCTGGGGACGACACCGGTGCGGCTCTCGCCGGAGGGCGAGTCCGAGGTGGTCTGGGGCCGGCGGCTGGACCCGGCCCGGATCGAGGTGCTGTCGATCCCGCTGCCGTCGTCGGGCCGCCGCTGGGGCGAGGTGGTGCTGCACGACGGCGCCCCGCACGGCGAGCGGGTCGCGGACGGGGTCGCGTACCCGGTGTTCGACGAGATCGAACTGTGGGCGCCGTCCCCGGTGCCGACGTACGTGGTGCTGCTGCAGGCGGCCACCGCGGCGGACCGGGACGCGCTGGAGCGGCTGGTCGCCGAGGCGGGGTACGCGGCGGAGGACTGGACGTCCTCGGTGCGGCTGCTCTGCCGGGCCTGTTCGGAGAGCCGGATGGCCTCGGACGACGGGCACACCGCGCACCACGATCCGCACGACGACGGGGACGCGGCCCACCCGGGGCACCTGAGCCATCTGAGCCAGGGCGCGGGCGGGATGTCCTGGCTGGTGGAGCGCGAGTGCGGGATCGCTGCCCCGGCCGCCCTGGTGCGGACGCTGCTGGACCGCTGGGTGGCGGCCTCCCCGGGGAGCCGCGCATATCGTGATCTTGAGGAGGTCTGCTGAGCGAATCCTGAGGAGTCTGCTGAGCGAGCCGCTTACCCTTGAGCGGTACACCTCGACAGTTCTCGGATTCGGAAGCGAAAAGGCAGCGATGGCGGAGCAGCACGACCACCAGCACGACCACGACCACGAGCCCGCTGGGGACGCGGCCCAGCCGGTGAAGGTGGTCGGCGAGGAGCCGGACCTCTCGAAGGGCACCGCACGGCCGATCACCGTGTTCGGCAACCCGGTGCTGCACCGGGAGGTCAAGGACGTCACCGCGTTCGACGGTGAGCTGTCCGCGCTGATCGACGACATGTTCCAGTCGATGTACGCCGCCGAGGGCGTCGGCCTGGCCGCCAACCAGATCGGCGTGGACCTCAAGGTCTTCGTCTACGACTGCCCGGACGACGAGGGCGTGCGCCACATCGGCCACGTCATCAACCCGGTGCTGGAGGAGCTGCCGGCCGGGAGCAGGCGGGTGCTGGACGACGGCAACGAGGGCTGCCTCTCGGTGCCGACCGCCTACGCCGAGCTGCCCCGCCCGGACTACGCCGCGGTGACCGGCGTCGACAAGGACGGCAACCCGATCCGCGTCGAGGGCACCGGCTTCTTCGCCCGCTGCCTCCAGCACGAGACCGACCACCTGTACGGGTTCCTCTACATCGACAAGCTGTCGAAGCGGGACCGCAAGGACGCGCTGCGGCAGATGGCCGAGGGCACGCCGCGCTACGCGACCGTGCCGAACGCGTAACGGCCGAAGGCCTGTTGAAGGCCGGTGCGGGGGCTCCGTACCGGCCTTCGGGCTGTTCGGGGCTACGGGCTACGGGAGGAAGAGCCATTCCGGGCCGTAGGTGAAGCGGTGGTCGAGGGGGAGCTCGACGGCGTTGATCTTCTGGGCGGCCTTGCGCATCTTCCCCATCAGAGTGGGGGCCGAGCCGACCGTGCCGTCCCCGGCATCGCTCCAGGCGGTTTCGAGGTCGCGCAGCATCTGGCTGTAGAGCTGGTTGAAGTCGTGCAGCAGCCCGGCGGTGTTCGCGTCGGGCTCGTTGCCGGGGGAGTTGATCCAGCCGCCCCCGGGGATCCGGGCGATCGAGGAGGTGTCCGGCAGCGGGATGTCAGGACCGACGAAGTCGAAACCTCCGTTCTGGCCGACGGGGACGAACTTCTTGCCGACCGCGATCTCCTTGAAGGCGTAGTAGTGGGCGAGTTCGTCCGGGACACCGGGAAAGGGGTTGTCCGGGGAGGCGTCGGTGCCCTCGCCCTGGGTCTGGATGATGTGGATGGCGGTGAGCACGTCGTCGATGTGGTTCATCTTGACGATGTCGTTGCCGGCGCCGTGGCTGGTGAGCGTGGCCTCCACCTGGCGCTGCCCGTTGATGAGGCCGGCGAACCTGGGGAAGACGTTGGCGATGCGCTGGTAGAACGCGCCGATGGTGTTGCCGTCGGCCGCGAAGCCGAGCGGGTGCTCGGGCTTCTCGATGGCGGCGAACAGGGCGGCCGACTCGCGGCTCAGCCCGCTGAGATACACCTCCAGGTCGGGGTTGACGCCGCCGGGCAGCTGGCCGGGGTACTTCGGCACGGTGGCGGGGTCGGTGAGGACGACCGTGCCGCCGATGGTGGTGAGCATGTTGCAGACCAGCCCGAAGTGCGACATCTCGTCGAAGATGATCTCGCGGATGGTGTGGCGGACCGGCTTGTTGTTGTCCGGGTCGGTGATCGACCAGAGGGCGGTGGCGTAGGGCGGGATGGTGGAGAGCTCCAGCATGATCGCGCGCTGGAGCGCGTCCTTGAGCTCCTGTTCGGTCCAGTCCTCCTCCGCGACGTTCATGAGCTGGACGATCGCGTCGCTCTGGTAGTCGAGGATTCCGGTCGTCACGGTGGGCCCCTTTCGTTCGGCTGTGCGCCGGACCGTAACCGGGGGCGGATCGTGTGCGGAGGTCCGGCGCCGGTGCGGCCCGGGAGTTCATCCGGACGGGCGGTGTGAAGTCCTTCCCTGCCACGCCCGGCGGGGCAGGGGCCTTCGGGCGGGTGCGCGAGTGCTGCCGCCGGGCGGTCGCCGTCCGGACTCAGCGCTTGGTGCCGTCCACGATGACCGGTGTGCCGTTGGCGCCGCAGGGGCTGGCGTAGACGGGGTTCTTCTCGGCGGCGGCCTTGAAGGCCTCGATGCACTGGCTCAGCAGGATCTTGTCGGTGAGCGAGTTGGCGATCGCGGCGTTGGCGGCGGCGGTGCTGTCGGCCTCGATCTTGCGCTTCTCGGCCTCGGCCTTGGCCGTGCGCACGGCCGCCTCCGCCTGGGCGGTGGTCTGATCCTGCTGGATCTTCTGGTCGATGGCCTTCTGCAGGCCGTCGCTCGGCCGGACGTTGCGCAGGTTGACGCCGTTGACGAGGATGCCGCGCGGGGCGAGCCGGGCGGTGATCAGCTTGTCGATCTCGGAGGCGATCGCCTCCCGCTGCGAGCTGTAGCCCTCGACGCTGGTGTGGCGGGCGAAGACGTTGCGGACGATCTCCCGGCTGTCCGGGTAGACCAGGCGTTGCTGGACGGCGTCGGCGCTGCCGGCCAGTTTGAACAGGTCGGCGGTGTGCTGGGGGTCGATCGACCACTTCACCGTGAGGTCGGCGAACAGCACCCCGCCCTCGGAGGAGCGGACCTCGACGGTGGAGTCACCGGTCAGGTCGAGATCGGCGGGGCGGGTCGAGAAGGTGGTCACGTCGGTCAGCGGCGACTTGAAGTGGAGCCCCGGCTGCCAGGTGCGGCCGACCTTGCCGAGGCTGGTGGGCACCGCGACCTCGGTCGGCTCGACCACGTGGACGAAGGTCGTGAGCCCCAGCAGCAGCCCGAGACCGCCGGCGAGGATGCCGCCGAGGGTGACCGGCCAGGAGCCGATCTTGCGCCACCGCAGTATGAGCAGGCCGAGGCCGACGGCCAGGAACAGCAGGGACAGGATGAGCATGGTGAGGTCCCTCGGGCTGGAGTGATCAGGACGGACGGCCGCAGCCTAGGCAGCCGGCCCACGCCCCGAGGCTGCTTCAGATGATGTTCATACGATCAACCCTGCGCGTTGGCCGTCGGCGCCCGTACGGGCCTCGCCGGTGCACCCCCGGTCGGGAGGTGCCGCGCTTCGAGGTCAGCCCAACCCTGGTGGCGCCTCTGCTCCGGCGGGTCGTGGCTGGAACCTCCGCATGGCAGAAGAGCACGTACAGCGCGCGGGGCGGGAACTGTGGTGAGACGCAGGTCGGGTTGATGACGACGGCGTCCGGGACTCCGGGCCCCGGGCGGACCCGCTCTGCTCTTCCCGGCCGAGGCCTGGTCGTCCTTCCTCGCAGGGGTCAAGTCCGGCGACTTTCCGACCGACTGAAACAACAGTGGTGCCCCGCACGGGCTGTGGCCGTGCGGGGCACCACTGTTGTTTCAGGTGAGGTTGTCGACCCAGAAGAAGACGGTTCGCAGGATCACACCCGGGGCGCCGGCGCCGAAGCCGAGGACCATGGCCTGGCCGATCGCGACGTCCGTCGGGTCGATGCCCTGGGACCAGGTGATCCCCGCGTCGCGGCCGGGGATGGTGCTCCCCGGGGCGTACGAACGGAACGATCCGCGGGCGTGGGCGATGAGGGTGCCGTTGCGGCGCAGTTCGGCGCGGCGGAGGCTGGTGGGCCTCAGCTCGTAGCTCCGGTCGCCGACGACGGCGGTCCGAGTACGGTTGCGGGTCCGGCTGGTCGGGATGTTGTGGCCGTTGATGTTCATCGCGCCGTGGTCGCGGTCGGGCACCACCGTGACGGTGGGTATCCCCGCCCCCTGGATCCGCGCCACGACGGACGGCCGGCGGTCGTAGTTGATCTGTATCGGCCCGAAGGGGCCTTCGATCACACGCTGTTGGAGCTTGGTCATGCCTGGGCTACTCCTGAACACCGGGTACCAAACAGCGGAGCCGCCAGGACGGCGGCTCCGCTGCTTGCTGAACGATATCGACTTAGAAGTCGTCGTCGAAGGCGACCGAGCCCTCGACGGCGACCTGGTACGCCGAGACCCGACGCTCGAAGAAGTTGGTCAGCTCCTGGACGTTCTGCAGCTCCATGAAGCCGAACGGGTTCGTCGAGCCGTACCGGATCGGCATGCCCAGGCGGGCGAGGCGCTGGTCGGCCACGGCCTGGAGGTACTCGCGCATCGACGCGGTGTTCATGCCGGGCAGGCCGTCACCGCAGAGGTCCTGGGCGAACTGGAGCTCGGCCTCGACGGCCTCCTCCAGCATCTCCGTGACCTGCTTGGCCATCTCGTCGTCGAAGAGGTCGGGCTCCTCCTCGCGGACGGTGTCCACCACCGAGAACGCGAAGTCCATGTGCATGGACTCGTCGCGGAACACCCAGTTGGTGCCCGTCGCGAGACCGTGCAGCAGGCCCCGGCTCCGGAACCAGTACACGTACGCGAACGCGCCGTAGAAGAACAGGCCCTCGACGCACGCCGCGAAGCAGATCAGGTTCAGGAGGAACGCGCGGCGGTCCTCCTTGGTCTGCAGCGAGTCGATGTGGTCGACGGCGTTCATGTACTTGAAGCAGAACTGCGCCTTCTGGTGGATGGAGGGGATGTTCTCCACCGCGGCGAAGGCCGCGTTGCGGTCCTCCGGGTCGGGAAGGTAGGTGTCCAGCAGCGTCAGGTAGAACTGGACGTGCACGGCCTCCTCGAACAGCTGGCGCGACAGGTACAGGCGCGCCTCCGGGGAGTTGATGTGCTTGTAGAGGCTCAGCACCACGTTGTTCGCGACGATCGAGTCACCCGTCGCGAAGAAGGCGACCAGTCGGCCGATCATGTGCCGCTCGCCCTCGCTCAGCTTGGCGAGGTCGGCGACGTCGGAGTGCAGGTCCACCTCCTCCACGGTCCAGGTGTTCTTGATCGCGTCCCGGTACCGGTCGTAGAACGACGGGTAGCGCATCGGGCGCAGGGTCAGCTCGAAGCCGGGGTCGAGCAGCATCTTGCGGTCGTCGGGGGTGCTCACTGGCAGGCCTCGCAGGACTCGGGGTTCTCCAGGGAGCAGGCGATGGCGTCCTGCTCGGCCTGGGTCATGGTGGGGGCGGGAACCGGCACGGGCGCGGCGGTGCGGGCGGCACCGGACGCGGCCTGGGCGATCCGGGTCGCCGGGCGCGAGCGCAGGTAGTAGGTGGTCTTCAGACCGACCTTCCACGCGTACGCGTACATCGAGCTGAGCTTGCCGATGGTCGGCGCCGCCATGAACAGGTTCAGCGACTGGCTCTGGTCGAGGTACGGCATGCGGGCCGCGGCCAGGTCGATCAGCGCGCGCTGGGGCAGCTCCCAGGCGGTGCGGTAGAGCGAGCGGACCTCGGCGGGCAGCCAGTTCAGCTCCTGCACCGAGCCGTTGGCGTCGCGCAGCGCGTCCCGGGTCTGCTGGTCCCAGACGCCGAGCTCCTTGAGCTCACGGACCAGGTACGGGTTGACCTGGAGGAACTCGCCGCTCAGCGTCTCGCGCTTGAACAGGTTGGACACCTGCGGCTCGATGCACTCGTACACGCCGGCGATGGAGGCGATGGTCGCGGTCGGCGCGATGGCCAGCAGCAGCGAGTTGCGCAGGCCGGTCTCGGCGATCCGGGCGCGCAGCGCCGTCCAGCGGTCGGCCCAGGCGGGCGCGGCCGACGGGAAGTGGTCGATGTGCAGCTCGCCGCGGGCGGCGCGGGTCTCGCCGTACGCCTCGTGGCGGCCCAGCTGCTCGGCCAGGTCGGCGGAGCGCTCGTACGCGGTGAGCATGATGCGCTCGGCGATCAGCGTGGAGAGCTGCTTCGCCTCCGCGGAGTCGAAGTCGATCCGCAGCTGGAAGAAGACGTCCTGGAGGCCCATCACGCCCAGGCCCACCGGCCGCCAGCGGGAGTTGGAGGTGCCGGCCTCGGTGGTCGGGTAGAAGTTGATGTCCACCACGCGGTCGAGGAACGTGACGGCGGTGCGCACGGTGGCGTCCAGCCGCTCCCAGTCCATGGCGTTGAGGAGGTCCTCGACGGACGCGCCCGGGGCCACGTGGGCGCCGAGGTTGACCGAGCCGAGGTTGCAGACGGCGGTCTCGGAGTCGTCCGTGACCTCCAGGATCTCGGTGCAGAGGTTGGAGCTGTGCACCGTCCGGCCGGGCAGCGCGGTCTGGTTGGCGGCGCGGTTGGAGGCGTCCTTGAAGGTCATCCAGCCGTTGCCGGTCTGCGCCAGGGTGCGCATCATCCGGGCGTAGAGGGTCTGCGCGGGGATGGTGCGGACGGCCTTGCCGGCCAGCTCGGCCTTGCGGTACGCCTCGTCGAAGTCGGCGCCCCAGAGGTCGACCAGCTCGGGCACGTCGGCCGGGGAGAACAGCGACCAGTCCTCGTTGGCGTTGACCCGGCGCATGAACTCGTCCGGGATCCAGTGCGCCAGGTTGAGGTTGTGGGTGCGCCGCGCCTCCTCGCCGGTGTTGTCGCGCAGCTCCAGGAACTCCTCGATGTCCGCGTGCCAGGTCTCCAGGTAGACGCAGGCCGCGCCCTTGCGGCGGCCGCCCTGGTTGACGGCGGCGACCGAGGAGTCGAGGGTGCGCAGGAACGGGACGATGCCGTTGGACTTGCCGTTGGTGCCCCGGATCAGGCTGCCGCGCGAGCGGATCCGCGAGTACGAGAGGCCGATGCCGCCGGCGTGCTTGGAGAGGCGCGCGATCTGGGCGTACCGGGAGTAGATCGAGTCCAGGTTGTCCAGCGGCGAGTCGAGCAGGTAGCAGCTCGACATCTGCGGGTGCCGGGTGCCGGAGTTGAAGAGGGTCGGCGAGGAGGTCAGGTACTCCAGCCGGCTCATCAGGCCGTACAGCTCGGCGACCTCGCGCACCGACTGCTCGCTGTCGCCGACCGCCAGGCCGCAGGCGACGCGGAGCAGGAAGTGCTGCGGGGTCTCGACCACCTTGCGGGTGATCGGGTGGCGCAGCAGGTAGCGGGACTGCACGGTGCGCAGGCCGAAGTACTCGAAGCGGTCGTCGCCCTTGGCGTCGACCAGCGCGTCGAGCGCGGCGGCGTGCTTGGCGACGAAGGCGGCGGTGACGTCGCCGATCAGGCCCTCGGCGTGGCCGACGGCGATCGAGGCGGAGAAGGAGACCGAGCCCTGGGAGACCGCCTCGTCGACGATCTCCAGCGCGAGCAGCCGGGCCGCCAGCTTCGAGTACTGCGGGTCCTCGGCGATCATCGACGCTGCGGCGTCCACGGCCAGCCCGCGCAGCTCGGCGAAGTCCGAGCCGGCGTGGCGGCCGCGCAGCGCGGCGGCGGCGACATGGCCGGGGTCCACCTGGGGAAGGTCGACGCTGCGGTCGGTCAGCAGCCGGAGCAGCGCACCGCCGGGGTCGGAGACCGTCGGGTCGGCGGGGGCGGAGCTGGAACCCTGGGCGGGCAGGGTGGCTGAGGCAGCGGTGGTCAAGGCGCTCTCTCCTGGCGGCGATCGGCGGCGGTGGATCGGGGCACCGGGCCGTTCGGGGCAGGGGAGCACGGCGCGGCGGCCGGACGGCTCCGCGCGACGGTGTCATCCCCGGCCCGCCCGCGAGGCCCGGAAGTACTGCTGTGCTGGAGGCCTCTGCGGGGAGGCCGGGCGGCACGCCGTCGGCAGGTACTCGGACTCGCGGACTCTGGTCGGAGCCGCCCGCACACCGCTGCGGGGCAGTCCCGGATTCGCACCGGGTTCCCCTGCGTCGACAGCAGGGACGAGCATACATCTAGTGGCGGCTGACTTTCGCGGCACCATATGTAGTAGCCGGTGTGTCGCGGGGCGTGGCCCGGCGCCCCGGGCTCTCAGTGCAGCAGGAACACTTTGTACGTGCCGGAATCGCCGGTCGGGGAGCTGAACTGAGCGATGAGTCGGTAGCGTCCGCCGGCCTTGACCGCCTCGCTGACGGCCCGGTCCGTGGCGGTGGGCGCGGTGCTGTCGAGGACGATCATGGTGAACCAGGCGTTGCGGATCGCGGCGACCGTGCCCTCGTCCCCGTGGTGCATCACCCCGGCGGGATCCCGGTAGTCGGTCCCCTTGCGGGCCGAGACCCACTGCTCGGGCTTGCTGACGGCGCCCAGGTAGTACTCGGGCAGTCCGTCGACCTCGGTGAGGTAGCGGCCCTGCGGGGTGGTGTGCAGGCGCAGCACGCCGAGCAGCCGGCCCGAGTCGGGCCCGTCCTGGTACCGCAGGGCCGACTGCTCCAGCCCGAGGGCGAGCAGCACCACCCAGACCAGGATGCCCAGCTGGGGGTTGCGGAAGTGCGCGCCGACCAGCCTGGTGATGCCCACGCCGGCCAGCGGTGCGGCGAAGAGCATGCCGAAGCCGAGGTGGCGGAACATCACGCCGGAGGTGCCCAGGCACGCGTACACGACCGGGATCAGCAGCGCCGTCGCGCACAGCGTCACGCTCAGCGTCGTGCGGCGCAGCCGGGACGCCGTGATCGCGGCGTCCTCGGGCGACTCGTTCAGCCGCTCGCGGAGCGAGTAGGCGATCCCGCCCGCGCAGGCCAGCACGGTGAACAGGCCGCTCCACTGGACCGCGGAGAGGAGGACCGAGCCGGCCGGGCGGGCCTCGTGGCCGGCCGCGGGGGACCAGGCCCAGACGTCGTCCAGCAGGCCGGACACCAGGAGCCCCGCGAGGGCGCCCGCGGCCAGGAGGAGGGCGCGCCCGGCGGCGGGCCCGCGGCCCCGGTAGGGCCAGGAGGTGATCAGTGCGAGGGCGGCCAGGACGGGCACCGCGATCACCGCGGCGTACTCCACGGCGGCCGCCAGCGCAGCCGTCGGTACGGCCAGCAGGACGGTGGCCACGGGGGCGCGGGCGGTCCTCACGACGATCCAGGTGGCGAGCGCCACCAGGGCCACCGCGAGGGCGTCCGGAGCGGCGTAGAAGCCGACGACCACGGTGGACTGCAGGACGGCGTACGCGGCGGCGGTGCAGATGGCCACGCGCTCGTTGAAGAGCCGGCGGGTCAGCGAGTAGAGCAGGGCGGTGGTGGCCAGCGCGAGCACGAGGCTTACCAGCCGGGCCCCGAAGATCCCGCTCGCGTTGGCGGCGGCGCCGGCCAGCGGGGGGTAGAGCCAGGGCGACCCGGGGATCTGGCCGATCAGGTCGGTCGTCACCGGGGTGCCGTGGAGCAGGTTGTCCAGCTGCTGGCGGCCGACGATCATGGCGACGGCCTCGTCGGGGTGCGCGGCGCCCAGCAGGCGCAGCGAGAGCGCCGCCTGGACGGCCAGCACGCCGAAGAGCAGGCCGCGGCCGATCCAGCGGCGCCGGGGGCTGGAGGCGGGGTCCCAGCCGGTCGCGGGGACGGCGGGGATCGTGTACGGCGCCAGCTGGACGGCCGGGCCGTCCTCGCCGTCGCCGGGGTGGGCGCGGCCGTGGGTGTCGCCCTCGGCGTCGTCGTGCTCGTCGGCCGGGTCGTACGCGTGGTCCGCCGGGTGCCCGTCGGCGGGGTCGGGGTCGGCGGGGTCGGCGGGGTCGTACGGCCGGTCCGCCGCGTACCCGTCGGCGGGGTCGTACGGCTGGTCGGACACGTGCGCCTGGTCCGGGCCGTGCGCGTCGTACCCCTCGGCCGCGGCGGAGTCGTGGGTCGTGGCGGTCCGGCGGGCCCGACGGGAGCGTCTGGGCCCCTCGGCCACGGCGGCCTCCTCGGCCGTGCCGGCCTCGCGGGCCACGGCGGTCCCCTCGGCCGCGTCGGCGTCGAGGGTCGTGGCGGTCCGGCGGGCCCGACGGGAGCGTCTGGGCCCCTCGGCCACGGCGGCCTCCTCGGCCGCGCCGGCCTCGCGGGCCACGGCGGTCTCCTCGGCCGCGTCGGCGTCGAGGGTCGCGGCGGTGCCGTGGGCCGCGCCCGTGCCGTGGCTCGCGCCCGTGCCGTCGGCCGCGGCGGTCCGGCCGGCGCGCCGGGAGCGCCTGGTCCCCTCGGCCCCCGCGGCCGGCCCGTTCTCCCGCGGGCGGGGCGGACGGGCCCGGGAGCCTTCGTCGTCCGGGGTCCGGACCGGGGTCTGCGGGGTGAACCAGGAGTCGGTCTCTGAAGGCATCATGGGTTCCGGATGTCGAAGCCGTAGCGGGGATCGGACGCGCGCTGCTTGTAGTCCGCGAGCGTCTGCGGGGTGATCTCGATGCGCCAGTCCGCCCGCTTGACGATGTTGAACCAGACGAAGCCGACGAGGTCGTCGTGCGCCTCGATCCCGCTGAAGAGCTGGTCGATGTCCGCGCGCTGGCGCTTGCCCTGCTGGGAGGCCGTCTCGCTGATGAAGAACGGCTTCTGGCTGAAGGTGCGGATCTCCGCCATCGTCGGCCCGTAGAGCGCGTCGAAGGTCTTCGGCCCGGTGAGGGTGAAGTAGCCGGTCATGCCGGCCCAGTCCACGTAGGTGTCCCCGGGGTAGTAGGGCGCGAGGCGGGTGTTGGGCGCGGGGTCGGTGATGTTGGGGCTCCAGACCCAGATCACGTTGGTCGCGCCGGCCCGGTCGAAGATGTCGTGGACGCGGCGCCAGGCCGTGACGAAGTCCTCGGCGCTGGCGGCCTGCCGGCCCCACGGGTACCAGTCGCCGTTCATCTCGTGGGCGATGCTGATGGCGATGGGCAGGTTGAGCTTGGCGGCGGCCTTGGCCACGCTCTTCACGTAGTCGTCGGTCTCGCCGGCCGCGATCGCCGCCATCGAGGGGGAGTGCGGCTCCCACGCCATGTAGGGCAGCGCCCCGGCGTCGTAGATCCGGCGGACCCCGGCGGTGTCGAAGCCGTCGCCCCAGCCCGCGTAGTACTCGAGGACGTTCGGCTGCTTGCCGATCGCGGTGGTGTAGCCGCCCAGCGCGTCCATCTTCGCGGGGACGTCGGGCAGCGCGGCGCCCAGGTACTTGCGCTGCGGCTTGAGCAGGGGCGTGACGTCGTACGGGAGGTCGGCGGCCGGGCCCGCCGGTTTCCGGGCCGGGGCCGGGGCCGCGGTCGCGCCGCCGGTTGCGGCCGGCTGCGGCGCGGCGGCCTCGGGCACGGCGAACCCCGGGTCCGCGGGGCCGCAGGCGGTGGCCGGCAGCAGGGTGGCGGTCAGCAGCGCGAGCACGGCGAGCGGACGGCGCAGACCTGCCCGGCGGCGGGCGGACACGGCGGGTACGGCGGGCACGGCGATCACACAGCTTCCGTGGGACGCGGCTGGACGAGGACTCGGCCCACGATGACGGCGTAGAAGAGGCCGGAGGCGAGCACCAGGGCGAAGTTCAGCGGGCCCATGGTGAGCATCCGCCAGATGCCGGCGCCCACCCAGAGGGCGGCGGTCCCGCCACCCCAGACGATCATGCCCGTCCAGAACCGGCGGGTCTTGTTCTTCTTGGCGCCGCTGGAGCCGGTCGGCTGCCAGGCCATCCGGTTCTTCCGCAGGATGTCCCAGATGGCGAAGACGTGCGCCCAGCCGTACATCATGCGGGCGGCCCAGGCCTCCAGCCGGTACGGGTTGCGGTGCCAGAGCGGGAAGATGAGGGTGGCGTACACCAGGCCCGGGATCACCAGCATCGTGTTCTCCCACCGGATCAGGTCGGGACGCATGAGCAGCAGCACGATGGGCACGAGCGGGGAGACGATGGTGAACAGCGCGGTGTGGATGTAGTAGAAGAATCCGGACATGTAGCACATCCGGGTTATCAGCCGGAGCTTGGTGCCCCAGAACTTCCGGCTGCCCAGCAGGCTCATCGAGCCGGTGCACCACCGGTACTGCTGGTTGAAGAACCCGCCGACGTTGTCGGGGCAGACCCCGGCCGCCAGGGCTATCGGCACGTAGTGGAGGTTCCAGCCGAGCCGGCGCAGGTCGAAGCCGGTGTGCACGTCCTCGGAGTGCTCGATCAGCGTGGTGCCGCCGTTCTGCTCCAGCGCGGCCCGCCGGTAGAGGGCACAGCTCCCGACGCAGATCGCACCGTCGTTGCGCTGCCGGGAGACCTGGACCGTCCGGTAGAAGAGCTCCTGGACGGCGCCGGCGCCGCGCTCGATCCAGTTCTGGGAGTCGAGGATGCGGAAGAACTGCGGGGATTGAACGATTCCGAGCCCGGGGTCGTTCTCCATGTAGGGGAGGAGCTCGTCGAGCAGGTCGGAACGGGGTGCGAAGTCGGCGTCGAGGATGAGGATGTAGTCGCTGTCGGAGTTGCGGAAGCCGAACTGGAGGTTGCCGGCCTTCTTGAACCAGCCGCGGTTGTTGCGCGTGCCGTAGACGAACTCGAAGTCCACGGCCATCTGCGCGAGTTCGGGGCTGTCGCTGTCGTCCAGCACGTACGGGGTCACTTCGCCCGGGTACTGGTCGCGCAGCCTGGCGACGTGCGTCCAGGTGTTGTGCAGCACCTCGATGGGCTCGCCCGCGACGGGCAGGAACACGTCGACGGTCGGGTACCGCTCCGGGCGCCAGCCGCGCACCAGCGCGCGGTGGCCCTTGAGGTCGAAGGTCTCGTTGAACCCGTGCACCCAACGGGACATCAGGTAGTAGACGACGGTGAACGCCAGGAACGGGACGAAGAGCCAGAACCACGGCGTCGCCCGGAGCAGGCCGACCTCGCTGGCCACCATGGAGCCGAAGCTGAGGAGGGAGAAGCAGGTCAGCACCCAGAGGTGACTGCGCGTGTAGGAGTACTTCTCCACGTTGTCCGGAGGCTGCGGGAGCAGGCCGCTCGGCACGCGGGCGCTCGCGTCCTGTCGGGTTCTCCGGCGTGAGGTGGCTGCTCTCCTGCCGCCCGTGAGCTGCGTACTCTCGGTGACAGTCACTTGGCTCTCTCCCCCAGAAACCGTATCGAAGTGGACCAGAAGCGACGTGGGTCGTTCGTTCCACGGCCGCATGGACGTCAGGATCGTACGGGAAGCGGTCCGGTGAAGCTCCGCCCGGCCTTCCGCCTGGCTGCCCGGAACCGGGATTGAGCTCCGATCGTGATGTGGAGCGGGCGTATACGGTTGGCGCTCGCTACGGCCACGGGTCGGTTCAGCAGACACCGGATCAGGGGAGACGGAGGGGCATCGTGACGCGCACTGCCGCACGCTTGGCGCGGGGGATACGGGCCCTGGTGGCCCACGGCACCGTGGCCGTGCTGCTCATCGGCTGCACGAGCCAGCCCTCCGCGGCGCCCGCCCGGCCGGGCACGACGGTGTCCGCCGGACCGGTGGACAACGGCTCCGGCAGGCTCTGTTCGACCAAGGACGTCCCCTTCCCCAAGAAGCCGGTCGACGGCGGCACCAAGGTGATCGAGCCGAACCCCTGGAACACCGACGGCACGGTCTGCCTGGACGCCCCGGGGGACACCGGCTTCACGGTGACGGAGCTGCGCGACTTCACGGCCAAGACCCCGCTCGCCCCGGGCGCCTACCCCAACATCTCCACGGCCCCCGGCGCCAGCGGCCTGCCCGTCCCGGTCAGCGCACTGGGCGACGCGACCAGCGACTGGGACGCCACCGCCCGGGCGACCGGCTCGTACAACCTCTCCTACGACCTCTGGTACGGCCCCAGCCCCGACAACTGCGTCCCCGGGGAGAGCGCCGAGGTGATGGTCTGGCTGGACGCCACCGACAGCGTCAAGCCCGCGGGCAAGAAGGTGACGGACGCCCAGACCCTGGGCGACACCACCTACGACGTCTTCCAGGCGCCCATCACCGGCCCGCACAGCGTGATCAGCTACGTGCGGAAGGCGTCGACCCACAGCGCCCACGGCCTGAACCTGCGGCTGTTCACCGCCGACGCCATGATGCGCGGCTACGTCCCGCCGGGGTCGTACCTGTGCCGGGTGCAGGCGGGCTTCGAGATCTGGAGCGGCGGGGTGGGCCTGCGGAGCTGGTCGTTCGCCTTCCACAACCGGGTCGGCCTGCCCGCCGGCGAGGTGCCGGCCGGTGCGCCCGGGATCTGCCTGCGGCACGGCGGCGGCGGCCTCGCGGGCACGCCGGTGACCGTCGGATCCTGCGGCGACCAGGCCGTGTCGACGAGCTGGACGGTGGGCAACGACGGCTCGCTGCGGGGCGGCGCGGCCTGCCTGGCGCCGTCCGGGGACGGCAGCACCGCGGCGCTGGCCCGCTGCACCGGAGGGGCCCAGCAACGCTGGGCGGCCGGGGCCGGCCAGAGCCTGGTCCACCTGGAGTCCGGCCTGTGCCTCGGCACCGTCGGCGGCACCCTCGCGGACGGAACGGCGGTGAACCTCAAGCCGTGCAACGGCGGGGTCTCGCAGCGGTGGAAGCTCCCCTACAACGGCCTGCCGTAACGGACCGCCACAAGGGCGGGCCCGTCAGCCGAAGCACCCTCCATGGGCGTTGGGCGAACCATGCCTTACCATTCCGACACATGAGCGATCGACCGGTACCGACTGGCGAGCCGGAGCAGAACCAGGGGTGGTCCCCGCAGCAGCCGCCGATCGGCGCGTTCGGGCCGCCGCCCCCGGACCCGGCCTCCCCACAGCCGCCGGTCTCAGCGCAGCCCCCGGCCGGCCCGATACCTCCGGGTCAGGTGCCGCCGCCCGGTGCCGTGCCGCCCGGTCAGGTGCCGCCGCCCGGTGCCGTGCCGCCCGGTCAGGTGCCGCCGCCCGCTCCGGTGAACCCGGGGCCGGTGCCGCCTGCCCCGGTGCCGCCGGTGGCCGGTGTGCCGCAGCAGCAGCAGCCGGGCGGTGCGTTCGGCCCGCCGCCGGGTGCGCCCGCCGCGCCCGCCTCGCCTGCCGCGCCGACCGGGCCGACGTCGCCGCTCGCGTCGACCGTGCCGATGACGCCCACGTCGCCGCTCGCGTCCACCGTGCCGATGACGCCCACGCCGCCGCTCGCGTCGACCGTGCCGATGACGCCCACCGCGCCCACCGGCCCCGCCAACCCCGGCGCGCCCGCCCAGCCCTGGCAGCAGGGCGGCTTCCCGGCGCAGGCCTCCAGCACGCCCGACTGGGAGGCGCTGGCGACCCGGAACGAGGAACAGGCCAAGCGCAAGCGCCGGTTCCGGCTGATCGGTGCCGCCGTGGCCGTCGTGGTCATCGGCGCCGCCGGCGCCGGCGTCATGGTGATGCGTCAGGGGGACAAGACCCCGTCCGCCGACGGCACCCCCAGCGCGACGGCCGAGGCGCCCAAGTCCCCCGACGCCACGTCCAGCGGGACCCCTGGCGCGAGCTCGACGGGCGGCGGAACGCCCAGCGGGCCGCCGCGCGCCATCCCGGGCCCGACGACCGTCGGCTCACTGCCGGCGACCAAGGGAACGGCCGCGCTGGGCCTGGGTTCCGACGCGAAGACGGGCTCGGTCGCCGGGTTCGCCGGACAGGTGCTCAAGCTGCCCAGCGGGCAGAACTCCTTCGCCCAGAGCGCCCAGCCGGTCGTCGACACCGGCAAGAGCTTCACCGTGTCCACCCGGGTGTTCGTCGACGTGCCGGCGGGTGTCCGCTGCGCGGTCAGCCAGGGCGACGGCGCCTACTACTCCTACGCGCTCGGGCGCGCGACCAAGGACGGCCGCAACCTCTGGTACTTCAAGGTGCAGCTCCCCGGGGGCGGTTCCGTGGTCGTCTACTCCAAGGGCGACGCGACGGTCAACCAGTGGGCCCTGCTGACCGGCGTCTACGACGCGTCGAGCAAGCAGATCACGCTCTACGTCAACGGCGCGGCGCAGGCCTCGGCCCCGGCGGCCGGCGTGCAGAGCAGCGGCACCAACGCGCTCCAGCTGGGCCGGCTCAGCTCGAACTCGCAGTGGAGCGACCCCTGGCACGGGGCCGTCGCCGACATCCAGGCCTGGGACCAGGTGCTGCCGGAGGCCGACATCGTGAAGATCGTCGCAGGCCCCAGCTCGCCGCCGGCCGTCCCGCCGACGGCCGCCTGGCTCACCGGCGGCTGAGCAGCTCCCGTACGGGCCGGCCGTCCGTCGTAAGACACCCGTCATGGCGCCGGGGCGAAGGACCGCCCCGGCGCCTCATGGCGCACCGAGCCCCGGTACCCGGCGTACCGGGCGCGTCGTCCCGAAGTTGAGGAGCAGTACCTGATGAGCGCGGACGGCCGTTGGATCCGGCCCGAGTCCACCCGGCGGCCCGTACTCGCCTCCGCGGGTGCCGTCCGGCCCGGTGCGGTCGGCGCGGCCGGTCCCGGCTCCGGCCCCGGCCCCGCGTCCGGCCCCGGCGGAGCGGCGGGCCCCGACGGCGGGCCGTCGTCCCCGCGCGGGCGCCGGAGACGGACGGCGGTGCCGGTGGTCAAGGTGCCCCGGCCCGGGCTCCGGACGGAC
Organism: Kitasatospora sp. RG8; assembly: GCF_017813315.1. NCBI lineage: Bacteria > Bacillati > Actinomycetota > Actinomycetes > Kitasatosporales > Streptomycetaceae > Kitasatospora > Kitasatospora sp. RG8. The sequence continues at coordinate 155,153 of NZ_JAGIYX010000004.1, forward strand.
CTGCTGCCGCTGCTCGCCGTCCTCCTGGTCCAGGGCGCGCTCTCCTTCCACCTGCTCCGCAGCAACACCGCCTTCGTGGACGAGGGCACCTACATCTACGCGGGCTACCAGGAGATCGCCAACCTCGCGCACGGCACCCCGGTCGCGACGTACGAGACCTTCTTCTCGGGCTCCCCGCTGATCTACCCGGTGGTCGTGGCGGTGGCCGACATGCTCGGCGGGCTGACCACCGCGCGGCTGCTGAGCATGGCCTTCATGCTCTCCGCGACGGTGGCGGTCCACCTGGCCACCCGGCGGCTGCACGGGTCGCTCGCGGCGTTCTGCGCGGCGGCGGCGTTCGCCGCGCTCGGTCCGACCCAGTTCCTGGGCGGGCTGGCCACCTACGACTCGATGGCGCTGGCGCTGCTCGCCTGGGCCGGCTACCTCGCGGTGCGGCTGACCACCGGCGGCGGCTATCCGAGCATGGTCCTGTCCGCCCTGCTGCTGGCGCTGGCCGGCTGCACCAAGTACGCCGCGCTGCTCTGGGTCCCGGTCGTGTGCGGGGTCGCGGTCTTCGCCGGCTCCGGCGGCGCCCCCGGCGCGTGGGTGCGGTGGAAGCGCGGGCTCCAGCTCCTGGCCGCGTTCGTGGCGGCGATGGCCGTGGCGGCCCTGCTGGCGGGTAAGCGCTACATCGACGGCTTCAACCACACCACCCTGAAGCGCGCCCCCGGCCACGACGCCTACTCGTACGTGGCCGAGGAGGCCGCCAAGTGGGTGGGCCCCCTGCTGCTGGTGGCCCTGGTGGGCGTGGTGGTGCAGCTGGTGGCGGCGCGCAGGCGCGGCGGGAGCGCGTGGTCCGAGGCCTGCCTCGCCGGCGTCCTGCTGGTCGCCGGGATGCTCGCGCCGGCGAACCAGATCCGCATCCACACCTGGCTCTCGCTGCAGAAGCACGTCGACTTCGGTGCCTGGTTCGCCTGCATCGTGGTGGGCGCACTGCTGGCCCGGGTCGTGGTCGCGCTGAAGAAGCGCGTCCACGTCACGGCCGGTGTCGTGGTCGCCGCCCTGGTGGTCGGCCCGCTCGGCTGGGCGGGAGCGGCCCAGGGCCGGGAGATGTTCGGCGAGTGGTCGAACACGGAGTCCTTCGTGGCCGCCCTCAAGCCGTACATCGCCAAGGGCGACGACAGGTACCTGGTCGAGAACTACAACGTGCCCGCCTACTACCTGCGCGAGCAGAGCAACTGGCAGCAGTGGCACGACCTGGTGGCGGTCTACCGCCGGGACCCCGCCACCGGCAAGCAGCAGGTCGGGGTGCCCGCCATCCAGGCCGGCATCGAGGCGCACGAGTGGAAGGTGGTGGTGCTGGACTTCACCCAGACCGGCGCCACCGACAAGGCGATCCAGCCGACGCTCAAGAGCGCGGGGTACCGGGTGGTCACCGTGGTCAAGAGCGGGGAGCACGGCCGGTACACCATCTACGTGGCGCCCGGCTACGACAAGAAGTGACCCCGGCCCCGCCGGTGGTCCGTCACCGTCGGGGCTTCGTGGGGGCCTTCGTCCGGGGCGGCGCCGCTCAGAAGGCCATCGTGTAGACCAGCAGCGGGACGCCGGGGCGCACCTCCCAGTCGCGCTCCGGCGTCCGCCGGAAGCCCAGTCGCTCGTAGAGCCGGTGCGCGGAGGTCATCGACGGCCGGGTGGAGAACGCCATCCCCTCCAGGCCCAGCTCCCGGCTGCGCGCGATGCAGGCCCGGACCAGCGCCTCGCCGACCCCCCGGCCCCGGGCCGCGCCGCCGACCGCGAGCATCCGGATCTCGCCCTCGTGCGGCCGCGCGATGTCGGCGAAGGCCGTCCCGCCGACCGCGAAGGTCACGCAGCCGAGCAGCAGTCCGCCGGCCGGGTCGACCGCGACGAGGAGTTCGGCCTGCTCGAAGCGGGGGCGGGCGTCGACGAGCTGCGCGGCGTAGGGACCGTCGGCGGGGCTGTGACCGTCGCCGACGAAGGCCTCGTGGGTGACGGCTCCGACTGCTTCGAGATCGGCCTCGACGGCCCGGCGGATGACGATGTCCATGCGGCAAGTGTGGCGGAGCGCCCGGAAGCGGACGGCACCGGGGCAGCGGCGGCGGCGTGCGGTGCGGCGACGCGCGGCGCGGTGGCCGGGTCCGCGGACGGGCGGAGCGAGGCGGCGGGCATCGTGCCGTAGAGCCGGTCGGGCAGGGCCGGGTCGACCGGGTGGCCGCCGGGCCGGTGCCAGTTGTCGCGGCCGTTGGCGGCGCCCCGGGCGACGTCCCGCCCGATCAGGGTGCCGAGCAGTCCGAAGCCGCCGACGATGCCGGCGAAGGCGAGCGCGCTCGCGAGAGTGTCGGAGTCCATGGCTCCACTCTCCCGGCGCCGCCGGACGGCCACGAGTGGCAGGAACGCCCGATCACATCGAAATACTGCCACCGCGACCCTTCCCCCCGGCCCGCTCGCGGGGGCATGCTGGGCGGCATGCTCAAGAACGTGGTCGCGGTGGTGCTGGAGGAGGTCCACCCCTTCGAACTCGGGGTGGCCAGCGAGGTGTTCGGCCTGGACCGGACCGCCGACGGCCTGCCCGGCTACGACTTCGCCCTCGCCGGGGCCCGCCCGGGCCTGCACCGCACGCACGCCGGTTTCTCCGTCGACGTCCCGTACGGCCCGGAGCGCCTCGCCGAGGCCGACCTGGTGGTGGTCACGGCGGTCGGGGCGCTCCAGGAGTTCCCGGCGCCGCTGGTGGACGCCGTCCGCGCGGCCGTGGACCGCGGCGCCCGGGCGCTCTCCATCTGCAGCGGCGCCTTCGTCCTCGGCGCCGCCGGGCTGCTGGACGGCCGACGCTCCACCACGCACTGGCGCCACACCGCCGAGCTGGCCGCGCGCTTCCCCCGGACCACCGTCGAGCCCGACGTGCTCTACGTGGACGACGACCCGGTGATCACCTCGGCCGGCACGGCCGCCGGCATCGACGCCTGCCTGCACCTGGTACGCAGGCTGCAGGGCGCGGAGGTGGCCCGGGGGATCGCCCGCCGGATGGTGGTGGCCCCGCACCGGGAGGGCGGGCAGGCGCAGTTCGTCGCCCGCCCGCTGCCGGAGGGGACCGGCGAGTCGCTCGCCCCGCTGCTGGACTGGATGCGTCACCACCTGGACGAGGAGTCCACCGTCGAGCAGTTGGCGGCCCGGGCCCACATGTCGCCGCGCACCTTCGCCCGCCGGTTCCAGCAGGAGACGGGTACGACGCCGCACCGCTGGCTGATCGGGCAGCGGCTGCTGCTCGCCCAGCGGCTGCTGGAGTCGACCGCCGAGCCGGTGGACGCGATCGCCGCCCGCTGCGGCTTCGGCAACGCGGCGACGTTGCGCCACCACTTCGGCCGCCGGCTGGGGACGACCCCGTTGGCCTACCGCCGCTGCTTCGCCGAGCCGATGGCGGGCTGACGGGCCGACGGGCTGACGGGCCGACAGACCGGCGCACGGGCGGGCCGGCCGCCCAGCCGTCGGTCGCCCAGCCGCCGGCCCGGCCCGGTGCGGTCAGCCGACAGCCAGGTGCCCGGTCTCGTTCCAGTGCGCCGGCCGCAGCCGTCCGCCCTCGGCGCGCCAGAGGCTGGTGGAGCAGTTGCGCACCGGCTCCAGCGCGGTCAGCTGCTCCTCGGTGAGCCGGTCCAGCGCGTAGCGGAGCATCAGTACCGTGCAGTCGTGCGCGACCACCAGGACGGGCCGGCCGGCCTCCTCGGCGCAGAGGTCGCGGAGCAGGCTGCGCACCCGCAGCGCCACGTCCGCCCAGGACTCGCCGCCGGGCGGGCGGTAGTACAGCTCGCCCATCTTGCGGCGTCTGGCGGCCTCCTCCGGGTGCTTGGCCTCGATCGCGGCCCGGGGCAGCATCTCCAGGACGCCCAGCTCGCGGTCGCGCAGCCGCTCGTCGTGGCGGACGGCCAGCGAGACCGGTACGGCGCCGAGCCCGGCCGCCTGGGCGAGGGCGATCCGCGCCGTCTCGGCGGTGCGCACGTACGGCGAGCACCAGACGCTGCGCGGCCGGTCGGCGCTGGGCAGGCCGGCCCACCAGCGGCCGAGGGCCTGGGCCTGCTGCCGGCCGTGCAGCGAGAGCGGGATGTCGGCGTCCCGGCAGCTGATCGGGACGCTCAGCGCGCCGGACGCCTCGGCCAGCTGGAACTCCACGTTGGCGGTGGACTCGCCGTGCCGGGTGGCGATCAGCACGGACGGCAGCCGGACGGCCGGCGCCGCGTCGGCGGGCGGTGCGGCGGGCGGTGTGCCGGGCGCGTGGGCGTGCTGGTGGGCGTGCTGGTGCTGGCCGTTGAGTGTGGTGCCGAGTTCTGCCATCGACGCTGCTCCCCGTGGGTCGATCCGTGGGTTCGGTCGGTGCCGGCCGGCTGCCGGCCCGGTCCGGTGGTTCCCTGCACGTGCGGCCGTTCATACATATGATCGCGCCGCCTCCTCCAGTGTTCACGGAGGAGACGGCGCGGTCACAGGGCGCGCGCAGGGGGAATCAGTGCGCCGCCACGGGCTCCGGCGCGTTCTTCAGCTCTTCGTCGCCGGTTTCGGCGCTGTAGTCGCCGGGCCGGGTCTCGTCCGGGCTCTCCGGGGCCTTGAAGGCCTTCAGCGCCAGCGTGAGGACCACCGAGACCGCCAGGTTGAGCACGAAGGCGGTCAGGCCGATGTATCCCAGCTCGCCGATGCCGGGGATCTCGGCCGCGTTGCCGCCGAAGTGCTTGGTGGCGGGGCTGGCGATGTCGTACGCCTCCCAGGTGCCGTAGATCATGCCGACCGCCCAGCCGGCGAACAGCGCCCAGTGGTGGAACCAGCGGGTGAACAGGCCGCCGACGATGGAGACGAAGGTCTGCAGGATCCAGAGGCCGCCCAGCAGCTGGAGGTTGATCGCGGCCTGCTTGTCCATGGTCATCACGAAGGCCAGCGCGCCGACCTTCACCAGCAGCGAGGCGAGCTTGGCGACCCTGGTCTCGTCGGCCGGGGTGGCCGACGGCTTCAGGAACTCCTTGTAGACGTTGCGGGTGAACAGGTTGGCCGCGGCGATCGACATGATGGCGGCCGGCACCAGCGCGCCGATCCCGATCGCCGCGAAGGCCACCCCGGTGAACCAGTCCGGGAACATGTTCTCGAACAGCTGCGGGACGGACAGCTGGGCGTTGAACTTCTTGTCGCCCTTGCCGATGCCGGCCGCGATCGCCATGAAGCCGAGCAGCGCCAGCAGGCCCAGCATCAGCGAGTACGCGGGCATGATCGCCATGTTGCGGCGCACCGTGTTGCGGGACTTCGAGGCCAGCACGCCGGTCACCGAGTGCGGGTACATGAAGAGCGCCATCGCCGAGCCGAGCGCCAGCGTGGCGTACGTCCACTGCTTGTTCTCCGGCACGGTCAGCGAGCCCGCCGCCTTGGGCGCGCTGAACTTCTGGCCGACCGCGTCGAAGATGTGGCCGTAGCCGCCGAGCCGCATCGGGATGTAGATCACCGCGACGATGATCACGATGTAGATGAGCGTGTCCTTGACGAACGCGATCAACGCCGGGGCCCGCAGGCCGGACGAGTAGGTGTACGCGGCCAGCACGCCGAAGGCGATGAACAGCGGCAGGTCCTTGACGAACCAGTTGGCGTTCTCGCCGCCGCCGACGCCCAGCACGTCCAGCACCGCCTGGATGCCGACCAGCTGGAGCGCGATGTACGGCATGGTGGCGAGGATGCCGGTGAGCGCGACCACCAGCGCGAGCGGCTTGGAGCCGTACCGCCCGCGCACGAAGTCGGCCGGGGTGACGTAGCCGTGCACCCGGGAGACCGACCAGAGCCGGGGCAGGAAGAGGAAGACCAGCGGGTAGGCGATGATCGTGTACGGCACCGCGAAGAACCCGGCCGCGCCGGTCGCGTACACGGCGGCCGGGACGGCCACGAAGGTGTACGCGGTGTAGAGGTCGCCGCCGAGCAGGAACCAGGTGATCCAGGTCCCGAAGCTGCGGCCGCCGAGGCCCCACTCGTCCAGGTGCTGGGCGTCGTCGGCCCGGCGCCAGCGCGAGGCGAGGAAGCCCATCACGGTGACCAGGACGAAGAAGAGCACGAACACCGTCAGGGCCGGGACGTTGACACCGCTCATCGCGCGCCCCCGGTCGTCCGGACGGCCTTGCGGGCCTTCTCGTCCCGGGTGATCAGCAGGTAGGCGGCCACCGTGAAGACGGCCGACACCGGCACCCAGAGCAGCTGGTACCAGTAGAAGAACGGCACCCCGCCGACCTCGGGGTCGGTCTTGTCGTAGGAGGACACCCAGAGCATCGCGACGATCGGCACGAGGAGGGCGAGCCCGGCCAGCACCCGTTCCGGTGTCACGGCGGGAACGGACGCGGGGTCCGGTGGCTCGGGCATGACAGATTCGTTGGGTTCGAGGTCTGACGACATTTATCGGCTCCGCTCGGAGGGCTCACCCCCTGGGGCCGCAACCCAGAGGAGCCGCACAACCCCCGTGAGCCCGCCGAGCAGCACCGGTGGTGATCAGCAGTCAGTACGGTCGCGAAATCTAGAGCATGAAGTGATCTGTGTCACCGGAATTGACAGAACTTCCCGCTATCCGGACGCCCGCACCCGGGCCGGACGCGAACGGGCACCGGCGTACGCGCCCGCGTACGCCGGTGCCCGTGGAGCACTCGGGGGAGTGGCCGCCCTACTCGGGGCGCTTGAGGCGGGTGATGAACTTGTAGCGGTCGCCGCGGTAGATGGAGCGGACCCACTCGACCGGGGCGCCGTCGGCGTCGAAGGAGTGCCGGGCGAGCTGGAGCATCGGCAGCCCGAGGTCGGAGCCGAGCAGGCCGGCCTCGCGCGGGGTGGCGAGGGTGGTCTCGATGGTCTCCTCGGCCTCGGCGACGGTGACGCCGTAGACCTCGCGCAGGGCGGTGTACAGGGAGTTGTGCTTGGCCAGGTTGCGGCGCAGGGCGGGGAAGCGCTTGGCGGAGAGGTGGGCGACCTCGATGGCCATCGGGTCGCCGTTGGCCAGCCGGAGGCGCTCGATCCGCAGCACGCGGCCGCCGGGCTTGATGTCCAGCAGCGGGGCGAGCCGGTCGTCGGCGGTGATGTAGCCGATCTCGATCAGCCGGGAGGTCGGCTCCAGGCCCTGGGCGCGCATGTCCTCGGTGTAGGAGGTCAGCTGGAGGGCCTGGGCGACCTTGGGCTTGGCGACGAAGGTGCCTTTGCCCTGGATGCGCTCCAGCCGGCCCTCGACCACCAGCTCCTGGAGGGCCTGGCGGACGGTGGTGCGCGAGGTGTCGAACTGGGCGGCGAGCGCCCTCTCGGGCGGGACGGGGGTGCCGGCGGGCTGGGTCTCCGTGAGCTGGAGGAGGTGGCGCTTGAGGCCGTAGTACTTCGGCACCCGCGCGGTCGGGTCTGCGCCGGCCTGCGTCGGGAGGTTCTTCACCTGGGGGTCGTTGACCTGGGCCGTGCTGCCCCCGTCGCTGCTCATCGGACCTGTCTCCCGCTTCTCGCGCGGCCCTTGAGGGTCGCGCCACTTCGTTAACAGCTCACATCGTTGCATGTATGGCTACGGAACGAATACCTCATCACGCGATGAACGATGTGCGGTGTCGGCTTGATAACGGGTGGTCCAGATCGCTTGAACAGCCGTTGACAGGCCCATTGGTCTAGGCCAAGCTCCAGGCATCTGGTCTACACCACTAGGCCGGTCACTATGAATCCCCCCACCCGTTCGCTGGGGTCCGCGGCGCCTTTCCTCCCGCTTTACGTGGGTCTGCCGCTGCCACCCGACGGGGGTAACCCAGGCATCCCTCAGGAGGATGGCGTGAAGCGTCAGCTCATCGCGGCGGTCGGCGTCGCAGCAATGGTCGTCGGCCTGGCGGCCTGTGGCTCGGACGGCAAGAAGGACAACGACGCCAGCGGCTCGACCTCTGCTGCAGCCAAGGACTACAACGGCAAGACCCTGACCGTCTGGCTGATGGACGGCTCCGCCCCCAAGGGCTGGGAGGACAGCGTCAAGGCCGACTTCGCCACCGCGTACCCGGGTGCCAAGCTCGACATCCAGACCCAGAAGTGGAACGGCATCGGCCAGAAGGTCACCGCCGCCCTGTCCGAGGGTTCGGTCGACGTCCTGGAGATCGGCAACACCCAGACCTCGGGTTACGCGGCCACCGGTGGCCTGCTGGACATCACCAAGGACAAGAACGACCTCGGCGGCGCCGACTGGGCCGCCAACCTGAACGAGTCCTCGATCTTCGAGGGCAAGCAGTACGCCGCCCCGTGGTACTTCACCAACCGCGTGGTCACGTACAACAAGGACATCTGGACCAAGGCCGGCATCACCACCCCGCCGAAGACGCTGGACGAGTTCTACGCCGACCTGGACAAGGTCAAGGCCGTCGCGGGCGTCAAGGACGCGCTCTACATGCCCGGCCAGGAGTGGTACGCCTACTTCGGCCTGCTGACCAGCGAGGGCGGCAAGCTCGCCAAGAAGGACGGCGACAAGTGGGCGGGCGGCCTGTCCTCCCCCGAGGCGCAGAAGGCCTTCGAGACCTACAAGAAGCTGCAGAGCTACTCGGCCACCGCCCCGAAGGACAAGGACGAGGCCACCCCGCAGCAGAAGGACGTCTTCGCCAAGGGTGACATCGGCACCATCATCGGCCTCGGCTGGGAGCTCCCGAAGCCCGAGGAGCTGGCCGCAGAGAAGATCGGCTTCTTCCCGCTCCCCGGCAAGACCGCCGACAAGCCGAGCGGCGTCTTCCTGGGCGGCTCGAACCTGGCCATCGCCCAGCAGAGCAAGAACCCGGAGCTCGCCAAGGGCTTCCTGAAGATCGCCATGAACGAGAAGAACGAGGGCCTGGTCGCCTCGTCCGGCTCGATCCCGAACAAGACCGCGCTGAACAGCAAGGTCACCGGCGACTTCGCCAAGGCCGCCCTGCCGGCCTCCGCCAACGGTGCGGTCACCCCGAACGTCCCGACCTGGACCAACGTCGAGAACGAGCCCAACCCGATCAAGGACTTCCTGACCTCCGCCCTGACCGGCGACTACGCCGCGGCGGCCAAGAAGGCCGACGACGAGATCGCGAAGCGTCTCAACCAGAAGCAGTAGGCAGTTGAGCGGCGTCGCTCACCGACTCCCGGCGGGGAGCCGGTGAGCGGCGCCTGTCCGTCGTGGTCGGTTGTCAGGAAGAGAGAACGATGGCTGTGCATTCGGAGCGGGTGCAGACACAGTCCCGGGAATCAGGGAAGGCCGCCGTGGCCATTACCGAGGAGATCACCGGCGTCGGCGCCGGCGCCCCGAAGAAGAGCGGCAGACGCGCGGACGGCCCCGGCCTGGCGGCCAGGTCCACGCCGTACCTGCTACTGCTGCCGGCCATCGCCGCGACACTCGTGCTGCTGGGCTGGCCGCTGCTGAAGACGGTTGTGGTCTCGTTCCAGAACCTCAACAAGCGGCAGTTCATCCAGCACCTGACCGAGTGGAACGGGTTCGAGAACTACACCGACCAGCTCGGCAACTCCGAGTTCTGGACGATCACCCTGCGCACGGTGGTCTTCACCGTGGTCAACGTCGTCCTGATCATGGTGATCGGCTCGCTGATCGGCCTGCTGCTCGAACGCCTGGGCAAGCGGATGCGGCTGATGCTGTCGATCTCGCTGATCCTGGCCTGGGCCATGCCGGTGGTCGCCGCGACCACCGTCTACCAGTGGCTCTTCGACCAGAACTTCGGCGTCGTCAACTGGTTCCTCGACCAGCTGGGCTGGCACTCGATGGCCCACTTCAACTGGACCAGCGGCCAGTACTCGACCTTCTTCGTGATCATCCTGCTGATCGTCTGGCAGTCGGTCCCGTTCGTGGCGTTCAACATGTACGCGGGCCTGACCACGATCCCGAAGGAGCTCTACGAGGCGGCCCGGATGGACGGCGCCGGCTCCACCAAGATCTTCGGCGCGGTGATCTTCCCGATCATGAAGCCGTTCTTCCTGGCCACGACCTTCCTCGAGGTCATCTGGGTCTTCAAGGCCTTCACCCAGGTCTACCTGATCAACAAGGGCGGCCCGGACGGCCTCACCCGCACCCTGCCGGTCCACGCCTTCCTGGAGGGCATCGGCGCCCAGCGCTTCGGCGCCGGCTCCGCGATCGCGGTACTCACCATCCTGATGCTGGGGGCGCTGATGGCGTACTACTTCCGCATCATTCTGAAGCAGGAGGACGAGCTGTGAGGCGCTCGCTCATCGGACGCACCTGGCCGAACGCGATCGCGGTCGTCCTCTTCGTCTTCTTCCTGTTCCCCGTCTACTGGATGTTCGCGACCGCCTTCAAGCAGGACAAGGACATCATCAGCCGGACGCCGGTCTTCCTGCCGCTGGACGGCACCCTGGAGCACTTCGACCGGGCCGTGCACGTCCCGCACTTCTGGACGTACGTCACCAACAGCCTCATCGTCACCGTCGGCGCGGTGCTGATCTCCCTGGCGATCGCCACCCTGGCCTCCTTCGCGATCGCGCGGATGCGCTTCCGCGGCCGCAAGGGCTTCGTCCTGGTGGTCATGGCCGCCCAGATGGCGCCCTGGGAGGTGATGGTCATCGCGGCCTACCTCATCGTGCGCGACAACGACATGCTGAACAGCCTGGTCCCGCTGACCGCGCTGTACATGATGATGGTCCTGCCCTTCACCATCTGGACGCTGCGCGGCTTCATCGCCGCGGTGCCGAAGGAGCTGGAGGAGTCGGCGATGGTCGACGGCTGCACCCGGGCCCAGGCCTTCATGAAGGTGATCTTCCCGCTGCTCGCCCCCGGCCTGATGTCGACCTCCCTGTTCGGCTTCATCACCGCGTGGAACGAGTTCCCGCTGGTGAACATGCTGAGCAAGAAGGACTCGGCGCAGACCCTCCCCCTCTGGCTCTCCTCCTTCCAGACCAACTTCGGCACCGACTGGGGCGCCACCATGGCGGCGTCGTCGCTCTTCGCGATCCCGATCCTGGTCCTGTTCGTGTTCCTCCAGCGCAAGGCCGTCGGCGGCTTGACCGACGGTGCAGTGAAGGGCTGATCCCACGTGAGCATCCTCATCCCCACTCTGCCCGCCAGTGACCAGCTGCACCGTGACGCGCTGACCGTCCTCCAGCCCGGCTTCGTCGGCACCGAGCCGCCGGAGTGGGTCCGCCGCCACCTGGCGGCCGGGCTCGGCTCGGTCGCCCTGTTCGACCGCAACGTCACCGACCTGGACCAGCTCGCCGCCCTCACCAAGGCGCTGCGCGAGGAGAACCCCGACCTCCTGATCGCGATCGACGAGGAGAGCGGCGACGTCACCCGCCTGGAGGCGGGCTCCGGCTCGTCCTGGCCGGGCAACTTCGCCCTCGGCGCGATCGACGACCCGGCGCTCACCCGGGACGTCGCCCGCGAGCTGGGCCGTGCGCTGGCCGCGGCCGGCGTCAACTACAACTGGGCGCCCACCGCGGACGTCAACTCCAACCCGCGCAACCCGGTGATCGGCGTCCGCTCGTTCGGCGCCGACCCGGAGCTGTGCGCCCGGCACACCGCCGCCTGGGTGGAGGGCCTGCAGTCGGCCGGCGTGGCCGCCTGCTCCAAGCACTTCCCCGGGCACGGCGACACGGCCGTCGACTCGCACCACGGCCTGCCGGTGATCGACGTCGACCTGGACGTGCTGCGCGCCCGCGACCTGATCCCGTTCGAGGCCGCGATCGCCGCCGGGACCAAGGCCGTGATGACGGCCCACATCATGATCCCCGCGCTCGACCCTGAGCTGCCGGCCACGCTCAGCCCCCGGGTGCTGCGCGACCTGCTGCGCGCCGCCCCGGCCGACGGCGGCCTGGGATACCAGGGCCTGATCGTCAGCGACGCCATCGAGATGGGCGCCATCGCCGACACCTTCGGGATGGGCGAGGGCACCGTGCTGGCCCTGGCGGCGGGCGCGGACGCGATCTGCGTCGGCGGCGGCCTGGCCGACGAGGAGACCGTGCTGATGCTGCGCGACGCCATCGTGGCGGGCGTGCAGTCCGGCAGGCTGCCGGAGGAGCGGCTGGCGGACGCCGCCGGCCGGGTCCGCGCGCTCGGCAGCTGGGGCCGGATCGCGGCCCAGGGCGAGCGGCTGGAGCCGGACCTCGCGGTCGGCCTGCGGGCCGCCCGCCGCGCGCTGCGGGTGGTCCGGGCGCCGGGCCGCGAGGTGCTGCCGGTGACGGAACGCCCGTACGTGGCCTCGTTCTCCGACGAGCCCAACATCGCCGTCGGCGACGTGACCCCGTGGGGCGTGGCCGGCATGCTGGCCGACCGCTTCCCCGGCACCCGCACCCGCGAGGTGGGCCCGCAGGACGCCGCCCCGGAGCAGCTGGACGAGCTGGTCGCCGGGGTGCTGGCCGGGGCGGAGGGCCGCCGCCTGGTGCTGGTGGTCCGGGACGCGCACCGGCACGCGTGGATGGCCGCAGCGCTGTCCCGCCTGGTGGCGGCCCGGCCGGACGCCGCGGTGGTCGAGATGGGCCTGCCGCAGTCCGAGCCGGTCGGCGCGCTGCACATCGCCACCCACGGTGCCGCCCGCGTCTGCGGCCTGGCGGCGGTGGAGGTGCTCACCGGGCAGCCGGGAGCGATCGGCTGACCCACTGTCGGACAGTGACCCGGGGTGCCGGGAGGGCATCCACGAGCGGGCCCGTCATGCGCATGTCGCATGGCGGGCCCGCTTCGTCTTTCCCACGTTGACCTGCGGTTTCGCCACCTGTCGATGTTCCCTCAAATCCCCCTTAAGGCAGCCTTAAGTTCTACTTAGGGTGATGGCGCCACGACTGATCGCCACGCGGTACAACAGGTCTGCAACGTCCTTTGCGGGTAGGCCATTTCACGTTGACACCGCAAGTGGTCTAGGCCAGGCTCCACCCATCCGGTTCGAACTCAAACCTCACCGGATGTGGTATCGGCCCTTCCCGAAGCACTTCGCCGCCCCTTTCCGGAGATCCCTCCCGACGGGCGCCGGCGCTGCCGGCGGGCACCCAGGCTCTAGCACCCTCGGAGGATGACGTGAACAAGCGTCAGCTCATGGCGGCAATCGGGATCACGGCGCTGGCCGCCGGACTGACGGCCTGTTCCTCGACGGCCTCGCCGTCGGCCGACGGCAAGGCCGGACCGGCGGACCCGAAGTCGGCGACCGGGACGGTGACGGTCTGGCTGATGGAGGACGCCCAGAAGAACTGGCCGGACCTCGTCCAGCGGGTCAACGACGAGTTCGCCGCCAAGTACCCGAACGTCACCCTGAGGCTCGCCTACCAGGGCTGGGCCGACAAGGTCACCCGGCTGGACAAGGCGCTCGCCGAGGGCACCGCCCCGGACGTGGTGGAGCTCGGCAACACCGAGACGATGAAGTACGTGCTCTCCGGCGCGCTCGCCCCGGTGGAGCGGAGCAGCTTCGAGAACTCCGACGCCTGGATCAAGGCGCTCGCCAACACCTGCACCTACCAGGACAAGCTCTGGTGCGTGCCCTACTACGCGGGCGCCCGGGTCGCCGTCTACAACTCGGCCGCCTTCCAGACGGCCACCGGCAGCGCGGACTTCCCCAAGACCGAGGACGAGCTGCGGACGGCGCTGGACAGACTGGCCGACAAGAACAAGTCCGACAAGACGTACTCGGCGCTCTACCTGCCCGGCCCGTACTGGTACGCCGCGATGAGCTACGTCTCCGCGTACGGCGGCGCCATCGCCCGCTTCGACGGCAGCGGCAACTGGCACGGGACGCTCAGCGACCCCAAGTCCGTGCAGGGGCTCAACCACTTCGTCGACCTGGTGCGCAAGTACAACAAGGGCGACCTCGCGGTGAACGAGCTGAACCAGTACGAGGCGATGGCCCGCGGGCGCGCCGGCGCCTTCTACGGCAACGGCTACGAGGCGGCCAGCGTGACCGCACCGGTCACCGGCGACCCGACCCTCAAGGACGCCGTCAAGGTGGCGACCATGCCCGGCCCCGGTGGCAAGCCGCTGCCGACCTTCATCGGCGGCTCGGACCTCGCCGTCACCGCCAAGTCGAACGTCGCCCCGCTGGCCGCCGACTGGATCCGGATGTTCACCAGCGGCAAGTCCGAGCAGGCGCTGGCCGACAGGGACATCCTGCCGAACAACCTGACCCAGCTGAACCCGCTGAAGAGCAAGCCGGCCACGGCCGCCGCGGCCAACGCGGTGCCGGACGCCTGGTTCACCCCGCTGGCGCCGGGCTGGGGCGCGATCGAGAAGCAGAAGATCCTGCCCGACATGCTGACCGCCATCCTCAAGAACAACAAGCCCGTGGAGCAGGCCGCCAAGGAGGCGGACGCCGCGATCGACCAGCTGATCAACAAGCAGGGCTGATCCGGGGCCGCGGGGCCCCACCGTCCGACGAGGGGCCCTCCCGCAGTGCCGGGAGGGGCTCTCGAATGTGCTCCACGGGGACCGCCCCCGTAGGATTGCCGCAGGAATCACCGCAGCGAGTGTGCGGACTCGCCGCCGTAGAGGTCCCCGCCGGGCATCCCCGCCCGCGTGGGGTCGAACCATCTCATCGGAGGCACATCCAGATGTCCGACACGCAGACTGTCCCCGTCCCCGGCCGGATCATGGCGGCGGAGATGGCCGAGCAGCCGGCCGTCCTCCAGCGCATCCTCGACGAGGGTGCCCCGAAGATCTTCGAGATCGCGGCCGAGATCGCCGCCCGCAACCCGCGCTTCGTCCTGCTGACCGCGCGCGGCACGTCCGACAACGCGGCGCTCTACGCCAAGTACCTGATCGAGATCCTGCTCGGCAAGCCGGCCGGTCTGACCTCGATGTCGACCACCACCGCGTACGGTGCCAAGCCGGATCTCACCGACGTGCTGGTGATCACCGTCAGCCAGTCCGGCGGCTCGCCGGACCTGGTGGCCTCCACCAAGGCGGCCCGCGAGGCCGGTGCCATCACCCTGGCGGTGACCAACAACGCCGCGTCGCCGCTGGCCGAGGTCTCCGAGTTCCACATCGACGTGCTGGCCGGCCCGGAGAAGGCGCTGCCCGCCACCAAGACCTACACGGCCGAGCTGCTGGCGCTCTACCTGCTGGTGGAGGGCCTGCGCGGCGGCGACGGCGCGGCCGCCAAGGAGCTGCCGTCGCTGGCCGCCGGCATCCTGGCCCGCCAGGCCGAGGTGAAGGCCCTGGCGGAGCGCTACCGCTTCGCCCAGCGCCTGGTCATCACCTCGCGCGGCTACGGCTACCCGACCGCCCGTGAGGCGGCGCTGAAGCTGATGGAGACCACCTACATCCCGGCCTCCCCGTTCTCCGGCGCCGACCTGCTGCACGGCCCGCTGGCCATGGTGGACAACGTCTCCCCGGTCATCGCGATCGTCCCGGACGGCAAGGGCGGCGAGGCCCTGCAGCCGGTTCTGGACCGCCTGCGCGGCCGCGGCGCGGACCTGGTCGTCATCGGCCAGCGGGCGCAGGTGGACGCCGCTTCCGCGGGCTTCGCGCTGCCGGCCGGCGTGCCCGAGGAGGTCCAGACCATTCTGGAGATCCTGCCGCTCCAGCAGCTGGCCTACGAGGTCACCATCGCCCGCGGCCAGGACCCGGACGCCCCGCGCGCCCTGGCGAAGGTCACCGAGACGCACTGACGCCGCACCGGCGCCGAACGCGCAACGCCGAACCCCCGTCCACAGGTTGTGGACGGGGGTTCGGCGTTTGAGCGGCGGAGAAGGGTCCTGGTCGCACCACCCGCCCGGAGCTGTCGTCGGGTGCGGAAAGCACTACGGGCCACGGCGCCGACACGGGACCCTCAACCCGTGCGGCACCGCAGCCCGGAGCTGTCGTCGGGCACCGTGGTCGACCGAGAACTGTGCGGGGTCCTCGCTCGGCGGCGTCCGACCGAGGAGGGGCCTCGCGCGGGTCAGGGCAGTTGCGCGGGGGGCCTCTCCTTGGTGCCCTTTCATTGTGGACTAGACCAATCTGGCTTGTCCAGGGGGCTCCGAAAATTGGTCTGGACAACTTCGGGAGGGCGTGCGGACCGGCGGCACGGGCGGGTGCGACAGGCCCGCGCGCCCGGCCTGGAGCTACCCTCGCCATGTGCCCTCGCTGAACGAACTCGTCCGCCGCCACACCACCCTGACCGGTGCCGATGTGGAGTGGCTCCACATGCTGGTCTCGGAGTGGCAGCTGCTCTCCGACCTGTCCTTCGCCGACCTGGTGCTGTGGATCCCCACCTGGGACGGCATCCGGTACGTTTCGGTCGCCCAGATGCGGCCCAACACCGGCCCCACCTCCTACCAGGACGACATGGTCGGCCACCTCGTCCCGCGCGGCCGCCGCCCGCTGCTGGACGCCGCCTTCGACGAGGGCCGGATCGTCCGCGAGGGCGACCCGGAGTGGCGCGAGGAGGTGCCCGTCCGGGTCGAGTCGATCCCGGTGCGCCGCGAGGGCAAGGTGCTCGGCGTGATCGCCCGCAACACCAACCTGCTGACCGTCCGCACCCCCAGCCGGCTCGAACTCACGTACCTGCAGAGCGCCTCCGACCTGGCGCAGATGATCGCCGCCGGCGCCTTCCCGTACCCCGGCGTCGAGCAGACCGACATGGACGCCGCGCCCCGGGTCGGCGACGGCCTCATCCGGCTGGACGCCGACGGCATCGTCACCTACGCCAGCCCCAACGCGCTCTCCGCCTACCACCGCCTCGGCCTCACCACCGACCTGGTCGGCAGCCACCTCGGCCGCGCCACCGCGGAGCTGGTCCCGCCCTCGCGCTCGGCCGTGCACGAGGCGCTGGTGAAGCTGGCGAGCGGCTGGGCGCCCCGGCAGACCGAGGTCGAGGTGCAGGGCGGGGTGGTGACCCTGCGGGCCATCCCGCTGAAGCCCAAGGGCACCCTGACCGGCTCCCTGGTGCTCTGCCGGGACGTCACTGAGCTGCGCCGGCGCGACCGCGAGCTGATGACCAAGGACGCCACCATCCGGGAGATCCACCACCGGGTGAAGAACAACCTCCAGACGGTGGCCGCGCTGCTGCGGCTGCAGTCCCGCCGGATGGACTCGGATGCCGGCCGGGCCGCGCTGGACGAGGCGGTCCGCCGGGTCGGCTCGATCGCGATCGTGCACGAGACGCTCTCGCAGGCGCTGGACGAGCAGGTCGCCTTCGACGAGATCGCCGACCGGGTGCTGGCGATGGTGATGGAGCTGTCCCAGGACGGCCGGGTGGCGACCCGCCGCAGCGGCAGCTTCGGGATCCTCTCCGCCGAGGTGGCGACGCCGCTGGCCATGGTGCTGACCGAGCTGCTGCAGAACGCCCTGGAGCACGCCTTCGGCCCGACCGCCTCCGGGAACCTGGAGGTCTCCGCGCTGCGCGGGCGGGCGCCGGCCACCGGCATGGGCTGGTCGGACAGCTGGAACGGCGGGGCCAGGCCGGAGGAGTACCTGCTGATCACCGTGCAGGACGACGGGAAGGGCATGCCGGAGGGGTTCGACCCGCAGCAGGCGGGCAACCTCGGGCTGCAGATCGTCCGGACGCTCGCCACCGGCGAGCTGGGCGGCACCTTCGACATGGTGGCGGGGCCGGACGGTGGCACCAAGGTGGTCCTGGAGATCCCGGTCCGCTGAGGTCCAAGGGGTCCACCGGGGTCCGCCGGGGGCCACCGGGGTGGGCCGGGCCCGTCGGCCGCGGTGGGCCCGCGGTGGGCCCGGGGCCGACGCGGTCCTCGGTGAACCGTCGGGGTGCGTCGAAGTGTGCGAGGGGCGTGTGTCCGGTGAAAGCGCCGGTCCCGCACCCTCGCACAACCATCACGGCCGGAAAACAGAAACGAGGCCCTGTCGACCGGGGGGGGGTGGGTCGACAGGGCCTCTCAACCCGTTCCGGCCGTCGGGGGGAGTCGGCCGGAACGGGGGCTCTGGGTGGTGCGACACCTCACCGGTGCGTTGCACACGGTGAGCGCCTCAGCTCCACAATATTGCTCTCCGTGAACAGTATCAAGTGCCTGGGCGGCTCGGTGTCGCGGGACCGTGTCGAGCAAGGTCCTTTGTACGGAAGGCTTCACCAGGAAGTGCAGGGAAGCCCTTGATCATGTGTTGATCGGCACTGCGGTCACTGCTGGTGCTACGGCGTGTGATCAGGCGGTGCGGGCGCGGTTGCGGGCGGCACGGCGCTTCATCGCGCGACGCTCGTCCTCGCTCATACCGCCCCAGACGCCGGCGTCCTGGCCGGTCTCGAGCGCCCACTGCAGGCACTGCTCCATGACCGGACAACGGCGGCACACGGCCTTGGCTTCCTCGATCTGCAGCAGAGCAGGACCGGTGTTCCCGATCGGGAAGAACAGCTCCGGGTCCTCTTCGCGGCAGACAGCGCGGTGGCGCCAGTCCATGGTCGTCCAACTCCTCCTGCCGCGGGGGTTGCCCGGTCGGCACAATCGATGGCTTGTGAATGTGAACGCTTTCACGAATCCCGCAACAGCAAAAGAGACCAAAGGCCCGCTGGGCCCGGGTGGTCTGTGCTGGGGAGGGATTCGGCGATTCGAGGGACACTCCGCGGTCGGCCCCCGTCAGGGTCTGAGGTTGCCGTCGCTGCGATGTGTCCCGATCGCCATGTAGAGGTTCGCAAACCTCGGGCCCGGATACAACCCCCTTCAGGGAGGAATTTTTGATTCTTCGGTGTCGCCTAGCTCACAGCCAGTACTTCTATGGAGTGAAGGGGGCTTGTGCGTTCGAGAAGAAGGGTGAACCCCTCTTCCGGTCACACAATCACACGCAGTGCCCGCCGTACGCCTGTGAAACTGACGCGACTCCTGTCTCCAAGGTGGTCCCCATCGACCTGGAATGGGGCCGGTTCCTGTGAAACCAAGGTGAAGTGGCGGGCGTCGTGATAGGAGACGACGTGCTTGCCGGACGGGCCGGCAGGTGCCGTGCCATCGCTCGAAGGGCTGTGCGACCGCAGGATCTGACGGACCGTTCGAGCCGTGCCGAACGCCGTCATCCGGGTGATGCCGAAGACGTCGAGGTCCGTGTCGAAGGAGGCGAGCGGCGAGGGGTAGACGGGGCGGTTGCCCAGGAACGTCCACGGCGACGTGTTGCTGACTATGGCCATCACCAGGCCCGGCACGGGCTCGCGGCCCGGCAGTTGCAGGGTGACCGGGCCCGACCGGCGCTGCTCACGCTGGGTGATGTAGTGCCGGAGCGCCTGCCCGACGTAGAGCGCGTGGGTGGACTTGCGCCCCGCTCTGCGCTGCTCCTCCACCCGTCCGACCACACCGGCGTCGAAGCCCAGGCCGGCCGTGAAGGTGAACCACCGGTCCGGCAGTCCCTCGGTCATCGCCTTGCCCAGGCCGATCGGCCGCTCGCGGCGGTTGTCCAGGGCGTCCAGCAGGGCGCCGGTGGCCTCCACCGGGTCGTTGGGCAGGCCCAGCGCGCGGGCGAACACGTTGGTCGACCCGCCGGGCACCACGGCCAGCCGGGGGAGCTTCTCGCCCGGGCCGTGCGCCAGGAGTCCGTTGACGACCTCGTTGACCGTGCCGTCGCCGCCGAGTGCCACCACCAGGTCGACGGTGCCGTCCTCGGCCGCCTCGCGGGCCAGGTCGCGGGCGTGGCCGCGGTACTCCGTCTGCGCCACCTCCAGCTTGAGGTCGCTGCGCAGGGCGTGGATCAGGACATCCCTGGTGCGGCCACTGGTGGTGGTCGCTTTCGGGTTGACGACCAGGAGAGCGCGCATGTGCTCAGCCTACGGGTCGGTACGGACCAACCGGCGGCTACCCTGCTGGAGTGACCGCAGAATCCTCCGCACCCGCACCCGTGCCCGGCTCCGGGCGGCCGACGGCCCTGACCGTGGGCGCCGCCATCACCGCCCTGGAGGGCGCCGCGCTGGCCGTCACCGGCGTCTGGGACATGGTGGCCGCGCTGTCCGGCCAGTCCAAGCAGCTCGCCCTCAACGAGTTCGGCGGCCTGGTGATCGTGCTCCTCGGCGTGCTGCCGCTGCTCGCCTCCCGCGCGCTGCTCCGGGGCCGGCGCTGGGGCCGCAGCCCGGCGGTGCTGACCAACTCGCTCTGCCTGCCGGTCGCGTACTACATGCTGAAGAGCGGCGGCGTGATGATCGGGGTGGGCACCCTGGTCGGCCTGCTCGGGCTGGCCGGCATCGGCGCCCTGCTCAGCCCGAAGTCGACGACGGCCCTCTACGCTCCGCACGAGGGCTGAGCACAGAGGGCCGGGGCCGGGGACGGCCGCCCGGGCGGCCGTCGGTCCTACTCCTCCACCAGGAGCTTCTCGCGCAGCTGGGCCAGCGTGCGGGCGAGCAGCCGGGAGACGTGCATCTGTGAGATGCCCACCTCGGCGGCGATCTGGGACTGCGTCATGTTCCGGAAGAACCGCAGCACCAGGATCTTCTGCTCCCGGGGCGGGAGTTGGGCCAGCAGCGGCTTGAGGGACTCGCGGTACTCGACGCCCTCCAGCGCCTCGTCGGTGGCGCCCAGGGTGTCCGCGACGGCCGGCGACTCGTCGTCGCTGTCCGGCACGTCCAGCGACAGCGTGGAGTACGCGTTGGCGGACTCCAGGCCCTCCAGGACGTCCTCCTCGGAGATCCCCAGGTGTTCTGCCAGCTCGTGCACCGTGGGGGAGCGGCCGTGCCGCTGGGAGAGCTCGCTGGTCGCCGTGGTCAGCGACAGCCGCAGCTCCTGGAGCCGGCGCGGGACCCGGACCGCCCAGCCCTTGTCGCGGAAGTGCCGCTTGATCTCGCCGACGATGGTCGGCGTCGCGTAGGTGGAGAACTCGACCCCGCGCTCGTGGTCGAACCGGTCCACCGACTTGATCAGCCCGATGGTGGCGACCTGGGTCAGGTCGTCCAGCGGCTCGCCGCGGTTGCGGAACCGCCGGGCCAGGTGCTCGACCAGCGGGATGTGCATGCGCACCAGCTGGTTGCGCAGCTCGACGCGCTCCGGGGAGCCCTCGGGCAGCGCGGACAGCCGGACGAACAGTGCCCGGGCCGCCTCGCGGTCCGGCGCACCCGATCGGTGCGGGGCCTGGGCCGGCACCGCACCGCGCAGCGCCTCGCCGGCCGCCTGGTCCTCGGGGGACGGCGGGGGCGGGGGCGTCTGCGACGGGTCGGACGTCGGCTCGGTCGGCTGGCTCATCCGGTGGGCGTCCTTCGGGTGCGCTTCGTCGTTGGAGGCGAGGCCGGGAACGCTCGCCTGGGTCGGTACGGCAGGGCCCGCCGTCGCGAGGCCGGTACGGTCCAGATCACTCACGGCCATTCCCCCGTTCCGTTCCGGGAGCACCGGGACCTTGGGGCGGTCCCGGTTCCGTCATGTCGGTCGTACCGCGTGTAGGGCGGTACCGGGAGCCGCCCGCCGGCCCGGGTGGGGTGCCGGGCGGACGGCCCTTGTTCGGTGCTGCTGTGGCGGACCTAATGGGCGGCGGACCCGCCGCGCTTCTTGTGCAGGCTGATCGACACGGTCTTGTCCTCGCCGACGGAGGACTCCACCTCGCCGGCCAGCGCGGAGAGCACCGTCCAGGCGAAGGTGTCCCGCTCCGGGGCCCGGCCGTCCGTGGTCGGGGCGGAGACGATGACCTTCAGCGAGTCGCCCACCAGCCGGAACTCGCAGGAGAGGACCGAGCCGGGCACCGCCTGCTGGAGCAGGATGGCGCACGCCTCGTCCACCGCGATGCGGAGGTCCTCGATCTCGTCCAGCGTGAAGTCCAGCCGGGCCGCCAGCCCCGCCGTCGCTGTTCGCAGCACCGAGAGGTAGGCCCCCGCCGCGGGCAGCCGGACCTCCACGAAGTCCTGCACTCCGGGCTCGCCGTCGATCTGGGACACCCTCACCTCCTGGGTGACGCGCTGTGCTTCCGGGCCGGTGGCCGCGGCACTGTCTGTTGCTTGGCTCAACTGCTTCGCCCCAACTGTCCAGAGGGGTGGTGCGGTACGTACCGGTCATACCCCTCCGAGGGTGGCCGGACGCCGCGCATCCGCACGAGACGTTACCGCTTTTGTCCCCGGTGCGGGAGTCACTCATGGTAGGCCCTCGCGACACAGGGTGTCAGCGGCCTGACGCCAACGTCCGGAATCAGCGGCCGGATCCACGGCCGGACTCCCGGACGTGCGCCCCGGGGGTCAGCGGGTGCCGACGGCGGTGAGCGCCTCGTCGGTCAGCCGGAAGACGCTCCAGCCGTGCATCGGCACCGCGCCGAGCGACTTGTAGAAGTTGATCGAGGGCTCGTTCCAGTCCAGCACCGACCACTCCACCCGCGAGTAGCCGCGCTCGACGGCGATCCGCGCCAGCTCCAGCAGCAGCGCCTTGCCGTGGCCGCCGCCACGGGCCTCCGGGCGGACGTAGAGGTCCTCCAGGTAGATCCCGTGAGTCCCGCGCCAGGTCGAGAAGTTGAGGAACCAGACCGCGAAGCCGACCGGCTCGCCGGTGGTGTCGTCCTCGGCGATCAGGCCGAACAGCGCCGGGTTGGCGCCGAACAGCGCGTCGCGCAGCTGTTCCTCGGTGGCCACCGCCTCGTGGAGGGCCTTCTCGTACTCCGCGAGCTCGCGGATCATGGCGTGGATGACCGGGACATCGGTGACCAGTGCTGTGCGGATCATGCTACGAGCCTACTTGGACTGCTCGTTCTCGTCCCAGGCCTGGATCGAGGTCTGGTCGACGATGCGGCCGTCCCGCAGGTCGGCCACCGAGCTGACCAGCACCCGGACACCGTCGGGGTACTGGCAGGACTCCAGGAAGGCCACGTGGTCGTCCTGGAGCACCACCTGCTCCAGCCGGTGGGTCATCTCCCGGCCGTAGACGTCGGCCAGCATCGCGCCGATCTCGTCCCGGCCGTGCATCACCAGGGGGTGGCTGGGCTGGGTCTTGCGGTCGACCATGCGCAGTTCGGCGTCGTCCGCGTACAGCGCCAGCAGGGCGTCGGCGTCGGCGCGCTCGATGCCCTCGCGCAGCGCCGCGGTGTCGAAGGCGGACGACGCGGCCATGGTGGTCATCTTTCGCTCCTCCGGTCGGTTCCGTCGGCTCGTACCTCCGAGCCTACGCCCGCCGGGCGCCGCCGCCCGGCGGTGTCCCGTGGCCGTCCTCAGCCGGCCGTGACGCCGCGCAGGTACGCCGCGAGGGCGGTGATCGCGGCCGGGTTGCGCGGGCTCTCCACCAGGTCGACGTAGTCCAGGACGAAGATCCGGTCGTTGCGGACCGCGGAGACGCCCGCGAGCGGCGGGAAGGACTTCAGGAACCTCGCCTTCGCCCCGGCGTCGGGGGCGCCGTAGTTGTTGATCACGATCACCTCGGGGTCGCGCTGCACGACGCTCTCCCAGCCGACGGTCGTCCAGGAGTCGGCGATGTCGCCCATCACGTTGGTCCCGCCGGCCTTGGCGATGATCTCCTCCGGCGCGGCGAACCTCCCAGAGGTGTACGGCTTGTCCTCGCCGCTGTCGTAGAGGAAGACCCGCGGCCGGCGCTCGGGCTGCGGCACGGCCGCGACCTGCGCCCTGAACCCGTCGATCAGCCGGTCGGCCCGGTCGCGGACGTCGAAGATCTCGCCCAGGTTGGCCAGGTCGGTGTAGAGCGCGTCCAGCGGGGACATCACGCCGCGCTCCTGGCCCTTGCCGCTGCGGCAGGACTCGGTGAGCACGTAGGAGCCGATGCCGAGGCCGGCCAGCGCCTGCGGGGTGAAGCCGTCGGCCTCGCTGAAGCCGTAGTGCCAGCCGGCGAAGACCAGGTCGGCCCTGGCCTCCAGCACGATCTCCTTGGTGATCTGCTGCTTGGAGAGCCACTTCGTCTGCTGGTAGCCGTCCTTCCAGGCCACCTGGTCGACCCGGCCCTTGTCGTCGGGCATCACGTAGCCGGCCATCCGGTCGGCGACGCCGAGCGCCAGCAGCAGCTCGGTGATGCCGACGTCGTTGCTCACCGCCCGGGCCGGCTTCTGCCGGTAGGTGACCTTGGTGCCGCAGTTGTCGACGGTCACCGGGTAGTGGGCCTGGCCGGCGGCCGCCGCCCCGGTGGCGGCGTCCCCGGCGGGGGCGATCTCGGCGCCGCAGG
Source organism: Kitasatospora sp. RG8 (assembly GCF_017813315.1). Taxonomy (NCBI): domain Bacteria; kingdom Bacillati; phylum Actinomycetota; class Actinomycetes; order Kitasatosporales; family Streptomycetaceae; genus Kitasatospora; species Kitasatospora sp. RG8. The sequence goes on from NZ_JAGIYX010000004.1 coordinate 179,093, forward strand.
CGGTCAGCGCGAGGGTGAGCAGGGCGGCGGGGGCAACGGCCTTGGTACGCACGGGGGATCCTCGGAGGTCGGGTCAGCGGAGTCGGTCGAAGAGCAGCTGGACGGCACCGGTGTCCGGGTGCCGCACCGGGGTCGCGCGGACGCCGAACACCTCGGCCAGCAGCGCGGGCCGGAGCACCTCGGCGGGTGCCCCGGAGGTGACGATCCGGCCGGCCGCGATGACGTACAGCAGGTCGCAGTGGCCGGCCGCCAGGTTGAGGTCGTGCAGCGCGGTGAGCACCGTCGGCCCGGCCTCCCGGACCAGCGCCAGCACCTCCAGCTGGTGGGCGATGTCCAGGTGGTTGGTGGGCTCGTCCAGCACCAGCAGCCGGGGCTCCTGGACCAGTGCGCGGGCGATCAGCACCCGCTGCTTCTCGCCGCCGGACAGGCTCAGGAAGCCGCGCTGCGCCAGGTGTCCGGCGCCCACCCGGTGCAGCGCGGCGGCGCACCGCGCGTCGTCCCCGTCGGCGGGGCGGGCGAAGCCGCCGCGGTGCGGCAGCCGGCCCATGCCGACCACCTCGGCCACCGTGAAGTCGAACTCGGCGGAGTGCTCCTGGGGCAGCGCGGCCACCCGCCTGGCGGCCTCGCGCGGGGTCAGTGCGTACAGGTCCGCGCCGTCCAGCCGGACGGCGCCGGCGGCCGGCCGAAGCGCCCGGTAGACGCAGCGCAGCAGGGTGGACTTGCCGCTGCCGTTCGGCCCGACCAGGCCGACCACCTGTCCGGCGGCGGCGTGCAGCGTGATGTCGCGGACCAGCCGGGTGCCGGCCGGACCGGCCGAGACGTCGTCGAGGTCGAGGTCCATCAGCGGCCTCCGAAGGTGTAGCCGCGACGGCGCATCAGCAGCAGGAAGCAGGGCACCCCGAGCACCGCGGTGACCACCCCGACCGGCAGTTCGGCCGGGGCCAGCAGGGTGCGCGAGACGATGTCCACCCAGATCAGCAGCAGCGCGCCGGCGAGCGGGGCGACCAGCAGCACCCGGCGGTGCCCGGCCCCGACCAGCATCCGGGTCAGGTGGGGCACCATCAGCCCGACGAAGCCGATCGCCCCGCTGGCCGCGACCACGGTGCCGGTGACCGCCGCCGTCACCACGAAGAGCTCGCGGCGCAGCCGGTCGCCGTCGACACCGAGCGAGGCGGCCGTCTCGTCGCCCATCGCGAGCGCGTCCAACCGCCCGGCGGAGCAGGCCAGGTGGGCCAGGCCGGCCAGCACGGTGACGGCCACGATCGGCACCGATCCCCAGGTGGCCCCGCCGAGGCTGCCGAGCAGCCACATCATCGCGCTGCGGGCCGCCTCGCCGCGGGCGGCGGCGAACACCATCAGGGCCGTGACCGCCGAGAAGCCGTAGGACATCGCGGTGCCGGTGAGCACCAGCCGCAGCGGGGTGAGGCCGAAGGCCGTCCGGGCGGCGGCGTACACCAGCACCATGGCCAGCAGCGCCCCGCCGAACGCGGAGACCGAGATCGCCCAGACCCCGAGCGAGGCGAAGGCGCCGAGGAGGAGCACCGCGTTGGCGCCGACCGCCGCGCCGGAGGAGATGCCGAGGACGAACGGGTCGGCCAGCGCGTTGCGGACCATCGCCTGTACGGCGACCCCGGTGGCCGCGAGCCCGGCGCCGACCACGGCGGCCAGCACGGTGCGCGGGAGCCGGATCTCCCAGACGATCGCGTAGGCGGCGGCCTCGTCGGCGTCCAGCCGGCCACCCGTCAGCCCGGCGCCGAGCAGGCGCAGCACCTGTGACCAGGCGAGCCCGGAGGAGCCCAGGGCGACCCCGCAGAGCAGCGAGAGCAGCAGTGCCACGGTCAGGGCGGCGGCGGTGGCGGTGACGGGTATTCGGCGGGCGGCGGGGGCCGGGGGTGTTCCGTCAGGGGGCGCTGCGGGAGGTGCTGCGGGGGCCGGCGCGGGGGTCGCGGCGGTGCTCACGCGCCCGCCCCGGTCCGCCCGGCAGGGGCGTCCGCCCTCGTGCACCGCTCGGTCGTTCGCTCGCTCACGAGGGCGCGCCTTCGCCTCGGGCCGCGGGCGTCGCGGGGCGGCGCGCCGGGGCCGCAGGGGATGCCGGAGCGCCATCCCCTCGCAGTCCGCGGCGAGTTGTCGGGAGGTCAGCGTCCCGGGGCGATCGGGCTCGCGGGCACGGGGCTCCGCTTACCGTTGCGGGTCAGCGCCGGATTCGCACCGGCTTCCCCCGCGGGACGCCCTGGCAGCATAACAGGCAGTTAGGCGAGGCAATCCTTACCCGGCTGGGTCCGGGCCGGGCCTGGTCCGGTCAGGGACGGGTCGGGCCGGGAAACGCGACCGCCCCCGTCCGGCGGTGCGGACGGGGGCGGTCGGCGGAGGCTGACCGGGGATCAGGCCTGCTTGGTCTCCCAGAAGATCTTGTCGACCTCGGCGATGAGGTCGAGCAGGGCCTGGCCGGTGGCCGGGTCCGTCGACGCCTTGGCGGCCGAGGCGGCCTTCAGGGTGTCGTTGATCAGCTGGTGCAGCTGCGGGTACTTCTCGAAGTGCGGGGCCTTGAAGTAGTCGCTCCACAGCACGGAGATGTGGTGCTTGACCGCCTCGGCGCGCTGCTCCTTGATGATCAGGGCACGGGTGCGGAACGCCGGGTCCTCGTTGGCCTGGTACTTCTCCTGGGTGCCCTTCACCGACTCGGCCTCGATCCGGGCCTGAGCGGGGTCGTACACGCCGCAGGGCAGGTCGCAGTGGGCGTGGGCGGTGGCGCGCGGTGCAAACAGACGAGAGAACATGGGAGTCCTTCCTTAGATCGTCTTCCCGCGGCTGAGATTACCCTTCCGGCCTCGGGGTTTCGCGATCGGGCGGTGGGCCTAGGGCAAAAGGCGGAGCCGGAAACGGGCCAATCCGGACATCGGCGGGTGACGGTCCGTACGGCAGACTGGGACCGGGCGGGCCGGGAGGAGGAGTCGTGGCGCGGATGGCGGAACCGGAGGGCGGCACCCCGGGGGGTGGCGCACCGTTCGGGCTGATCGACGTGGCGGGGCCCTCGATGGTGCCGACCCTGCGCGAGGGCGACCAGCTGCTGGTCCGTTACGGCGCCCGGATCCGGCCCGGTGCGGTGGTGGTCTTCCGCCACCCCTTCCAGCAGAACCTGCTGGTGGTGAAGCGGGCCGCCGAGCGGCGTCCGCAGGGCTGGTGGCTGCTCTCCGACAACCGGCCGGTCGACAGTGACAGCCGCAGCTACGGCGCCGTCCCGGACGAGCTGGTGCTCGGTCGGGTGCTGCTGCGGCTGCGCCCGCGCCCGGCCTGGCTGGCCCCGGGTCCACGGCTGGAGCGGCTGCTGCTCGCCGCCCCGCTGGCCCGGGTGCCGGGATTGGCGCGCCGGCTCGGCGTCTGGGCCGATCCGGACGCCCTCTAGCTTCGGGGCCGGCCCGCGGCTAGCCCTGTCCGGCGAGCGTCGCCGCGTCCTGGGCCTCCTGCCGCTTGCGGGCCCGGTACGCGGCGACGTTGGCGCGGGTGGCGCAGCGGTCGGAGCAGTACCGCCGCGAGCGGTTGGTGGAGGTGTCCAGGTAGGCGTTGCGGCAGGGCGCGGCCTGGCAGATGCCGAGCCGGTCGGCGCCGAGCTCGGTCAGGTGGACCGCCAGTCCCATGCAGGCGACGGCGCTGAAGTGCGCGGTGGCGGTCGGCGAGTTCTCGGCGAGGTGCAGGTGCCAGCGCGGCCGCCCGGCGTCGTCCAGGTAGTCGTGCCCGGAGACCAGCGGGCTGACCGGGTACTCCATCAGCAGGCTGTTCAGCAGGTCAACGCCGCGGACTTCGTCGCCCTCGGCGGCGGCCTCGAACACCCCGCGCAGCCGGGTGCGGACGGCCCGCAGCCGGGGCAGGTCCGACTCGTCGGCGAGCCCGGCGGCCCGGGACGAGTCCGAGAACAGTGCGCGCACCGCGTCCACCGAGGTCAGCGAATCGGTGCCGCGCTCGGGCTCCTCGGTGTTCACCAGCCGGACGGCCAGATCGGCGTACGAGGCGAGCTCCACGGTGGTCCTTCCAGAGTCGGTAACGGGCTGAATGCTTCCAGCCTATTACCCGGATGGGGAAAACGTCGGCGCCCGGCAGGACGGGCCTGCCGGGCGCCGACTGGAGGTGCGCTCAGAGCACCTTGGACAGGAAAGCGCGGGTGCGCTCGTGCTGCGGGTCGGTGAGGACGTCGCGCGGGTTGCCGGACTCGACCACCACACCGCCGTCCATGAACACCAGGGCGTCGCCGACCTCGCGGGCGAAGCCCATCTCGTGGGTGACCACGATCATCGTCATGCCCTCGTCGGCGAGGCCGCGCATGACGTCCAGCACCTCGCCGACCAGCTCCGGGTCGAGTGCCGAGGTGGGCTCGTCGAAGAGCATCAGCTTGGGCTTCATGGCCAGCGCGCGGGCGATCGCGACGCGCTGCTGCTGGCCGCCGGAGAGCTGGGACGGGTAGCTCTTCGCCTTCTCGGCGAGGCCCACGCGCTCCAGCAGGGCCATGCCGCGCTCCCGCGCGTCCGCCTTGCTCTCGCCCTTGACCTGCACCGGAGCCTCGGTGATGTTCTCTATGGCGGTCATGTGCGGGAACAGGTTGAAGCGCTGGAAGACCATGCCGATGTCGCGGCGCTTGAGGGCGACCTCGCGGTCCTTGAGCTCGTAGAGCTTGTCGCCCTTGCGCCGGTAGCCGACCAGCTCGCCGTCGACGGACAGCAGCCCGCCGTTGATCTTCTCCAGGTGGTTGATGCACCTCAGGAAGGTCGACTTGCCGGAGCCGGACGGCCCGACGAGGACGAACACCTCGTTCTGCTTGACCTCAAGGTCGATGCCCTTGAGCACCTCGACGAGGCCGTACGACTTGCGAACGCCTTCGGCCTGCACCATCGGGTGCCCGGGGACCGGGGGCTTGCTCAGGTCGGTCATCCCAGACCACCTCCTACTCCGCCGCCCTGTTCGTGTCCGCTGGCCGTGGTCACCGGCGGCGCCGGCGGCAGCTTCTTGCCGCGGAAGAGGCCGCGCAGCCGCTCCAGCGGAGTCGGCGGCAGCGTCCGGGTGGTACCTCGAGCGTAGTGCCGCTCGACGTAGTACTGGCCGATGGTCAGCACGGAGGTCAGGAAGAGGTACCAGAGGCTGACGGTGATCAGCAGCGGGATGGTCTGGAAGGTGCGGGAGTAGATGTTCTGCCCGGCCCGGAAGAGCTCCTCCAGGGCGATGACGCTGACCAGGGAGGTGGTCTTGAGCATCGAGATGGTCTCGTTGCCGGTCGGCGGGATGATCACCCGCATGGCCTGCGGCAGCACGATCCGGCGCATGGTCGCGAACCGGCTCATGCCGAGCGCGTGGGACGCCTCGGACTGCCCCTCGTCCACCGACTGGATGCCGCCGCGGACGATCTCCGCCATGTAGGCGGCCTCGTTGAGGCCGAGGCCGAGCAGGGCCGCCGTGAAGACGGGGATCAGCTTGTTGGTCGACTCGGACCAGAACTCCGGCCCGAACGGGATGCCGATCGACAGCGTCGGCCAGAGCGCGCCCAGGAAGTTCCAGAAGACCAGCTGGACCAGCACGGGGGTGCCGCGGAAGATCCAGATGTAGAACCAGGCGGTGCCGGACAGCAGCGGGTTCGGCGACAGCCGCATCACCGCGAGGATGATGCCGCCGACCACACCCATCACCATCGAGAGCGCGGTGAGCTCCAGGGTGACGACGAGGCCGTGCAGGATGCTGGAGTCGAAGAGGTAGGTGTTGACGACATCCCACTGGAACGCGGGATTGAAGATCAGGGCGTGGAGCAGCATCGCCGCGAGGACCGCGACGACGACGGCTCCCGCCCACCGGCCGGGGTGGCGGACCGGGACGGCCTTGAAGGACTCAGGCCGTCCCGGGCTCACCTTCCCCTGATCGGAAGTGTTCACAGTGGCCTCAGGGGGGTGGGGAACTGGTGAGGGGTCAGCTGGTGGCGCCGTTGACGACCGACTTGTCGATCGCCCCGGCCTGGACGCCCCACTTGTCCAGGATCGCCTTGTAGGTCCCGTCGTTCATCAGCGACTGGACGGCGCCCTGGACGGCCGGGGTGAGCGCGGCGCCCTTGGCCAGCACGATGCCGTAGGGGGCCTTGCCCTCGACCGAGCCGAGCTGCTGCAGCTGGCCGTTGGTCTGCTTGATCGCGTAGTCGATGACCGGGGAGTCGGCCAGCATGACCTGGTCGCGGCCGGAGACCACGGCCTGGGTCACGTCGGTCTGCAGGTCGAACTTGTCGCCGTCGTTCGGCACCGGGGGCTTGCCGGCCGCGACGCAGGCCGGGTTGATGACGTCCTTGATGGAGTCGGCCTGGGTGGTGCCGGTCTGGACGGCGACCTTCTTGCCGCACAGGTTGTTGATGTCGATGTTGTCCGGGTTGCCCTTCTTGACCGCCGCGCTGGTGCCCGCCAGGAAGTAGGTCACCATGTCGACGGTGGCCTCGCGCTCCTTGGTGTCGGTGAAGGAGCTCATGCCCAGCTGGAACTTGTTGGCCGCGATGCCCGGAATGATCGCGGTGAACGGCGAGTTCTGGACGTCGACGGCCAGGCCCAGCTTCTGGCCGATGGCGTTGGCCAGGTCCACGTCCATGCCGATGATCTTGCCCGAGGCGTCCTGGAACTCGTTGGGCGCGTACGAGGCGTCGGCGGCGACGACCAGCTTGCCGGCGGACTTGGCGTCGGCAGGCACCAGCGCGGCGAGCGACGGGTCGGCGCTGACCGCGGGCACGGTGCCGGTCGCGGAGCCGGAGGCGCCGGAGGAGGACTTGCTGCTGCCGCAGGCGGTCAGGACGAGGGAGACGGACGCGACTACCGCGCCGGCCGCGAGGAGGCGGGTGCGCTGGGTACGGGCGGTCATGAGGGGGATCTCCTCCTGAGGGAGAGGTCGGGCGGAGCGCGCCGCGGGGGAGCGGCACACCGGGACAGCAGGCCGTACGGCGCTGTACGGGTGGTATTTCGCTGTACGTCGTCGTACGGGCAGAGCCGGTCTTGCATGGCCTGGGCAGGGGGCGCGCAGGGTGGTGCCAGGTACTGCTTCCGCCACCCTCCGCCGAGGTGGACGTCGATCGAACCGCCTCGACCAGTGGCCGGCTCGATCCGAGATGGGGGGAATCCTGCCATCTGATGACGGTCGGGTGGCCCTCATTCAGATCAAAATCGGATAACGAGGGGTCACACTGTCCGCTATTCGGACGAATACCGTGCCCCTGTCACCCTGCGTATAAGTATGCAGATCCCCCCGCGCTCCGCCCGGAGGCCCGCCCGAGGAGCCGGGGGGATTGGTCCGCCCGCGCGGGCCGGGGCCGGATCCCGCCCGGATCCGCCCGGCCCGCCCGGTTCGCGGGGCTCAGATCCCGCCGTTCACCACGGCGTTCTGGGCCGCGCCCGCACTGACGTTCCACTTGGCGAGGATCTTGTCGTACTCGCCGCTGCGGATCAGCTCGTCCACCGCCTTGGAGAGCGCGTCCCGCAGGTCGGTGTCGCTCTTGCGCAGCGCGATCCCGTACGGGTTGGACTTGGACTGCGCGCCGGTGACCTCGAAGCGGTTGCCGCCGTCGGTCGTCTTCGCCGCGTAGGCCGCCACGGGGAAGTCGTTGAGACCGGCCACCGCCGCGCCGGAGGCGACCTCGGCCAGCGCCTTGGCGTCGCTGTCGAACTTGTGCACGGTGAGCGGCTTGTTCAACCGGGAGCAGGCCGTGACCTGGCGGGCGACGATCTCGTCCTGGGTGGTGCCCTGCTGCACCGCGACGGTCCGGCCGCAGAGGTCGTCCAGGGTGTGGATGCCCTTGGGGTTGCCCTTCGGGACGGTGATCGAGGAGCCAGCGATGAAGTAGTCCACGAAGTCGACGCCCGGGTCGGTCTGCTTGCCCCCGTCGTCGACGCCCTCGCGGCGCGCCCGGATGTCGCTCAGCGCGGACATCGCCACGTCGAACTGCTTGGCGTGCAGGTCCGGTATCAGCTTGTCGAACGGGGTGTCGACGATCTCGATCCGCAGGCCGAGGATCTTGCCGAGGCCGTTGGCGATGTCCGGGTCGAGACCGTCCGGCTTGCCGTCGGCGCCGCGGAAGTCCACCGGCGCGTAGTTGAGGTCCGAGCCGACCCGGAGCACGCCGGCGGAGCGCTGGGCCTTCGGGACCTTGGCGCGGACCATCTGCACCGGGTCCTTCGAGGCCTGCTCGTCTGCGCCGCCGCTGCCGCAGCCGGTCAGCAGCAGGGCTGCGGCGGTTGCCAGGGTGAGGGCGGCGGTGGCCGTTCGTCGCGGGTGGGCACGGTGGTGCATGAGGTGCTCCTGTGGGAGGGACGTGGTGTCGCCGCAGCATCGCGGAGGTGTACGCGAGATGGCGGAACAAGGGATCCTCCCATCCCGCCCTGCCAGGCCCGGCGGCGGGTGTGTCAGAATCTGGTACCGGGTGACCCCCGACGATCGAACCCAGACCGCCGAGTCGAGACAGGCTCGGGGTGCACAGGAACGGAAGTCCACGACGCGGACTCCGTATCCGGGGCACCGGCTCCCCTCCGTGTCTGCGTTCACTCCTGCGGGTGCGTGTGCGCGCACGACTGCCGCCACCGGGGCCAGGTGCTTCCGACGCCAGGTGCCGTCAAGGTGCAACACAGTCAATGAAAAAAAGCGCATGACGTTGGACGAAAAGGCATAGGTGCGATGCCGTCGTCCGACCTACGCTCAGCCCGGAAGCACAGCGCAGACAACTGGAAAGAAAATCCCTCATCCCGAGGGCGCGGGCCCGACGGCAGCGCCCCGACCCCGCTCTCCCCGGGTCCGCTTCGGCGTACCCGGTTTCGAGTTTCCGCCGGGTCGTCCGCCCGTCGGCCTCGTCCTCGCTGATCAATGACGAAGAGGTCATCGTGGCAGCGGAGATCATCCACAGCAGCACTCAGGAAACCGACGATCCGGTCGACGCCGTTTTCGCGCTCCACCGCGGCGGCAAGATGGAGATCCGGGCGACCGTCCCGGTGCGCGACGCGGACGACCTGTCCCTCGCCTACACCCCCGGTGTCGCCAAGGTCTGCACGGCCATCGCCGAGCAGCCCGAGCTGGTGAACGACTACACCTGGAAGTCCAACACGGTGGCCGTCGTCACCGACGGTACCGCCGTGCTGGGCCTCGGGGACATCGGCCCGGAGGCCTCGCTGCCCGTCATGGAGGGCAAGGCCATCCTGTTCAAGCAGTTCGGCGGGGTCGACGCCGTCCCGATCGCGCTCGCCTGCACCGAGGTGGACGAGATCGTCGAGACCGTCGTCCGCCTGGCGCCCTCCTTCGGCGGCGTCAACCTGGAGGACATCTCCGCCCCGCGCTGCTTCGAGATCGAGCGCCGGCTCCAGGACGCCCTGGACATCCCGATCTTCCACGACGACCAGCACGGCACCGCGATCGTCACCACCGCGGCGCTCTGGAACGCCGCCAAGGTGACCGGCCGCGAGATCGGCGCGCTGCGCGCCGTCATCTCGGGCGCCGGCGCGGCCGGCATCGCCATCGCCAAGATGCTGGTGGCCGCCGGCATCGGCGACGTCGCCGTCTGCGACCGCCGCGGCGTGGTCCACGAGGGCCGCGAGGACCTCACGGACGTCAAGGCCGAGATCGCCGCGCAGACCAACCGGACCGGCGTCAAGGGCTCGCTGGCCGACGCACTGGCCGGCGCCGACGTCTTCATCGGCGTCTCCGGCGGCACCGTGCCGGAGGACGTCGTGGCGACCATGGCCGAGGGCGCGTTCATCTTCGCGATGGCCAACCCGAACCCGGAGATCCACCCCGAGGTCGCGCACAAGTACGCGGCGGTCGTCGCCACCGGGCGCAGCGACTTCCCGAACCAGATCAACAACGTGCTGGCCTTCCCCGGCATCTTCGCCGGCGCCCTGCAGGTCCGGGCCACCCGGATCACCGAGGGCATGAAGCTCGCCGCCGCCAAGGCGCTGGCCGGCGTGGTCGCCGACGAGCTGACGCCGCAGAAGGTGATCCCCTCCCCGTTCGACGAGCGGGTCGCCCCGGCGGTCACCAAGGCCGTCGCCGAGGCCGCCCGCGCCGAGGGCGTCGCCCGCCGCTGAGCACCCGTACGGCTTCGGGCCCGGGACGCGCGTCACACCGACGCGTGGTTCCGGGCCCGCGTCGTCGCGGCTATCGTCCGGATCATGTTTGCTGCCTACGCCGCACGAATCGACGCCGACGACCCGCTGAGCGGGCTGGAGTTGGGCGAACTCCCCGAACCGCAGGCGCGCCCCGGGTGGAGCGTGGTCACGGTCCGGGCCGCCAGCCTCAACCACCACGACCTCTGGTCGCTGCGGGGGGTCGGCCTGCCCGCCGAGAAGCTGCCGATGATCCTCGGCTGCGACGCCGCCGGCATCGACGAGCACGGCAACGAGGTGGTGATCCACTCGGTGATCGGCCAGACCGGTCACGGGGTCGGACCGGCCGAGCCGCGCTCCATCCTCACCGAGCGGTACCAGGGCACCTTCGCCCAGCGGGTGGCCGTCCCCACCTGGAACCTGCTGCCCAAGCCGGCCGAGCTCTCCTTCGAGGAGGCCGCCTGCCTGCCCACGGCCTGGCTGACGGCGTACCGGATGCTCTTCACCAACGCCGGGGTCAGGCCCGGTGACACCGTCCTGGTGCAGGGCGCCGGCGGCGGGGTGGCGACCGCGCTGATCGTCCTCGGCAAGGCCGCCGGCCTGCGGGTCTGGGTCACCGGGCGGGACGAGGCCAAGCGCGCCCGGGCCGTCGCACTCGGTGCCGACGCCGCCTTCGAGAGCGGCGCCCGGCTGCCCGAGCGGGTGGACGCGGTCATGGAGACGGTCGGCGCGGCCACCTGGTCGCACTCGGTGAAGTCGCTGCGCCCCGGCGGCACCATCGTCATCTCCGGCGCCACCTCGGGGCCCAGCCCGAAGGCCGCCGAACTGAACCGGATCTTCTTCCTGGAGCTCAAGGTGGTCGGCTCGACCATGGGCAGCAAGGAGGAGCTGGCCGGGCTGCTCTCGCTCTGCGCCACCGCCGGGGTCCGGCCGGTGATCGACTCGGTGCTGCCGCTGGCCGAGGCCCGGGAGGGGTTCGCCCGGATCGCCAAGGGCGACGTCTTCGGGAAGATCGTCCTCACGCCGTGAGCCCGGGCCGGGTGCGCCGGTGACCCGCCGACGCGTTCGGGCCCGGTACCCCTGCGCCGAGGGGTACCGGGCCCGTACGGGCACTCAGCCCAGCAGGCGCCGCAGCCGCTCGCCGGCCGCGCCCAGCACCGAGCGGGCCTCGGCCAGCCCGGCGGCCGTCACGCCGCCGTCCCGGGCCGCGTCACGGACCTGGTCGCGGAAGCGGTCCAGCAGCCGCTCCAGCTCGCGCGCCGGGTCGCCGGCCGGGTCGGTGGCCGTCCACGTCGGCAGGTCGGCCGGGGCGGTACCGGCCGGCTCGTCCTTGTCCAGGTCGATCCGGGTGACGGTGATCCTCTCGGCGGACGGCGCCGCGTCCTCCGCCGGGTGGCCCCAGCGGGCCGCGTCGGCCAGCCCGGCCAGGCCCTTGGTCAGCTCCGAGAGTCCCTCGGCCAGCCCGGTCGGCCAGTCCCCGCGGGCCGCGTGGTCGCGCACCTGCTGCTCGACCCGGCGCTTGATCCGCAGCGCCTCCTGCTGGGCCGCCGTCCGCGCCGCCCGGGACTGCTCGCGCAGCCGGCGGGCCTCCTCCTCGGCGGCCTTCGCCTTGGCCTTGGCCGCCTTCTCCTGCTCCTTGGCGCGCTTGGCCTGTTCCTTGGCCTGCCGCTTGAACTGGGTGAACTCCTCCTTGGCGCGCTGCCAGGCGTCCTTGTCCCCCCAGGGGCCCGCCCACGGGTCCCCGCCCTCGGCCGGCTCCGGCTTCGGCGCCGCCTCCCGGGCCTTCTGCGCCGCGCCCCACAGCTCCTCGCGGAGGTCCTTGGCGCTGTCCCGGACGTCCTCGCGGATCGCCCCGGCGAGCTGGGCCACCGAGTCGCGGATCTCCAGCTCCAGCTCGTCCAGCTCGCCCCGGCGGTCCGCCAGCTCGGCGCGGCCGGCGTCGGTGAGCCGGTAGACCTTGCGGCCGCCCTCGGTGCTGTGGGCGACCAGGCCCTCCTGCTCCAGCTTGGCGAGCCTCGGGTAGACGGTGCCGGCGGAGGGCGCGTACAGGCCCTGGAAGCGCTCCTCCAGGAGGCGGATCACCTCGTAGCCGTGCCGCGGGGCCTCGTCGAGCAGCTTCAGCAGGTAGAGCCGGAGCCGGCCGTGGCCGAAGACCGGGCTCATGTCAGGCCTCCTTGGTGAGGTCGGGGCCCTTGGTGAGGTCCGGGGCGGCCGGCAGCTCCTTGACGACCGCCGGGCCGTCCTCCTCCGCGTCGGGGCGGTGCAGCACGGTGACGGCGCCGGAGACGGTGGTCACCGCGAGGCTGCCCTTGCCGTCGCCGAGCTGGCCGGAGAGCCGCTTGGCGCCCCAGGTGCCGCTGACCTTCAGCTGCTCGAAGGTGCTGGAGATGTCGCCGCTGTTGGTGCCGGCCTCGACCTTGGTGTCGGCCAGCGAGGGGATCCGGACGCCGACCGCGCCGCTGACCGTGCTGACCTTGATGTCGGTCGGGGTGGCCACGTCGAGGTCCAGGGTGACCGCGCCGGTGACGGCGTTGGCCTGCACCTTGTCGGCGGTGCCGGCGACCACGGTGAGCCGGCCGGAGACGGTGTTCAGCTTGAGCTGCCCGGCCACCGACTGGGCGTCGACGTCGCCGGTGACGGTGTTGGCGGACGTCCGGCCCGCCAGGCCGACCAGGGTGACGTCGCCGTTGGCCGTCTGCGCCGAGACGTGCTCGGAGAAGCCGGAGACGGTGGTGTCGGCCGAGACGGTGCCGACCTTGACCTCGGTGGCGGCCGGCACGGTCAGGGTGACCGCGGCGACCCGCTTGTGCTTGAACGAGGAGAGGAAGCCCTTCACGGAGTTCACCGACTTCAGCACGTCGCCGAAGTCGCTCCAGCTGCTGAGGTCCTGGTAGGTGACCGTCAGCACGCCGTCGACCAGGGTGACGTGGAGCGGTTCGCCCTTCAGCTCGGTGACCTCCAGGTGGGCCGGCCCCTCGGCGGCGACCACGTTCACCGTGCCGTCGACGGTCCGCACCTGGAGCGTCCGGACCTCCTCGTCGATGGTGATCCGGTCGGGCCCCTCAAGCGTCCACTGGCTCATCTCTGCCGCCTCCCGTTGTGACTCGCGATGTATCGCGTCCTCTTCCAAAGACGATATATCGCGTGACGGCGAAGTCAAGGGAATCCGGCCCCGAGGGGAACCCGGAGACGACCCGGAGTCGCCCCCTACGGGGAGCACGCGGACGGGCCCGGGAGGCATCGCCTCCCGGGCCCGTCGTCGGTGCGTCGTTGGTCTACCGCGTCACTCGTCGTCCTCGTCGTCGAGCCGGGCCAGCCAGGTGGCCAGCCGCTCGACCGGGATCTCGAAGTCGGGGTTGAGGTCGACGAACTCGCGCAGGCGCTCGGCCAGCCACTCGAAGGTGACCTCCTCGTCGCCGCGCCGGCTCTCCAGCTCCTCGATGCCGCGGTCGGTGAAGTACACGGTTCGCTCCGGTCCGGTGGGGATTCGACCTGGTCAGGATAGTCCGGGGCGGTCAGCCGTCGTTGCGGTAGTAGGTGAGCGAGCAGGTCGCCGTCCCGTCGACGGCTCCGAGCTTGACCACCTTCAGCACGACGATCGAGCCGCTGGCCCGCTGGCGGACGCAGAACTGGCGGTCCACCGGGAGGTTGTCGAACTTGAAGTTGGCGGCCGGCTCGCGGTCGATGCCGTTCGCGCAGGACTCCGGGGTGATCGGGCTGTTGTCCTTGGCGATGTAGGCGTCGCTCTTGTCGCTCAGCCGGAACTCGGCGCCGTAGGTGCCGACCTTCCAGTCCGCGGTGCCGGTGGGGACGACCTTGCCGTTCTTGAGGTCGAACTCGTAGTTGGCGTTCGGCGGGATGGTGAGCACCTGGTCCTTGTAGACCTCCACGTACTTGGGCGGCCGGGCCGCCGGGGAGGTGGGCGAGGAGGTGGGCGAGGCGGACTTCGTCGAGCCGGTGCTCGTGGCCGCGGCCGGCGAGGGGGACGGCTCCTCGGTCTGCGACGGTGCGGTCGTGGCGGGCGTGCTCTGGGTGGGCGCGGGCTGGGGCTGGTTCGCCGGGCTCTGCTGGGCGGTGTTCGCCTTGTCGTCGCCCTTCTTGTCGTCCAGCTGCTTCACCAGCACCACCCCGCCGACGGTGCCGCCGACCGCCATCACCAGGGCGACGCTCAGCAGGACCTTCCAGGAGACGCCCTTGCGCCTGGGCTCGGGCGCGGCCGCCGGGGTGTCCGTCACCACCGGACCGGGCGGCGGGGTGTCGTAGGACGGCGGCTCCTGGCGCAGCTGCACGGTCGGCGGCGAGGGCAGCACCGGCCCGGTCGGGGCCTCGGTGGCGGGCTGCGGGGCGCCGTACGCGCCGAGCGGCGGCGGGGTGAAGCCGGCCGGCGGGGTGACCGGCGGCTGCGGGGCAGGGTACGAGACGGCGGTCGCCGGGTGGGTCGGCTGCGGGGGAGCGGTGGGCGGCCCGGCCGGGGCCGGGGGAGCGGCCGGCGCGGTGGCCGGGGCGGCCGGCAGCGGGGTGGGCGGGGTCTTCGGCAGGTCCGAGCGGCGGGTGATCTCGGTGTTGACCTGCTTGGGCAGCCAGTCGTCGGTGAACCGCAGCTGACCGCCGACCGACGGGTGGTTGCGGGCGATCTCGATGATCTCGGCGGGCTTGGGCCGGTCCTCGGGGGACTTGGCCAGGCAGCGCAGGATCAGCTCGCGCAGGTCGGCCGGGACGGCGTCCAGCTCGGGCTGCTCGTGCACCACCCGGTAGAGCACCGCGGTGTCCGGGCCGTCGCCGAACGGTGCGGCGCCGCCGGCCACGTACGCGGCCAGCGCGCCGAGCGCGAAGACGTCGGTGGCCGGGGTGACCGTGCGGCCCTGGGCCTGCTCCGGGGACATGAAGGCGGGCGAGCCGATCCGGTAGCCGGTGCCGGTCAGCGCGGTGGCGTCGGCGGCCCGGGCGATGCCGAAGTCGATCACGCGCGGGCCGTCGCCGGCCACCAGCACGTTGGCCGGCTTGAGGTCGCGGTGTACCACCTCGACGCTGTGGATCGCCTGGAGCGCCTCGGCGATGCCGCCCATCAGCAGCAGCACGGTGCGGACCGGCAGCGCGCCGTTCTCCCGCACCACCTGCTGGAGGGACGGGCCCGGCACGTACGCGGTGACCAGCCAGGGGGCGTCCGCGTCCAGGCCGGAGTCGATCACCTGCGCGGTGTAGAGCCCGTGGATGCGCTGGGCGTTGGTGACCTCCTGGGCGAACCGGCGGCGGAACTCGCCGTCCTCGGCGAACTCCGGGCGGACCACCTTGAGCGCCACCGGCCGGCCGCCGGGGGTGTACGAGAGGTAGACCCGGCCCATGCCGCCGGCGCCGAGCCGGGCGAACAGCCGGTAGCCGCCGACCTCCCGCGGGTCGTCCGGGTGGAGCGGCTGGAAGACCGGCGGGAGCGGTGCGGAGGCGGCGTCCCGTGGTGCGTCGGCGGTCATGCGGTGATCCCCCTGGGAGAGCGGTGAGGTCGTTCGGCCGGCCGACGGGCACGATGACGGTTGCCCGGGCGGCGGTCTGGCGAGGCATAACCTATCGACCCGTCAGGCGAACGCGCATTTCCGCGCCGTTTTGGTTGCAGAGCTGCGACCTTGGCATGGCGTCATCGTGGAGCCCGGGGCAGCGCGAAGGCCCGGCCCCCCGCGCGGTGTGCACGGGGGGCCGGGGCCTTGGAGCGGGGCGCCGGAGCGCCGGGACGCCGGGGCGTCAGATCGTGAAGATCTCCTCCAGCAGCGCCTGCTGCTCGGCGGCGTGGCGCTTGGCCGAGCCGACCGCCGGGGCCGAGGAGGCCGTGCGGGCGACGCGGCGCAGCCGCGAGCCGTTGGCGCTGCGGCCGACGACGACCTGCAGGTGGTCGACCAGGTTCATCGCGATGAACGGCCAGGCACCCTGGTTGGCCGGCTCCTCCTGCGCCCAGACGAACTGGACGTCGTCGCCGTACTTGGCCAGCTCCTCCTGGAGCTCGGCCACCGGCAGCGGGTAGAGCCGCTCGACCCGGACGATCGCGGTGTCGGTGACGCCGCGCTCGGTGCGGGCCGCCTCCACGTCGTAGTAGAACTTGCCGGCGGTGATGACGACCTTGCGGACGTTCGCCGGGTCGACGGTGCTGTCACCGATGACCGGGCGGAACGAGCCGGACAGGAACTCCTCGGTCGCACTCGCCGCGGCCTTCAGACGCAGCATCGACTTCGGGGTGAAGACGATCAGCGGCTTGTGGTGCGGGTTGTGCGCCTGCCAGCGCAGCAGGTGGAAGTAGTTCGACGGCAGGGTCGGCATCGCGACCGTCATGTTGTCCTGCGCGCACATCTGCAGGAAGCGCTCCGGGCGGGCGGACGAGTGGTCCGGGCCCTGGCCCTCGTAGCCGTGCGGCAGCAGCAGGGTGACGCCGGAGTGCTGGCCCCACTTCTGCTCGGCGGAGGCGATGTACTCGTCCACCATGGTCTGCGCGCCGTTGACGAAGTCGCCGAACTGCGCCTCCCACATGACCAGCGCGTTCGGGCGGGTCAGCGAGTAGCCGTACTCGAAGCCCATCGCCGCGTACTCGGACAGCAGGCTGTCGTACACGGTGTAGCGGGCCTGGTCCTCGGTCAGGTACAGCAGCGGGGTGTAGTCCTCGCCGCTGTTGCGGTCGATCAGGACGGCGTGCCGCTGGCCGAAGGTGCCGCGGCGGCTGTCCTGGCCGGCCAGGCGGACCGGGTGGCCCTCCATCAGCAGCGAGCCGATGGCGAGGGTCTCGCCCATGGCCCAGTCGATGGTGTTGTCCTCGACCGAGGAGGCGCGGCGCTGGAGCTGCGGCAGCAGACGCGGGTGGACGGTCAGCCAGTCCGGCAGGTTGACCTGCGAGGCGGCGATCCGCTTGACCATCTCCTGGGAGATGCCGGTCTGGATGTTGACCGGGAAGTCGGCCTGCGGCTTGCCGTTGGCGGTCGGCGCCGGCGCCTGGGCGGCGTCGCGGACCTCGGCGAAGACCTTCTCCAGCTGGCCCTGGAAGTCCTGGAGCGCCTGCTCCGCCTCTTCCATGGTGATGTCGCCGCGACCGATCAGGCCCTCGGTGTACAGCTTGCGCACCGAGCGCTTCTTGTCGATCAGGTCGTACATCAGCGGCTGGGTGAACGACGGGTTGTCGGCCTCGTTGTGACCGCGGCGGCGGTAGCAGATGAGGTCGATCACGACGTCCTTGTGGAACGCCTGGCGGAACTCGAAGGCGAGCCGCGCGACGCGGACCACGGCCTCCGGGTCGTCGCCGTTCACGTGGAAGATCGGGGCCTCGATCATCCGGGCCACGTCGGTGCAGTACATCGAGGAGCGCGAGGACGCCGGGGCGGCGGTGAAGCCGACCTGGTTGTTCACCACGACGTGCACGGTGCCGCCGGTGCGGTAGCCGCGCAGCTGCGACATGTTCAGGGTCTCCGCGACGACGCCCTGGCCGGCGAAGGCCGCGTCGCCGTGGATCTGGATCGGCAGGACCGGGAAGGTCGTGCCGCCCTGGTCCAGGATGTCCTGCTTGGCGCGGGCGATGCCCTCGACGACCGGGTCCACGGCCTCCAGGTGGGAGGGGTTCGCGGCGAGCGAGACCTTGATGGTCTCGCCGTCCAGGCCGGTGAAGGTGCCCTCGGAGCCGAGGTGGTACTTCACGTCGCCGGAGCCGTGCATCGACTTCGGGTCGAGGTTGCCCTCGAACTCGCCGAAGATCTTGCCGTACGGCTTGCCGACGATGTTGGCCAGCACGTTGAGGCGGCCGCGGTGGGCCATGCCGATGACGGCCTCGTCCAGGCGGTGCTCGGCCGCCGAGTCGATGGTGGCGTCCAGCAGCGGGATGAGGGACTCGCCGCCCTCCAGCGAGAAGCGCTTCTGCCCGACGTACTTGGTCTGCAGGAAGGTCTCGAAGGCCTCGGCCGAGTTCAGGCGGCGGAGGATCCGCAGCTGCTCCTCGCGCTCCGGCTTGGTGTACGGCTTCTCCAGGCGCTCCTGCAGCCACTTGCGCTGCTTCGGGTCCTGGATGTGCATGTACTCGATGCCGACGGTGCGGCAGTACGTGTTGCGCAGCAGGCCGAGGATGTCGCGCAGCTTCATCATCCGCTGGCCGCCGAAGCCGCCGACCGCGAACTCGCGCTCCAGGTCCCACAGGGTGAGGCCGTGCGTGGTGACGTCCAGGTCGGGGTGCTTGCGCTGCTTGTACTCCAGCGGGTCGGTGTCGGCCATGAGGTGGCCGCGGACCCGGTAGGAGTGGATCAGCTCGATGACGCGCGCGGTCTTGTTGACCTCGTCGTCGTGGGTGGTGGCGACGTCGGTGGCCCAGCGGACCGGCTCGTACGGGATCCGCAGGGACTCGAAGATCTCGTCGTAGAAGCCGTTCTCGCCGAGCAGCAGACGGTGGATCTCGCGCAGGAACTCGCCGGACGCCGCGCCCTGGATGACGCGGTGGTCGTAGGTCGAGGTCAGCGTCATGATCTTGGAGACGCCCAGGCGGGACAGGGTCTCCGGGGCGGAGCCCTGGAACTCGGCCGGGTACTCCATGGCGCCGACGCCGACGATGGTGCCCTGGTTCTGCATCAGGCGCGGCACGGAGTGCACGGTGCCGATGCCGCCGGGGTTGGTCAGCGAGACCGTGACGCCGGTGAAGTCGTCCATGGTCAGCTTGTTGGCGCGGGCCCGGCGGACGATGTCCTCGTAGGCCTGCCAGAAGCCGAAGAAGTCGAGCGTCTCGGCCTTCTTGATGGCCGCGACGACGAGCTGGCGGTCGCCGTTGGGCTTCACCAGGTCGATGGCCAGGCCCAGGTTCACGTGCTCGGGCTTGACCAGGTAGGACTTGCCGTCCTTCACCTGGTAGCTGTGGTTCATGCCCGGCGAGGCCTTGATGGCCTGGACCAGGGCGTACCCGATCAGGTGCGTGAAGGAGACCTTGCCACCGCGGGCGCGCTGCAGGTGGTTGTTGATGACAATGCGGTTGTCGATCAGCAGCTTGGCGGGCACCGCGCGGACGGACGTCGCGGTCGGCACCTCCAGCGAGGCGTCCATGTTGGTGGCGACGGCCTTGGCCGGGCCGCGGAGCTGGATCAGCTCGGGGCCGGTCCCGTCGGCGGGCGCGGCAGGCGCCGGGGCGGCGGCCTTGGGCGCCGGGGGCGCGGCGGGGGCTGCGGCGAGCGGCGCGGCCGCCGGGGCCGCGGGGGCCGCTGGCGCGGCCGGTGCGGCGGGGGCGGGTGCGGCCGGAGCGGCAGCGGCGGGCGCGGGGGCGGCAACGGTGGTCGGCGTGGGGCCGACCTGGGTCGCGGCCTGGGTCACTGGGGTCACCTCGGTACCGGGCTTGTAGTCGGCGAAAAAGTCCCACCAGGCTCGGTCGACCGAGTTCGGGTCCTGGAGGTACTGCTGGTAGATCTCGTCGACGAGCCACTCATTGGGGCCGAAGCCAGTGGAACTTGCCGAGCTGTTGGGGGTTTCTTGGGACTGTGGCGACACGGCGGCAACCGCCCTCTTCCGCTTCCTTTTGGGATGTTTGGACAGCGGGGATTAAGGCTACGCCCCTGACCAGTGATCGCGCAGTCCCCAGGGCTCAGGCGTCGCCCAGATCACAGTCCTGACCTGCAGTTTGGCTGAAAATGTGCGTTAGAAAGCCGCTTCGGATGGGAAGCGATCACCCCCGATCAGGCCCCATAATGGGGCGAAACCGGACATAATCGCTTCCCGAGATCCGTATACGTCTGTGTCGGATCTGTGACATGCAGCTCTGAACCGGGGGTCAGCGCGGACCGGGCAGCCGTACCTCGATCCGGCAGCCCCGGGCGGCCTCGGCCACCTCGATCCGCCCGCCGTGCAGGTCCACCGCCCAGCGGGCGATGGCCAGCCCCAGCCCGGTGCCGCCGTCGGAGCCGGGCCCCTGGGCGGTGGCGGTGCCGCTGCGGCTGAACCGCTCGAAGACCCGGCCGCGGTCGGCCGGCGGGATGCCCGGCCCCTCGTCCTCGACCTCCAGCAGCAGGGCGCCGGGGGCCTCCCCCGGGCGCGCGCGGACCGTGACGGTGCCGCCGGGCGGGGAGTGCTTGCAGGCGTTGTCGACCAGGTTGGCGACCACCTGGTGGAGCCGCTCCGGGTCCGCGACGCCGGTCAGGCCGGCCGGGCTGACCTCCAGGGCCAGTCGGACGTCCCCGCGCCGGGAGAACGCCCCGCCGGCGGTCGCGCCGTCCACGGTGACCCCGCGCAGCACGCCGTCCAGGAACTCGCGGACCTCGAAGGGCCGGGCGTCCAGGTCGACCACGCCGTCGTCGATCTTGGAGAGGTCGAGCAGGTGGGTGACCAGCCGGCCGAGCCGTTCGGTCTGCTCCAGCGCGGCACCCAGGGTCGCCGGGTTCGGCTGGACCACGCCGTCGACCACGTTCTCCAGGACGGCGCGCAGCGCGGCGATGGGCGTGCGCAGCTCGTGCGAGACGTTGGCGACCAGCTCGCGGCGGTGCCGGTCGGCGGCCTCCAGGTCGGCCGCCATCTGGTTGAAGGTGGCCGCCAGCTCGCCGATCTCGTCGCGCGAGTTCACCTCGACGCGGCGGCTGTAGTCGCCGGAGGCCATCGCGCGGGCGGCGGCGGTCATGTCGCGCAGCGGGGCGGTCAGCCCGTGCGCGAGGAACTGCATGAAGAGCAGTGACGCGATCATCGAGAAGATCATGATGATCCGGATCTGCGTCTCGGAACGGATCGCCACGACCACCATGCCGGTGGCCAGGAAGACCGAGACGATCACCAGGAGGGCGAGTTTGCCCTTGATGGAACGGACCGGGTCCAGCGGCCGGATGTCGGCCCAGACCCGGCGGGCGGCGCGGGCGGCCAGGGTGGGCCGCCGGGTGCCGTCGGCGTCCCCGTTGCGTTGCTGTGGAAAGGTCATTGGTTCCCTGTGATCCCCGCGTGCTGTGGTTCCCCGCGTGCGGTGCTCGCCCGCGCGGGTGGGCACGGCGGTTCGGGACACGGGCCCCCCGGAGGCCCGTCGCCCGAGGCGCCGCTAGGAGAGCGGGGCTTCCAGCGCGTAGCCGACGCCGTGGACGGTGCGGATCCAGCTGGCGCCGATCTTCCGGCGCAGCGCCTTGACGTGGCTGTCGACGGTGCGGGTGCCGGACGCGTCCGTCCAGTCCCACACCTCGGCCAGCAGCTGTTCGCGGGTGAGCACCGCGCGCGGCTGGGCGGCCAGGCAGGCGAGCAGGTCGAACTCGGTCGGCGTCAGGTGGACGTCGCCCGAGGCCAGCCGGACCCGGCGCTGCACGTGGTCGATCTCCAGCTCGCCGAAGCGCAGCGAGCCGAGCGCCGGTGTGCGGGCCGCCTGCTGGGCGCGCTCGACGCGGCGCAGCAGCACGTTGACCCGGGCCGCCAGCTCGCGCATGGAGAAGGGCTTGGTCATGTAGTCGTCCGCACCGACGCCGAGGCCGACCAGCAGGTCCGTCTCGTCGTCGCGCGCGGTCAGCATCAGGACCGGTACCGGGCGCTGCGCCTGGATCCGGCGGCACACTTCGAGGCCGTCGAAGCCGGGCAGCATGATGTCGAGCACGACCAGGTCGGGCTGCCAGGTGTGGAAGCCGTCGACGGCACCGGGGCCGTCGTGGGCCACGGCGACCTTGAAGCCCTCCGCACCCAGCCGGGCCGCGATCGACTCGGCGATCGTGGGCTCGTCCTCCACCACCAGCACTCTGCGCTGGCTGCTCACCGTGCCGCCGCTGTTCTGGTTGTCCTGCTGAATTTCTGTCACGGTCACGCCACCGCCCCCAGGGCTGCGGGCCGGCCACCTGTGGGGATGGCGGGGCTCCGCTCGTAGTCTTGTTCCGTCGTGGACTGTGCCGGGTCCGCCGTCCCGTTACCTCGTGTGCGCGGACCGGAGGGCAGGTGTGGACTGCCCGCCGTTTCCGCACACTTCGCAGCGTACGGACCGCGGATGCTTCCCGGCAGGTGGACCGGTCGTTTCCGGCCCGTGGGCCGGCTTTCGGGCCGCCCTCCGACCCACTCGGGAGTGGGCACGGGCCGCTACCTTACCCGGCGATTTTTCACTCCGTGACGATACGTACGCAGACTTTTTGACATCAACCCGCCGGTCAGGACAGCTACTCGTGCGTAAGCAGAGTGAAGGTCTGGACCAAATCCGGGTGTTCCCGCCGTCCGGCCGTCAGAGGGTCTTCACGGGGATTTCCCAGCGGGCTCCCAGGAGCCCGACGTAACGTGGTCACGACAAGAGTCATGGGGGTGGGATCTGCGGCGCGCGCCGGTACGTTGAGCACCGGACGGGGCCGGATGCAGCGGGTCGGAGCGGAGGCGGCATGGCGGGTCTGCGCAGTGGTGCCGGCCGGGCCGGGCCGCCCTACGGGATGCTCCGGCACGGCCTGAGGGTCTGGGTGGTCGACTGGCTGCTGGCCCGGGTGCCGACGCCCCGGCGCAACCCCTTCGCGCTCGGCTACCTCGCGGTGGTCTGCGCCACCACCACCTTCGCCAAGCTCGCCGACCCGGGGCTGGTGCTGCGGCTCCAGCAGGCGTCCAGCTCGGACGCGCACAACCTGTTGCAGCACCCGCTGCGCGCGCTGCTGTTCAGCGGGTTCTGGGTGGCCGGGACGATCTGGATGCCCTACCTGTGGGCCTTCGCCTTCACGGTCGCGCCGCTGGAGCGGCGGGTCGGTCCGGGCCGGGCGGCGGCCGTCTTCGCGGCCGGGCACGTCGGCGCGACGCTGCTCTCCCAGGCGGTGGTGATCGCCGCCGTGGCCGACGGGCGGCTGGCGTCCGGGGCGCTGGACCACCTGGACATCGGGGTCAGCTACGGCGTCCTGGCCAGCCTCGGCGCGCTGGCCGGGCTGTTGCGGCCGCGCGGGCGGCTGCTGGCGCTCGGCCTGGCGGTCACGCTGATCGTCCAGCAGATCGCGGGCGACCGGGACCTGGTGACCGGCATCGGCCACCCGGCGGCGCTGCTGGCCGGGGTGGCGCTCTGGGGACGGCTGCGGCGCACCGCCGACCGCCGCCTGTGCCGCCCGGAGCCGGGCCGCCGCGCGGGGAGGCGCCGGTCCGAGCCCGCCGGGCCGGCCGGGACGTCCGCCCCGGCCTCGGGCCGGGCCGCCCTGCTGGACCGGATGTGACGCCGCCCGGGCGTTTTTGACGGGCCCTCCCGCGGTCTTCCCCGTGCCGTTCCCGCCCGCTCCCGTTCGCTCACGGCGAACGCGCCGTGGGGAACAACCGGTGCCCGCCAAACCTTAGTCAGGTCAACTCAACTTCACTGACTGGGGAGAGATCATGGCATCGACGTCCACACCGCTCACCCTGCCCGTGCTGCCGCTCGACGACGAGGTCGTGCTCCCGGGCATGGTCGTCCCGCTGGACCTCAAGGACACCGAGGTGCGGGCCGCGGTCGAGGCCGCGCGCGCCGCGGCCACCGGCACCGGGAAGCCCCAGGTCCTGCTGGTCCCGCGGGTGGACGGCTCCTACGCGCCGGCCGGCACCCTCGCCACCGTCGAGCAGGTCGGCCGGCTGGCCGACGGCGACCCTGCGGCGCTGGTGCGTGCCGTGCGCCGGGTCCGGATCGGCGTCGGCACCACCGGGCCCGGCGCCGCCCTCTGGGTGGAGACCACGGGTTTCCGGGAGTCCTCGGTCGGCACCCCGGTGGCCGGGCGCGCCGCCGAGCTGGTCAAGGAGTACAAGTCGCTCTCCACCCAGTGGCTGCGCAGGCGCGGCGCCTGGCAGGTCGTCGACCGGGTGGCCCAGATCGAGGGCGTCGGCGAGCTCGCCGACAACATCGGCTACGCCCCCTTCGTCACCGCCGAGCAGAAGCTCAAGGTGCTGCTGGAGGCCGACCAGGTGGCCCGGCTGGAGTACGCGCTGACGCTGCTGCGCGAGCACCTCGCCGAGGAGGAGGTCAACGACACCATCCGCAAGGACGTCGAGGAGGGGGTGGCCAAGCAGCAGAAGGAGTTCCTGCTCAGGCGCCAGCTGGAGGCCGTCCGCAAGGAGCTGGCCGAGCTGAACGGCGACCCGGCCGACGAGGAGGGCGACTACCGCGCCCGGGTCGAGGCGGCCGACCTGCCGGAGAAGGTGCGCGAGGCGGCGCTCAAGGAGGTCGACAAGCTGGAGCGCGCCTCCGACCAGTCGCCCGAGGGCTCCTGGATCCGCACCTGGCTGGACACCGTCCTGGAGCTGCCCTGGAGCGAGCGGACCGAGGACGCCTACGACATCGCCGGCGCCCGCGCGGTGCTGGACGCCGACCACTCCGGCCTGGCCGACGTGAAGGACCGCATCGTCGAGTACCTCGCGGTGCGCAAGCGCCGGGCCGACCAGGGGCTCGGCCTGGTCGGCGGCCGGCGCGGAGGGGCGGTGCTGGCACTGGTCGGCCCGCCTGGCGTCGGCAAGACCTCGCTCGGCGAGTCGGTGGCCCGCGCGATGGGCCGCAAGTTCGTCCGGGTCGCGTTGGGCGGCGTCCGGGACGAGGCGGAGATCCGCGGCCACCGGCGCACCTACGTCGGCGCGCTCCCCGGCCGGCTGGTGCGGGCGATCAAGGAGGCCGGCTCGATGAACCCGGTCGTCCTGCTCGACGAGATCGACAAGGTCGGCTCCGACTACCGGGGGGACCCTGCAGCGGCGCTGCTGGAGGTCCTGGACCCGGCGCAGAACCACACCTTCCGCGACCACTACCTGGAGGTCGAGCTGGACCTCTCCGACGTGGTCTTCCTCGCCACCGCCAACGTGCTGGAGGCCATCCCCGAGCCGCTGCTCGACCGGATGGAGCTGGTCCGCCTGGACGGTTACACCGAGGACGAGAAGGTCGTCATCGCCCGCGACCACCTGCTCCCGCGCCAGCTGGAGAAGGCCGGCCTGAAGGGCGGGGAGGTGGCGGTCGACGAGGAGGCGCTGCGCAGGCTGGCGGGCGAGTACACCCGCGAGGCCGGCGTCCGCAACCTCGAACGCTCGATCGCCCGGGTGCTGCGCAAGATCGCCGCGCAGAGCGAGCTGGGCGAGCGCGAGCTGCCCGCCGCGATCGGCGCCGACGACCTGCGCGCCCTGATCGGCCGGCCGCACCACGTCCCCGAGGCGGCCCAGGAGCCGGCCGAGCGGCGCACCGCCGTCCCCGGCGTGGCGACGGGCCTCGCGGTGACCGGCGCCGGCGGCGACGTCCTCTACATCGAGGCCTCGCTCGCCGACGCGGAGACCGGCGGCACCGGGCTCACCCTCACCGGGCAGCTGGGCGACGTGATGAAGGAGTCCGCGCACATCGCGCTCTCCTTCCTCCGCTCGCGCGGCGCCGAGCTGGAGCTGCCGGTCACCTCGCTGCGGGACCGCGGCGTGCACCTGCACGTCCCCGCCGGGGCCGTCCCCAAGGACGGGCCGAGCGCCGGCATCACCATGACGACCGCGCTGGCCTCGCTGCTCTCGGGCCGCAAGGTGCGCACCGACGTGGCGATGACCGGTGAGGTGTCGCTGACCGGGCGGGTGCTGCCGATCGGCGGGGTGAAGCAGAAGCTGCTCGCCGCCGACCGGGCGGGCGTCACCACGGTGATCATCCCCAAGCGGAACGAGGCCGACCTGGACGACGTCCCGGCCGAGGTGCTGGAGCGGCTCACCGTCCACCCGGTCGCGGACGTCCGGGAGGTGCTGAAGCTGGCCCTGGAGCCGGCCGAGGTGCTGGTCGCCGCCTGACGGTTGTTCAGGGGCCCGGCGGGGCAGGGGGACTGCCCGCCGGGCCCTTTCCCGTACCGTGAGACGCGCCTTGTGAGACGGACCGTCAGTGCGGCAGTCTGACGGTGTGAATCGCCATGCGCACCTGAGCCGTCGACTGGACGTCGACCTGGCCCGCGCATGTTCGGCGATCTGTCACCGCGTCCTCTGACGCGCGGTGACCCGCCCGGCGCCCCCGCCGGGAACCCCCGATCCGGGTGGAGTGCACCGTCACGCCCGTTCGCTCCTCTCACCCGATGGGACAGGACCCCTATGCGCCTCGCGCTGCCCACGCGCGCCGCCGTACTCCCGGTGGCCCTCCTGCTGGCCCTCGCCGGCGGCACCCCGGCCCACGCCGACACCCCGTACGCGCCGCTGCCGCCGCACAACCCGTACGCGGGACCGGACGGCACCGCCACCATGCACGGCGACACCGGCTCCTCGGACGCGACCCCGCTGCCCGGCCCGAAGGCCGGACCGCTCGCCTCCGACCGGGTGGCGCTGCAGTCCGCCTGCCCGACCGTGCTGGTGGGCTCGGACGGGTACCCCGTCGCGCTCTGCACCACGATCTTCGGCCTCACCCCGACCGTCCACCTGCTCGACCCGGCCGACGGCGGCTCGGTCGCCGAGCTGCCGCTCGCCAAGGGCTCCCTGCTCGGTGGCGTCTACGCCTACCTGGACGACGAGAACCGCCTGGTCGCCGTCGACGGCGACCGCAACCTGCTGCGGATCGGCCACCGCCGGGACGCGGCCGGGCGGTGGGAGCTGTACGTCGACCGGTCGCTGTCGCTGGCCGGCGCGGTGCCCGCCGGAGACGCGGTCACCGGCGTCTCGCCGGACTGGCAGGGCCGGGTGTGGTTCGCCACCGGCGGCGGCGTGGTCGGCACCGCCGACGACCGCACCGGCACCGTCCGCGCCCTGGCGCTGCCCGCCGGGGAGAAGGTCGCCAACTCGATCTCCACCGCCCCCGAGGGCACCGCCGTCGCCACCACCCACGCCACGTACCTGCTCACGGCGGGGGCCGACGGCACGCCGCGGATCGCCTGGCGCCGCCCGTACGACCGCGGGCCCGGCCGCAAGCCCGGCCAGCTCAGCTGGGGCACCGGCTCGACGCCCACCTTCTTCGGGCCGCGCACCGGCACCGACTACGTCACCGTCGTCGACAACGCCGCGCCCACTGTGAACCTCCTGGTCTACCGGGCCTCGGACGGCTCGCAGGTCTGCTCGGTGCCGGTGCTGAAGGCGGGCGGCAGCGGCAGTGAGAACTCCCCGGTCGCGGCCGGCAACACCGTCCTCGTCGCCTCCACCTACGGGTACCCGTACCCGAAGCTGCCCGACGACGCCGGGCCGAGCGTGCCGTCGTCCGACCGGTTCCGCGGCGGGCTCAGCCGGGTCGACGTCCGCGCCGACGGCTCCGGCTGCGATCTCGCCTGGGACAACAGGGTGCGCTCCGCGGCCGTCCCCCGGCTCTCCACCGCCGACGGGCTGATCCACACCGTGCTGCGCAACCCCGTGATCCCGGGCACCGATGCCACCTCGGTGCTCGACCCCTACTACTACGCGGAGGTCGACCCGCGCACCGGCGCCGTGGTGCGCACCAAGTACACCGGGGCCGGCTTCGTCTTCGACACCCTCCAGATGGTCGGCTCGATCGCCCCCGGCGGGGTCGTCTACCAGGGGACCACCACCGGGGTGCTGCGGATCACCGCGGACGAGTAGCCCGCGCGCGGGGCGGGCGGCGGCCGACGAGTAGCGGCCCGCGGCCACCGTGGTCAGACTGCGAAGATGCCGTCCCCCACGCAGCGCGCCCTGGCCAGAGTGCCGGCCGGGCTGCGCCCGTTCCTGCTCAGGCACCGCCGGCTGGTGAAGTTCCTGCTGGTCGGCGGTGTCTGCTTCGCGCTGACCACGGTGCTCAACCTCTCGCTGAAATTCACCGTGCTGCAGCAGAAGCCGGTGGTGGCGCTGACCGTCGCGACGGTGGTCGGCACCGCGGTCTCGTACGTGCTCAACCGCCAGTGGTCCTTCCGCGCGGCCGGCCGCCGCCGGGAGGCGCTGCTGTTCGCGCTGGTCAGCGTGGTGGCGATCGGCGTCAACGACATCCCGCTGATCATTTCGCGCTACCTGCTCGACCTGCGCGAGCCCCAGGTGACCGCCTTCACCCAGGAGGTGGCCGACTTCCTCAGCGGGATGGTCGTGGGCACGTTCATCGCGATGCTCTTCCGCTACTGGGCCATGCAGCGCTGGGTCTTCACCCGCCTCGCCGAACCCGCCGCCACCCCCGCGGAGCAGCCGCAGCGCATCCCGTGAGGCTCGGCGGGCCCGCCCTCCCGAGGCCGCCGGGAGCGGGCGGCCGAACGCGGTTAGGCTGCAGACGACCGGTCTCGACGACGGTGTCCGGCAGTCGAGCGGGGTGAGGGCGATGCGCGAGACGGACGGCCTCCGGGCCGGGCCCGCCAGCCAGCAGGGCATGCGCCGGGCCAACCTGGCGCTGGTGCTCGGCGTGATCGCGCGTGCCCCGCGCTCCCGGGCCGAGGTGGCCGCAGACACCGGCCTCACCAGGGCGGCCGTCTCCTCGCTCGCCGAGGAGCTGATCGCCGCCGGCCTGGTGGTCGAGGAGGGCCCGGCCGCACCGAGCGGCAAGGTCGGCCGGCCCGGCACCGCGCTGGGCCTCAACCCGCAGGGGCCGGGCGGCCTCGGCGCCGAGATCGGGGTGGAGCACCTCGGCGCCTGCGTCGTCGACCTGCGCGGGGAGGTCCGCGCCTGGCGCCGCCAGGAGATCCGCAACCGGGGCAGGCGGCCCGCCGCCGTCCTGGCCGACCTGGCCGAGCTGCTGCGCGCGGCCGCCGTGGAGGCGGGGCTGCGCCCGGCCGGGCTGACCCTGGCCGTCCCCGGGCTGGTCGGCGACGGCGGCGGGCAGCTCCAGCGGGCCGCCAACCTGGGCTGGCAGGACGTGCCGGTCACCGCCGAGCTGCGGCTCGCGCTGCGCGCCGCCGGTGCCGGGCAGCTGGCCGAGCTGCCGATCGCCGCCGACAACGAGGCCAACCTGGGCGGGCTGGCCGAACTCTGGCTGGGCGGGGCGCCGGACCACTTCCTGCACGTCTCCGCCGAGGCCGGGGTCGGCGCGGCGATCGTGATCGGCGGCCGGCTGCTGCGCGGGGCCCGCGGCTACGCCGGCGAGCTGGGCCACGTGCCGGTCCGCCCGGACGGCCCGCTCTGTGCCTGCGGGTCGCACGGCTGCCTGGAGCAGTACGCGGGGGAGGCGGCGGTGCTGCGGGAGGCGGGCCTGGAGGGGATCCGCGGCGACTGGGTGGCGCTGCTCGCCGAGCGGGCCGGGGCCGGTGACGAGGAGGTCCGTGCGGCGCTGGCCGGGGCCGGCTCGGCGCTGGGCATCGCCTCGGCCGGGGCGGTCAACCTGCTCGACCCGGCCGAGGTGGTGCTGGGCGGCGGCTACGCCCGGCTGGCGCCCTGGCTGCTCGGGGCGATGCGGGCCGAGCTGGCGGCCCGGGTGACCGTCCGCCCCTGGACGGACGAGCGGCTGACGGTCTCCCGGCTGGGCCGCCGCGGCCCGCTGCTCGGGGCCGCGGTCGGCGTGGTCCGGGCGATCGTCGCGGACCCGGGCCGGCTGGACGTGTAGCGCGGCCGGGGCCCGTGCCCGGCGGTTCGCGCCGCCGCCGGCGCGAACCGTCCGGGCGCGTGTCCTACGGGTGCACGAGCTCGCGGCCGCCGCGCGGCCCGCGCAGGACGGCGGCGAAGGTGACCCCGACGCCGACCAGTGCCCAGACCACCAGGACCACCAGCGGCATGCCGAGGTTGGTGGCGTCGAAGTAGGCGATCGAGCGGGTCGCCTCCGTCCCGGCGCCGTTCGGGATCCAGGCGCCGATCGCCCGCCAGAACGGCGGCATCAGCGGCGGCGGAAAGACCCCGCCCGCGCTCGGGTTGCCGAGCACCACGAAGATCAGCACCGCGATGCCGATGCCGATGATGTCGAACAGGCACTGCAGCGCCATGGTGAACGCGCCGACCGCGAAGACCACCAGCGCGCCGACGCCGGCCAGGCCCCAGAACGAGCCGGGCAGCGCGTCGAGGACCGGGCCGACGATGATCGCGCCGCCGATGCCGGCCGCGACCGAGTACAACGCCAGCGTGCCGAGCCGGATCACCGCCCGGTTGGTGTTGGCGGGCTTGGCGCCGGCGCTGACGCCCAGGATCGAGGCGACCAGGTAGCCGCCGACGCAGAAGCCGATCACCAGGTAGAAGGAGGTGAGGCCGTTGGGGTCGCCCTTGGCCAGCGGCACCACGTCGACGGTCTTCACCGTCCGGCCCTGCGTCTTCTCCAGCGCGGTGACGATGGTGTCCGCCGCCCTGGCCGCGGACGGGCCGCGGGCGCCGCCGACCAGCAGGGTGTCCTCGGTGCCGGCCGGGTTGAGGACCAGCGCGGCGTAGATCTTCTGGTCCTTGATCTGCGCGGTGGCGGTCTCGGCGTCCGGCGCGGTGACGGCCTTGACGGCGTCGTCCGGCACCGACTCCAGCGCCGCGACCAGCTTGGGGGAGACCTGCGGCGGGGCGACCACCGCGATCGACAGCTCGTGCGGGGTCGGGTGGTGGAGGGCTCCGACGTAGGACGTGATGAAGCCGAACTGGAGCAGGAGCACGGCGATCACCAGCAGCGCCGTGCGCGGGGTGACCGCTCCCTTCAGTTCGGCGACGAGGCCCGGTCCCGGTACCTGTCCTGGGGCGGTCATGCACATCTCCTTGCCTATCGGCGGATAGAGGACAAACGGATACTTCATACCATCAACTAGTTGGGCGGCGTCCTCCCCGCGCCGCTTCCGGGTCCGGTGGGCTGCGGGATACTGGCGCCGTGAGTGCGGAGAGTGACGACGAGTCCCTGATGGCGGTGGAGCGCGAGGTCTCGCTGCTGTTCCGGCGCGGCCGGGCCCGGGTGGCGGAGATGTCCCGCCGGGTGCATCCCCAGCTGGAGGGCATGGCGTACAGCATGCTCGCCCACATCGAGCAGGCCGGGCGGGTGCGGGTGACCGACATCGGCGTGCACTTCGCGGTGGGCAAGGCCACGGTGAGCCGGCAGATCCGGGCGCTGGAGGAGCTGGGCCTGGTGGACCGGGAAGCGGACCCGTTGGACCGCAGGGCGGCGCTGGTCTCGCTCACCGAGGACGGCCGGCGGCGTTTCCTGGGGGCGCGGGACGCCCGGATGGAGCGGGTGCGCGCGCTGATGGCCGACTGGCCCAAGGAGGACGTGGCCCGCTTCGCGGAGCTGCTGCACCGCTTCAACGACGTGGTCGGGGAGGGCATGGGGGTCTGAGGCGCAAGGCCCGGGGCCGGGCCGGCGGCAGATTTTACTTGGGCTTGAAGAAAGTTGCCCTAGTCAACCATTCGTCCTATGGTTGCGTAAGGCAACGATTCCCTGCCCTTCGTCCGCCGTCTCCCGCTTCCGCCCCGCACCCCGCCGAAGGACCCAGATGACCGTCACCACCCAAGCCGCGACCGGGGCCGCCACCGCCGACGACCAACCCATGACGCACCGGCAGGTGATGGAGGCGCTGTCCGGCCTCCTGCTCGGCCTCTTCGTGGCCGTGCTGTCGTCGACGGTCGTCTCCAACGCGCTGCCCCGCATCCTCACCGACCTGCACGGCGGCCAGTCCGCCTACACCTGGGTGATCACCGCCACCCTGCTCACCCTGACCGCCTCCACCCCGATCTGGGGCAAGCTCTCCGACCTCGCCAGCAAGAAGCTGCTGCTGCAGATAGCCCTGGTCATCTACATCGCCTCCTCGGCGCTGGCCGGCCTCTCCCAGAACACCGGCCAGCTGATCGCCTGCCGCGCCCTCCAGGGCATCGGCGCCGGCGGTGTCACCGCCCTCGCCCAGATCTGCCTGGCGGCGATGGTCCCGCCGCGCGAGCGCGGCCGGTACAGCGGCTACTTCGGCGCCGTCTTCGCCCTGGCCACCATCGGCGGCCCGCTGATCGGCGGCGTCATCGTGGACACCTCCTGGCTGGGCTGGCGCTGGTGCTTCTACGTCGGCATCCCGTTCGCGCTGGCCGCGATCGCGGTGCTCCAGCGCACGCTCAAGCTGCCGGTGGTCAGGCGCAAGGTGAAGATCGACTACCTGGGCGCGCTGGTCATCACCGGTGCCGTCAGCCTGCTGATGATCTGGATCACCCTGGCCGGCAAGAACTACGCCTGGCTCTCCTGGCAGACCGCGGCCATGGTCGGCGGCGGCCTGGTGCTCGGCGCCCTCGCCGTGGTGGTCGAGAAGCGCGCCGCCGAGCCGATCATCCCGCCGGACCTCTTCCGCCACCGCACCGTCGCCCTGGCCGCGCTCGCCAGCGTCCTGGTCGGCGTCGGGATGTACGGCGC
The DNA here is from genome assembly GCF_017813315.1 of Kitasatospora sp. RG8. Lineage (NCBI taxonomy): Bacteria > Bacillati > Actinomycetota > Actinomycetes > Kitasatosporales > Streptomycetaceae > Kitasatospora > Kitasatospora sp. RG8. The sequence goes on from NZ_JAGIYX010000004.1 coordinate 211,238, forward strand.
GACCACCTTCCTCAGCCAGTACTTCCAGCTGGCCAGGGAGAAGTCCCCGACCATCGCCGGCCTGATGACCCTGCCGATGATCCTCGGCCTGGCCGTCTCCTCCACCGTGGCCGGGAAGCTGATCACCAAGTACGGCAAGTGGAAGGTCTACCTGGTCTCCGGCACCCTCATGCTGGCCATCGGCTTCGGCCTGCTCGGCACCGCCCGGGCCGACACCCCCTACGGGCTGCTCTGCGTCTACATGGCGATCACCGGCATCGGCCTCGGCCTGACCATGCAGAACCTCGTCCTCGCCGTGCAGAACACCGTGCCGCGCCACGAGCTCGGCGCGGCCAGCTCGGTGGTCACCTTCTTCCGCACCATGGGCGGCGCGATGGGCGTCTCCGCGCTCGGTGCCCTGATGAGCAACAAGGTCGGCCACTACCTGGCGGAGAACCTGGCCGCCGCGCACATCCCGGCCACCGGCGCCGCGGCCGGCGGCGGCATCCCGGACCTGCACAAGCTGCCCGCCCCGATCGTCCCGCTGGTGACGGACGCCTTCGGGCACGGCGTGGGCGTGGTCTTCCTGATGGCGGCGCCGTTCGCGCTGCTGGCCTTCGTCACGGTGCTGTTCATCCGCGAGACCGCGCTGCGCACCACCCAGCAGGACTGACCGGGCGCCCGCGGGAACGCCGAAGGGCTGGGGAGCGGATGCTCCCCAGCCCTTCGGCGTGTGCGGCCGGTGGCCGCTGCCGTACCGGCTAGTGGCCGGCGATCAGCGACAGGCCGTAGAGGACGGCCGCGCCGCAGACCGCGAAGCAGGCGTACGCGCCGGCCAGGGCCAGCCGGCCGGCGCCCGCGGACGGGGCGCCGGTGCCTGCCGCCGAGCGCTGCGCGGTCAGCGCGGCCTCGCGGCGGGAGAGGGCCAGGATGCCGAGCGCGAAGACGGCGACCACGGCGACGGTGATGCCGAAGCTGAAGCCGGCGGTCTGCGCCAGGGCGTTCCACTTGATGTGCATGGTGTGTGCTCCTCAGCCGGCGGCGCTCAGGCCGCGACCGTGGTCGAGGCGGCGGTGGGGGCGGCGGGGGTGCCGGCCGGGCCCACCTCCACCGGGGTGACGTTCTCGACCGGGTTGACGTCGTTGACGTTGTCCGCGCCGACCGGCTGGCGGCGCGAGATGATCCACATCGCGCCGGAGCCGGCCACCAGGGCGGCGCCGACCAGTGCCACGCCCCAGGGGCCCTGCTGGGCGAGGAACGCCGCGGCGCCGGAGACCACGGCGGCGGCCGGGAGGGTCAGGCCCCAGGTGTAGACCATGCGGCGGACCAGGCTCCAGCGCAGCTCGGCCTTCGGGCCGCCGAGGCCGGCGCCCATGATGCCGCCGGAGCAGACCTGGGTGGTGGAGAGGCCGAAGCCCATGTGCGACGAGGTCAGGATGACGGTCGCGGCGGCCGACTCGGAGGCGAAGCCCTGCGGAGCCTGGATGTCCGCCAGGCCCTTGCCCATCGAGCGGATGATCCGCCAGCCGCCCATGTAGGTGCCGAGCGCGATCGCCGCACCGGCCGAGACGATCACCCAGGTGGGGGGCAGCGCGCCCTTGGGCAGGGCGCCGACCGAGACCAGGGTCAGGGTGATGATGCCCATCGTCTTCTGGGCGTCGTTGGTGCCGTGGGCCAGCGAGATCAGCGAGGAGGAGAACATCTGGCCGGTCTTGAAGCCCTTGGTGACGGTCTCGCCGTTGCTCCTGCGGGTGATCGCGTAGGCCAGCTTGGTGGCGCCCCACGAGGCCAGGCCGGCGACCAGCGGGGAGGCGACCGCGGGGATGAGGATCTTGGTGACGACGGTGTCGAAGTTGACGCCGTTGACGCCGACGCCGACGACGGTGGCACCGATCAGGCCGCCGTAGAGCGCGTGCGAGGAACTGGACGGCAGGCCTCTCAGCCAGGTGAGCAGGTTCCACAGGATCGCGCCGACCAGTGCGGCGAAGATGATCTCGGGGTGGATGCCGGTCTTCTCGTTGACGATGCCGCCGGAGATGGTGGTGGCGACCTTCACGGACAGGAACGCGCCCGCGAAGTTGAGGACGGCCGCGATGGTGACCGCGACCTTGGGCCGGAGGGCTCCCGTCGCGATGGAGGTGGCCATCGCATTGGCGGTGTCGTGGAACCCGTTGGTGAAGTCGAAGGCGAGCGCCGTGATGATCACGACGGCAACCAGGAACGAGATGTGTTCCATACCCAAACAATCGTCGTAGTTGTCGCACTGACGTTGGTGTCGCTCGCGACGGTAGGGACGTTCGGTGAACGGAAGATGAACTGGGCCGGGATTCGTGGTTCCGACAGTGTCGGAGGGGTTGCCGGCACCTTTCCCCGAGGTGTCCACGACCGTGCTGAGCTGGGCATTGGCGCAGAACGTCCTGGTTCGGTCCGGTTTGGTGAGACCCGGCTCACAGTCGGACCGGCCCCCGGACCTGAGAATTCACCGACCCGTGCGGGCGCGGTCTGTTTCTGACGGGTAACCCATGACAGGATCTGCGTGGATCCGGACACCCCGGACCGTCGGGTCGGGGAGGACACACCCATGGGCGGGGCTGCACAGCGGACGGAGACGGCCGGACTGCGACCGTGGGTACGGGCGGCCCTGCGCTGCGGGGCGGTGCTCGCGGCCGCCGCGCTCGCCCTGCCGCTGGCCACCCAGGCAGCCTACGCCGCACCGGACCCGGGCACGCCCGGCGTCACCGCCCCGACCGCCGCGCCCGGGGCCGACCCGCTCGCCGACGCCAAGGCCACCCTCGGCCCGCTGCTCGACAAGCTGCACGAGCTGTACAAGGGCGCCGAGGCCGCCACCGAGCAGTACAACGCCACCGTCGCCAAGGTCGCCGAGCAGCAGGCCGCGCTCGCCGACCTCAAGGACAGGCTGGAGCGCCAGCAGAAGCTGGTCGACGCCGGCACCGACATCGCCGCCCAGCTCGCCGCGGCCCAGTACCGCAACGGCGCCGCGTCCGCCTACGCCGAACTGCTGCTCTCCAAGGACCCGTACGAGGCGGTCACCATCGCCGAGCTGCTCGCCGCCGCGAGCCGCTCGCAGTCCGAGTTCCTGGGCCGGCTGAAGAACGACCGCGACGCGCTCACCGGTCTGCAGAAGCAGAACGAGGAGGCGCTGAAGAGCTCGCAGGTGCTGGTCGGCCAGCAGGACGCCGCCAAGGCCAAGGTCGCCACCGACCTCACCTCCGTCGAGCAGCTGGTCTCCTCGCTCACCGGCGCCCAGCGCACCGAGCTGGAGAAGCTGGAGAAGGCCAAGGCCGACGAGGCCCAGCTCGCCTTCCTCGCCTCCGGCGCGCTCGGCAAGGGCGAGCGCACCCCCTCGCTGGCCGGCCGGGCCGCCGTCGCGTACGCGCTGGCGCAGCTGGGCAAGCCGTACGTGTGGGGCGGCGCCGGCCCCGACACCTTCGACTGCTCCGGCCTCACCTCGCAGGCCTGGCTGCACGCCGGCAAGCCGATCCCGCGCACCAGCCAGGAGCAGTGGGCCCAGCTCCAGCACGTCGCGCTGAACCAGCTGCGCCCCGGCGACCTGGTCATCTACTTCGAGGGCGCCACCCACGTCGCGATGTACATCGGCGGCGGGCTGGTCGTGCAGGCGCCGCGGCCGGGGGCCGTGATCAAGGTGTCGCCGATCGGCTCGATGCCGATCCTCGGCGCCGTCCGGCCGGACCCGGAGACCGCTTCGGACGAGGCGGGAGGCGCCTGGAAGGTGCCGGACCTCCCGGCCGGCTGGGACACCGTCACCCCGATCGCGCCGAGCCCGGCCAACCAGGTGCCGGTGACGCCCGCCCCGGACGCGCCGGCCCCGGGGACGCCCGCACCCGGGACCCCCGCACCGGGGACGCCGACCACCACGCCCACGGGCACCCCGACCACCACGCCGACCGGCACCCCCACGGGGACGCCGACCACCACGCCCACGGGCACCCCGACCGGCACGCCCACGGGGACGCCGACCGGTACGCCGACCGGTACCCCGACGGGGACGCCCACGGGAACGCCGACCACCACGCCGACCGGCACCCCGACGGGCACCCCCACCGGGACGCCCACGGGGACGCCGACCTCGTCCGCCTCGGCCACCGGCACCGGCTCCGCGAGTGCCTCGGCCCCGGGCACCACCTCGGCCACGCCGCTGCCGACCGGGCAGAACTGACGCGAACGCCCGAGGGGGCCTGCCGACCTTTCGCGGTCCGCAGGCCCCCTCGGGCGTTCCGTGCTCAGCTCGCGCCGCTGTCCGGTTCGAAGCGGACCACCACGGCCTTGGAGGTCGGGGTGTTGCTGATGTCGGCGGTGGAGTCCAGCGGCACCAGCACGTTGGTCTCCGGGTAGTACGCGGCGGCGCCGCCGCGGGCCACCGGGTAGTGCACCACCTTGAAGTGCGGGGCGCGGCGCTCCACACCGTCCTTCCACTCGCCCACCAGGTCGACGTACACCCCCTCGGCCAGGCCCAGCTCGGCCGCGTCGGCCGGGTTCACCAGGACGACGCGGCGGCCGCCGGTGATGCCGCGGTAGCGGTCGTCCAAGCCGTAGATCGTGGTGTTGTACTGGTCGTGCGAGCGGAGCGTCTGCAGCAGCAGGCGGCCGGCCGGCACCTCCGGCGCGGTGAGCGGGTTGACCGTGAAGTTGGCCTTGCCGGTCGCGGTCGGGAAGGTCCGGGAGTCGCGCGGGCCGTGCGGCAGCGTGAAGCCGCCGGGGCGGCGGACCTTCTCGTTGAAGTCGGCGAAGCCCGGGACCACCCGGGCGATCCGGTCCCGCAGGGTGTCGTAGTCGACGGCGAACTCCTCCCACGGCACGCCGTCCTGCGGGCCGAGGGCGGCGCGGGCCAGCCGGCAGACGATCGCCACCTCGGAGAGCAGTCCCGGCGCGGGCGGGCGCAGGCCGCCGCGGGAGGAGTGCACCTGGCCCATCGAGTCCTCGACGGAGACGAACTGGGCGCCCTTGGCGGTGACGTCCCGGTCGGTGCGGCCCAGGGTGGGCAGGATCAGCGCGCGGGCGCCGGTCACCACGTGCGAGCGGTTGAGCTTGGTGGAGACGTGCACCGTGAGCCGGCAACGGCGCATCGCCGCCTCGGTGACCGCGGTGTCCGGGGTCGCCGCGACGAAGTTGCCGCCCATCGCGAAGAACACCCGGACCTTGCCGTCGCGCATCGCCCGGATGGTGTCCACCGAGTCGTAGCCGTGCGCGCGCGGCGGCTCGAAGCCGAACTCGCCGCCCAGCGCGTCCAGGAAGGCCTCCGACGGGCGCTCGAAGATGCCCATCGTCCGGTCGCCCTGCACGTTGCTGTGCCCGCGCACCGGGCAGACGCCGGCGCCCGGACGGCCCACGTTGCCGCGCAGCAGCAGGAAGTTGACCACCTCGCGGATGGTCGGCACGGCGTGCTTGTGCTGGGTGAGGCCCATCGCCCAGCACACGATGACCTTCTCCGACGCCAGCACCATCCGGGCCAGCTCCTCGATCTGCTCCCAGGGCAGGCCGGTGGCGGCGAGCACCTCCTCCCGGGTGGTCTCGCGGGCCTCGGCGGCGAACTCCTCGAAGCCGTGGCAGTGCTCGGCGACGAACGCGTGGTCGACGGCGTCCTTGTCGAGGATCAGCTGGTTGAGCGCGCGGAACAGGGCGAGGTCGCCGCCCAGCCGGATCTGGAGGAAGAGGTCGGTCAGCTTGGTGCCGTGGCCGACCAGGCCGCGCGCGTTCTGCGGGTTCTTGAACCGCTCCAGGCCGGCCTCCGGCAGCGGGTTGACGCTGACGACGGTGGCTCCGGCGCGCTTGGCCCGCTCCAGGGCGGAGAGCATCCGCGGGTGGTTGGTGCCCGGGTTCTGGCCGGCCACGATGATCAGGTCGGCCTGGTAGAGGTCCTTCAGGCTGACGCTGCCCTTGCCGACCCCGAGCGTCTCGGTGAGGGCCGAGCCGGACGACTCGTGGCACATGTTGGAGCAGTCGGGCAGGTTGTTGGTGCCCAGCCGGCGGGCGAACAGCTGGTAGGCGAAGGCGGCCTCGTTGCTGGTCCGGCCGGAGGTGTAGAACGCGGCGCCGTCCGGGGTGTCCAGCGCGCGCAGCTCCTCGGCGATCAGCGCGAAGGCCTCGTCCCAGCCGATCGGCGTGTAGTGGGTCGCGCCCTCGTCCAGCAGCATCGGTGCGGTGAGGCGGCCCTGCTGGCCGAGCCAGTAGCCGGAGCGCTCCGCGAGCTCCGCCACCGGGTGGGCGGCGAAGAACTCGGCGTGGATCCTGCGCTCGGTGGCCTCCTCGGCGACGGCCTTCGCCCCGTTCTCGCAGAACTCGGCGGTGTGCGTCTTGCCCGGCTCGGGCCAGGCGCAGCCGGGGCAGTCGAAGCCGTCGGGCTGGTTGACCTTGCGCAGGGTGGCCAGGGTGCGGCGGGCGCCCATCTGCTCGGTGGCCATCCGGAGGCTGTGGCCGACGGCGGGCAGCCCGGCGGCAGCGTGCTGGGGCGCGGACACCTCGGGGGCGTCCTGCGCCGGGTCGCTCTGCGGGGCCTGCTTGGCCATGACTGCGCTCCTCGGCTGATCGTCGGCCCCTCGCACCGTTGCGGGAGCCGGTACCCATCCTTCCACCTGGGAAGGGACGGGGGCAGGGGCCCCGGGCGGGCCCTGCGGCGTCGGTAGAGTGTGACGGCTTTCGAGAGGCGGGGGGTGGGGCGGGTGACGGTCGGGGATGTCCTCGACGGCCGGTACGAGCTGCTGGAGCGGCTCGGCCAGGGCGGCTTCGGCGTGGTGTGGCGGGCCTTCGACACCCGGATGCAGCGGCAGGTGGCGGTCAAGGTCATCGGCCACCACGGCGAGGACCAGCAGAAGGCCGCGCTGCGGTTCGTCCGGGAGGCCTGCGCGGCGGGGAACCTCTCGCACCCGCACATCGTCACCGTGCACGACCTCGGGGAGGGCGAGCTCGGCGGCCGGCAGGTGACGTACCTGGTGATGGAGCTGCTCACCGGCCGCACCCTGACCGACGTGCTCCGGTCCGGCCTGCCCGACCCGGTGCAGAGCCTGCGCTGGGGGCGGCAGATCTGCTCCGCGCTGGCCGCCGCCCACGACGCGGGCATGGTGCACCGCGACATCAAGCCGGACAACATCATGGTCACCGCGGCCGGCGTGCTGAAGGTGCTGGACTTCGGGATCGCCCAACTCGACGTCGGGGCGGGCGGGCTCACCACCACCGGGACGGTCATCGGCAGCCCCGCGTACATGGCGCCGGAGCGCTGGACCGGCGGCCGGGTGGACGGCCGGGCGGACCTCTACGCGTTCGGCTGCGTGCTGGTCGAACTCTGCACCGGAGCGCGGCCGTTCAGCGGCGACTCGACGCCGGTACTGATGTACCAGCACCTCAACGAGCCGCCGCCGGCGCTGGACCCGGCGCAGTTCGGGCTGCCGGACGAGGTGGCCGCGCTGGTCACCGAGCTGCTGGCGAAGGACCCGGCGGACCGCCCGGCCGACGCGAGGACGGTCGAGCGGCGGCTCGCGGACCTGGCGGAGCGGCGCGCGGCGCAGGGGGTGGCCGCCCCGTCGGCCCCGGCCGCGACGGTGCTGGACCGGCCGGCGCCGCTTCCGCCGGCTGTTCCGTCGTCCGTTCCGCCGGCTGCCGTTCCGGCTGTTCCGCCGGCTGCCGCTCCGGCTGTTCCGCCGGTCGCGCCGCCGGCCGTTGCTCCGGCCGTCGCTCCGGCCGTTCCGCCGGTGCCGCCCGTCCGGCCCGTGGCGCCACCGCGGGCCGAGGCGCCGCCCGTCCTGTCGCCGCTCACCACGCCGCCGGTGACCGCCCCGCCCGCCGCGGCCGGCGACGCCGTCCGGGCGGCGCTGCGCGAGCGCCGGAACGCGGCCTTCCGGGCGTCCACCGCGGGGGGGTCCGCCATCCAGCTCCAGGCGGTCGCCCAGGACTGCGTCGTCGCACTCGGCGCCACCGACCGGGACACGCTCTGCGCCTGGCGGGACTTCACCTGGTACCTCAGCCGGGCCGGCGACCTCGACGGGGCGATCCGGCTGCTCTCCACGGTGGTCGAGGACATGCGGCTCGCGCTCGGTCTGACCGACCCGGACACCCTGGGTGCCCGGTACCACCTGACCTGGTGCATCGGCGAGAGCGGCGAGACCGTCACCGCGATCCGCCAGCTCTCCCAGCTGCTGCCGGACATGCACGCCGCCTGGGGCGGCCACGACGCCCGGGTGCTGAAGGCCCGGCACGACCTGGCGGTCTACGCGGCCAACCGCGGTGACCTGGACGGCGCCGTGCGCCAGTTGCACACCCTGCTGCCGGAGCTCGCCCGGGCGCTCGGCGAGCAGCACCCGACCACCGTCCAGGCCTGGCACGACCTCTCCGGCTACCAGCAGCGGCTGGCGCAGCCGGCCCGCCGCTCCCGCCCCGTGCGGCGGCCGCGGATCAGCCCGCTGGAGGCCGTGGTGCTGATCCGGCGCCTCCTGGCCTGGGACTTCGCCTCGGACCAGGAGGCCAACGCCTGCCTGAACGCGCTGGAGCGCGGGACCGGCATCAAGGGGGTCGGGGACTGGATCCTCTCCGCACCGGACCACGTCACGGCCGAGGACCTGGTGGAGGAGCTCTTCGGCCCGTGACGGACCGGTGAGGGGGCGTCACGGCGTGCGGCCCCGCGCGGGGCGGGGGCCGGCCGCCCGTCCACCCCGCACGCCGCCTAACGGCAGCCCGTGAGGGCCGCCGCCGGAACGCCGGCCAGCGCGCGCAGGAGCGCCCGCGCCGCGGCGTCGTTCTGCCGGAACCCGGGCGCGTCGGTGCGCGGCCGGGCGAAGGCCGCCGCCGCGCGGAGGCTGGTGTGCGGGCCGAGGGCGGTGCGGCGCGGGTGCGCCCCGCCGTCCAGGGCGGGGTCGAGCACGCGACTGTCGGCGGGGCGGATGGTGAGCAGCCCGGACCGGTGGGTGTGCTCCGCGTCGGTGACCACCTCCTCCACGATCCGCCCGGAGCGGTGCAGTTCGCGCAGCAGCGGGTCACGGGTGCGGGCCAGCGCGTGCTTGGGCAGGTACGCCTCGACCAGCGCGGTGGCGGTCACGTCGTGCCCGGGCACGGTGGCGCCCGACGCCCGCCAGGTGCCGGTGGCCTCGTCCCGGTCGACCCGGATCCCGGCGCCGAGGAAGCGGACCACCCCGGCCTCGGAGAGCGCGAGCAACTGGCGAAGCCGGAAGCCGGGCGGGCCGGAGGCGAGGTAGCTGAAGTAGCCGAAGAACCACTCGTCGACCTCCTCGCCGACCGAGCGGGCGGAGAGCCGGCCGGAGGCGAGCACGCGCGGCAGCTGGCCGAAGAGCGAGAGCAGGGCGAGGAAGGCGCCGAGGTCGGCACTGTGGGCGGGGTCTGCGCGCCGGTCGGCGTCGGTGGTGATGTAGTCGCGCAGGTGGCGCTGGAGTTCGTCGTCGGAGCCGAGTTCGAGGCCGGCCAGCGGGTGGTCGAGCCGTTCGAGGTCGAGCCGGTCCGCCGGGTCGGGGACGGCCGCGGCGACCAGCCGGGCGAGTCCGGGGGAGTGCCAGTCGTGCGCGTCGTAGCCGGCCAGGAACTCCTCCCACGGCAGCGTGGTGCGTCCGGGGTGGGCGTGGAACAGCTCGTGGTAGTGGCCGAAGCCGATGTCCTTGGCCATCAACGGCCAGAAGTCGCGCCGAAGTTCGAGCGGCCCCGGCCGGTCGAGGACGGCGTCGACGGCAGCCGCGTCGAAGTAGCGGGGGAGCGGCGCGGGCGGGCCCTGGAGCCGGTAGCCGGTCTTGGAGCGGTACGGCACCCCGCGGCGGGAACCGACGTGGATCACCGGCTCGCGGCCGGACGGGCGGTAGGCCAGGCCGTCCGGGGTCTCCTCGAAGCGGCCGCCGCGCCCCTCGGTGAGCAGGGCGACCAGGTCGACGAAGGCGAGGCCGAAGCCGCGCAGCACGAGCTGCTCGCCGGGGGCGATGCCGGCGAGGTCGGCGTCGGCGGAGAAGGCCGGCGGCAGGTGGAAGCGGCCGTGCCGGGCGGCGAACTCCGCGTCGGCGGCGTACCGGGGGTGCGGGCCGGAGTCGAGATGGCCGAGGGTCAGGGCGACGTGGTCGGCGGTGAGCACGCGGTCGCCGAGGTGGACGAGCTGCGGGCCGTCGTCCGGGCCCTCGATCCGGCGGACGGTGTCCCGGTGCACGGTGACGGTGACGTGCGGCGGCAGGTCGGCGACGGCGCGCCGGAACACCCAGTCGAGGTAGGCGCTCTGAGCCCGGCGGGTGGGGAAGTCGGTCGGCGCGAGGGTGCGCAGCTCCGCCCGGACGGCCGGGTCGGCCACCTCCCGGTAGGGCGCGAACTCCTCGCTGCGGGCGGCCCATTCGGCCAGCGAGGGGCCGGGGCGGACCGGCCCCTCGATGGTGGACCGCTCGTCGGTGAACATCGTGACGTCCTCGGCCATCGAGTTCATCCGCAGCAGCGGGGACTGGTCGTAGCGCCAGATCCGGCCGGCGCCGGGCGGGTAGGGGTCGACCAGGTGGATGTCCAACGGCAGCCCGGCGGGCAGCAGTTCGGGGCCGTTGGCGGCGATCCGCTCCAGCAGCCCGGTGCCGCGGGGGCCGGCGCCGACGATCACCAGGGTGCTCATGCTCCCCCCTCGCTTCGCTCGGCGGGTGCTGAGCACGATGCGCGCCTTCTGGTGGTTCGCTCGCTGCGCTCGTTCACGGTGCCCCCCTCGCTTCGCTCGGCGGGTGCTGAGCACGATGCGCGCCCTCGGACGGTTCGCTCGCTGCGCCCTCTCACCGTGCCTCCCCTGGGGCGGAGCCGGCGTCGGCGGCGGTGCGCAGCCGGCGGTAGGCGGCCCGGGCCTTCTGCAGCGGGGTGGGTGGCAGTCCCTCGCGGGTGGCGCCCTTGGCGTAGTGCCGTTCGACGTAGTACTGCCCGATCGACAGGATCGTGGTGATGACGATGTACCAGATGGTGGCGACCATCAGCATCGGGATGACCTGGTAGGACTGCAGGTAGACCAGCTGGACCGAGTAGAGCAGGTCGGAGACGGCCAGCACGCTGATGATGCTGGTGCCCTTGAGTGCGCTGATCAGCATGTTGCCCGCGGTCGGGACGATCGAGCGCATCGCCTGCGGGACGACGATCCGGCGCAGCACCCGCCGTCGGCTCAGCCCGAGCGCCGAGGCGGCCTCCAGCTGGCCGCGGTCGACGGAGAGGATGCCGCCGCGCACCACCTCGGCGGCGTACGCGGCCTCCAGCAGGGTGAGGCCGATGACGGCGGTGAGGGTGGGCCCGAAGAGGTTGACCGTCCTGACGGTGACGAACTCCGGGCCGAACGGGATGCCCAGGCCCAGGGTCGGGTAGAGCGCGCCGATGTTGAAGAAGAGCAGCAGCTGCACCAGTGCGGGGGTGGAGCGGAAGATCCAGATGTAGATCCACGCGAGCGTGCGCAGCACCGGGTTGCCGGAGAGCCGCATGGTGGCGAGCACGGTGCCGAGGACGAAGCCGAGCCCGAGGGTGACGGCGGTCAGCCAGAGGGTGAGGGTGAGGCCGTTCAGGACGGACGTGGCCGTGAACCAGTCGGCCACCACGTCCCACTGGAAGGCCTTGTTGCGGATCACCGAGTTGAGCACCATCGCGAAGAGCAGCAGGGCGACGGCGGCGGAGATCCACTGCCCGGGCCGGCGGCGGGCGACCAGCCGGGCGCCGGGGTCGGCGGGGCCGGCGTCCGGCCGGCCGGGGGTGCGGTTCTTCGTGAGGGTGGCGGGCGCGGGCAGGACGTCCTGCGGGGTGGCCATGAGGGGGCTCCAGGCGGCGCGGGTGCGGGCGGGCGGGAGGTACGGGGGCGGTCACGTACGGCCGTCTCGCCGGTCCGCGTCCCTCAACACGGCCGGCCTTGCACTGCGCTCCGCCGTGATCGTACGCACGGTCGATCGTCGCCTGTCAAGGGTGGTGCGGCCGTTCGTCCGGCGTGGTCGTGCGGCGACAGACGATCGCAACAGAGCGGTAATGGAGGGTGGTTGACGCCGTGCGGCTGCGACTGCTCAACTTGTGGCCATGTACGCCGAGCAGCCCCTGGTCACCCGCGACCACATCGACTTCGGTCGGGTGTGGTCCGCGGCGTGTCGCGGCTGACCCGGCAGCGGGCCGCCCAGCCGGCCCTGTCCTCCTAGGAGCCTCCCCCGCCCGGGGCCGCTCCTGCGGAGTGCCCTCCCTCGGTGCCCCGTCGCGGGCCGGGAGAGCCGTCAGCGTGTGACGGCTCGTCAGGCGCACGCTGCCGCCGCTTCCCCTCCCTTCCCCTCCCCGTCGCTGCGCTCCGGCAGTCCTCCCCGGCCACCGCCACGTACCGGTGCCGTCGTACCCCTCGGCCGGGCCCCGCCACGGCCTCCTCCGGCCTGCCCGTCCGCAGTCCGGGCCCGCCGCCGCTCCAGAAGCACCTGCCCAGCTGAAAGGCGTCAACTCCCGTGAGAACCACCACCGTCCGCCGCCGCCTGCTCGCCGCCGCCGCCCTGCTGCCGGTCCTGGCGCTGGCCGCGTGCGGTTCGGACCCGAAGACCGCCGGGCCGGGGGCCGCGGGCCCGGCGGCCACCGCCGCCGGGCAGGACCTCGTCTCCGGCATCGCCAGGTCGGAGGCGGCCGCCGCGCTGCTGCCCGAGGACGTCCGCGCGTCGGGCACGGTGAGGTTCGGCTCGTCGTTCGGCTACCCGCCGAGCGCCTTCTACGCCGACCAGGCCACCAAGAAGCCGGCCGGCGTGGACATCGACTTCACCGACGCGGTGGCCAAGGTGCTCGGCCTGACCGTGCAGCGCGAGGAGGCGGCCTTCGAGACCATCCTGCCCGCGCTCGGCAGCGGCAAGTACGACGTCGGCACCGGCAACTTCGGTGTCACCACGGCCCGGTTGAAGACCATCGACTTCGTCACCTACATCGACGACGGCCAGGGCTTCGCGGTCAAGAAGGACAACACCGCGATCCAGCCGGTCACCGACCTGGCGCAGCTCTGCGGGCTGACCATCGGCACCGGCGCCGGCACCACCTTCGAGACCACCCTCAACGCGAAGAAGAACGTCTGCACCGACGCGGGGAAGAAGCCGTACGAGGTGAAGGCGTTCAGCGACAGCGGCGCCGTCCTCACCGGCCTCCAGCAGGGCCGGGTGGACATCACGATGTCCACCATCAACGGCCTGCGCTACCAGGCCTCCCAGGAGGCGTCCGGGACGCGGTTCCTCGGCGAGTTCCACCGGCTGGACGTCGGTTTCGCGTTCAGGAAGGGCTCCCCGCTCGCCCCCGCGTTCCAGGCGGCGGTCAACCAGCTGATCAAGGACGGGACGTACGACAAGATCCTCAAGAAGTGGGGGGTCGCCGATTCGGCGATCAAGGAGTCCCAGATCAGCCCGCCCGAGCACGCGTGACCCCCTGTCCGGGCCCCGGGCCCCTTGGAGGAACCCCACCATGACCGTCACCACCACCGCCGCCGGTGCCCCGGCGGAGTCCGAGAAGGTCCGCAAGCCGGAGAGACCGGCGGCGGGACCGCCCGGCCGGATCGACCTGGACGGGCTGGCCGGGCTGCGGACCGTCCGCGCCCGGCACCCCTGGCGCTGGGCGGCGGGCGCCGCCGCCCTCGTCGTCCTCGCCCAGTTCGCCCACGGGCTGGCCACCAACCCCGCCTGGGACTGGCCGACCTTCCGGATCTTCTTCTCCGCCGACACCATCCTGCGCGCCGTCGGCCGCACCGTCGAACTCACCTTCTACGGAACCGTGCTGGGCTTCCTGCTGGGTGCCGTGGTGGCCGCGATGCGGCTGTCGCGCAGCGCGGTCCTGCAGTCCATCGCCTGGGCCTACGTCTGGGTGTTCCGCTCGATCCCGCTGATCGTCCAGCTGGTCTTCTGGTTCAACCTCTCCTACCTCTACAAGCGGTTCGGCTTCGGCATCCCGTTCGGCCCGACCTTCGCGGACTTCGAGACGGTCGGTGTCCTGGGTGCGATCGGGGCCGCGGTGCTGGGCCTCGGCCTGCACCAGGCCGCCTTCGCCGCCGAGATCATCCGCGGCGGCGTCATCGCCGTGGACGCCGGCCAGCGCGAGGCCGCCGCCGCCCTGGGCGTACCGCGCCGGCGCCAGGCCTGGCGGATCGTGCTGCCGCAGGCGATGCGCGGCATCCTGCCCGCCGCCGCCAACGAGGTGATCTCGCTCTTCAAGGGCACCTCGGTGGTCTACGTGATGGCCATCGGCGAGCTCTTCTACCAGGTGCAGGTCGTCTACGGCCGCACCGGCCGGGTCGTGCCGCTGCTGATGGTCGCCACCGTCTGGTACGTGCTGCTGACCACGGTGCTGTCGATCGGCCAGTACTACGTCGAGCGCTACTTCGCCCGCGGCGCCGAGCGCACCCCGCCGCCCACCCCGCTCCAGCGCGCCCGGGCCCGCGTCCAGGGCCTGCGCGCCGCCCGTACCCCTGCTCCCGCCCCCGCCACCGGAGGACGCTCGTGACCGCCGCCCTTGCCGCCGCAGAACCCATGGTGCAGGTCAGGGGCCTGCACAAGAGCTTCGGGCAGCTCGCCGTGCTGCGCGGGGTCGACCTCGACGTGCCGGCCGGCTCGGTGACGGTGGTGCTCGGCCCGTCCGGCTCCGGCAAGTCCACCCTGCTGCGCTCGATCAACCACCTGGAGAAGCTGGACCGGGGCTTCGTCGCGATCGACGGCGAGCTGATCGGCTACCGGCGCTCCGGGGACCGGCTGCACGAGCTCCGGGAGCGGGAGGTCCTGCGCCAGCGCACCAACATCGGCTTCGTCTTCCAGAACTTCAACCTGTTCCCGCACCTCACCGTGGTGGAGAACATCATCGAGGCGCCGGTCAGCGCGCTGCGCCGGCCCAAGGCCGAGGCCCGGGCGGCGGCGCTGGAACTGCTGGAGCGGGTCGGCCTGGCCGACAAGGCCGGCGCCTACCCCCGCCAGCTCTCCGGCGGCCAGCAGCAGCGCGTGGCGATCGCCCGGGCGCTGGCCCTGGAGCCGAAGGTGCTCCTCTTCGACGAGCCCACCTCGGCGCTCGACCCCGAGCTGGTCGGCGAGGTGCTGGACGTCGTCAAGGACCTCGCCCGGGCCGGCACCACCATGATCGTGGTCACCCACGAGATCGGCTTCGCCCGCGAGGTCGCGGACACCGTCGTCTTCATGGACGGCGGCGTGGTGGTCGAGCAGGGCCCGCCGGAGGCGGTCCTGGACGACCCGCAGCACGAGCGCACCCGGGCCTTCCTGGCCAAGGTCCTCTGACCCTCCCCCTTCTCGCACGACCCCTTCACCCCGCAGGAGTTCCGCCATGTCCCTATCCCGTCGCGCCCTCGTGACCGCCGCCGCCCTCGCCGCCACGCTCACTCTGGGCGCCTGCGGCAGCGCCACGGACGCCTCGGCGGAACTCGCCCCGGCCAAGGGCGGCACCGCGCCGAACGGCGTCACGGTCAACCTGACGCCGAACCAGAACCGGGTCACCACGGGCAAGGTCGACGCGGTCGCGGCGCTGGTCCCGGAGGAGATCAGGAAGAGGGGCACGCTGACCGTCGTCGACTCGCTGGGCACCACGCCGCCGCTGGACTTCTACGCCAACGACGACAAGACCATCATCGGCGTCGAGCCCGACCTCGCCACGCTGATCGGCAACGTCCTCGGCCTGAAGGTGGAGTTCAACCCGGTCTCCTGGGAGAACATCTTCGTCGGCCTGGACAGCGGCAAGTACGACGTCGGCATCTCCAACATCACCGTCACCGAGGCCCGCAAGGAGAAGTACGACTTCGCCACCTACCGCCTGGACGTCCTCGGCTTCGAGGCGAAGAAGGGCAGCGGCTGGAAGGTCACCGGGCCCAAGGACATCGCCGGGAGGACCATCGGGGTCTCCTCCGGCACCAACCAGGAGAAGCTGCTGATCGCCTGGAACGAGGAGAACGCCGGGAAGGGTCTCAAGCCGGCCGAGATCAAGTACTTCCAGAACTCCTCCGACTACTACCTCGCACTCTCCTCCGGCCGGATCGACGCCTACGTCGGCCCCAACCCGAGCCTCGCCTTCCACGCCGTGCAGACCGGCGAGAGCGAGGTGATCGGCACCTACTCGGGCGGCGGCGCCGAGGTCCTCGGCAAGATCGCGGCGACCACCAGGAAGGACGGCGGGCTGGTCCAGGCACTCAACGGCGCGATCAACGAGGTGATCAGGAACGGCACCTACGCCCAGGTGCTGAAGCGCTGGGGACTGGACGGCGAGGCCGTGACGGCCTCCGAGATCAACCCCCCGGGTCTGCCGAAGCCGAAGCCGTAGCCCGTTCACCCTCCGGTCTCCCCCCACCGCTATGGTGGCCCCGGTCACGGTGAACACCGTTCGGAACCGGCGTACTTGGGGGTTGGGGGAGACATGGGGCCTGGGGAGGTGCTGGACGGCCGCTACCGGCTGGAGCGCAAGCTCGGCGAGGGCGGCTTCGGGGTGGTCTGGGCGGCCCACGACAGCAACATGGACCGACCGGTGGCGGTCAAGGTGCTCTCGGAGGACCAGGCGCGCGACGAGGAGGCCGTCGAGCGCTTCAACCGGGAGGCCAAGACCGCGGGCGGCCTCTCCAACCCGCACATCGTCACGGTCTACGACTACGGCCGGTGGCAGCGGGGCGGCTGGTCCACCAACTACCTGGTCATGGAACTCGTGTCCGGCCGGCCGCTGTCCGCGCTGCTCAGGGAGGGCACGCCCGACCTCACGCTCTCGCTGAAGTGGGTCCGGCAGGTCTGCAAGGCGCTGGACGCGGCCCACCGTTCGGGTGTGGTGCACCGGGACATCAAGCCCGAGAACATCATGATCGCCGACAGCGGCGAGGCCAAGGTGCTGGACTTCGGCATCGCCCGGCTGCTCACCCAGGCCGCGGGCGGCGGGCTCACCTCCACCGGTGTGGTCATCGGGACCCCGCCCTACCTGGCGCCCGAGTGCTGGGCCGGCGCCCCCATGGACGGCCGCGCCGACCTGTACGCGCTCGGTGTGGTGCTCTTCCAACTCTGCACCGGGCAGCGCCCGTTCAACGCCGGCACCCCGGTCACCATGATGTACCAGCACCTCCACGACCCGCCGCCGCCGTTCCACACCCCGGATCCGGCGCTCGCCGTGCTGATCCGCCAGTTGCTCGCCAAGGACCCGGTCGACCGGCCCGCCGACGCCGCCGAGGTGCGGCGCCGGCTGCGCGAGGTCCGCCTCGGTCCGGAGGAGCCCAGCGCCGAGGCGCTGCGCAAGCGGGCCGACCAGGCCTGGCAGCACGGGGTGGACGGCCGGCCGGGGGAGGCCGTCCAGATCCTCACGCCGCTGATCCCGAAGCTCGCGCGGGTCTGCGGCCCGCACGACGTCCGCACCCTGCGCACCTGCCACGACCTGGCCCTCTGGCTGGCGCGCGACGGCAGCCCGGGCGCCGCCGTCGCCCTGCTGGCCGAGCTGGCCGAGGCCCTCGGCGAGCCGCAGGCCCGTGCCGACGTGGCGCGCGACCTGGACCGCTGGCGGCGTGCGTGCGAGCGCGGCGGCCCGGGCCGGCCGAGGCCGCTATCCCTGCGGCAGTTGCTCGACGGCTGACCGCAGCGCGGCCGAGGCCCCGGCGGCGACCGGGTCGCCGTGGCCGAACACCGCCGTCTCCACCGGCAGCGAGGCCAGCCGGCGCAGGGCGTCCGCGGCCCGCGCGGGGTCCGTGTTGAAGACGCCCAGCATGGTCCGCCCGCCGACGTTGGCCACCGTGTCCCCGGTGAAGAGCACGCCGGGCCCGGGAAGGTGGAGGGCGATGCTGCCGTCGGTGTGGCCCGGCACGTGCACCACCACCGCGCCGCCGCCGAAGCCGAGCACCTCCCCGTCCTCGACCTCCCGGTCCACCGGGCAGGGCGGGGCCGGGGGCAGCGGCGGCAGCCCGGCCCAGATCTCCTCCTCGAACGGGCTCAGCACCGGCGGAGCCGGCGCCTGCTCGCCCCGGACCACCGGGGCGTCCAGTCGGTGCGCCACCACCTCGGCGCCCCAGCGCCGCGCCAGCTCGGCGGCCGAGCCGGTGTGGTCCTCGTGGTGGTGGGTCAGCACGATCCTCCGCAGCGCCGCCGGGTCGGACCCGGCCCGGCGGACGGCCGCCTCGACGTCGTCGGCCGACCCGGCGATGCCGGTGTCGACCAGGGTCAGGGCCTCCCCGCCCCCGTCCCCTTCCTCGTCCCGCCAGAGGTAGGCGGTGCCGAAGTCCAGTGTGATCATGTACAACTCGGGCCGTACCCGTATCAGCTCCATGTCGGCGATCCTGTGCGGCCGCGCCGCCGTCCGCGCGCGTGTTCACCGTGAGCGTGGGGCCGTTCGCCCACGGCGGAGCCGCCCGGGGCCCGCCGCCACCGGCCGGGGCGGCTGTCAACCGTACGGGCACCCGATTCCGGGCCGTCCCGGCTTGTGCGAATTGATAGGAACTCGCCCACCGAGACCGTCTGGTTCCCAGGTGGGAGCCGTTGATATACCTCGCATGCAAGAGTCCGGGAGCGGTGTGCGGCCGCCCCGGCCAGCTGCGAAGGAACTGGTGGTGACGCTCATATGAAGCTCCTCCGTGTCGGACCTCCGGGCGCCGAGCGTCCGGTCGTGCTGGGCCAGGACGGCACCGCGTACGACCTCTCCGGGCGCGCCCGGGACATCGACGGCGCCTTCCTCGCCGGGCTCGACCCGGCCGCCCTGGCCCGCGACGTGGCCGCCGGCCTGCTGCCGGAGGCCGACCTCGCCGGGCAGCGCGTGGGCGCGCCGGTCGCCCGGCCGGGCAAGGTGGTCGGCATCGGGCTCAACTACCGCGACCACGCCGCCGAGGCCGGGGCGCCGATCCCGGACGAGCCGGTGATCTTCCTCAAGCCCAGCTACACGGTGGTCGGCCCGTACGACGAGGTGCTGGTGCCGCGCGGCGGCGAGAAGACCGACTACGAGGCCGAGCTGGCGATCGTGATCGGCCGCACCGGCCGCTACCTGGCGGACCACGCGGCGGCGGCCGGGGTCATCGCCGGGTACACCATCGCCAACGACGTCACCGAGCGCGCCTTCCAGTTCGAGCGCGGCGGCCAGTGGGACAAGGGCAAGTCGGCGGAGACCTTCACCCCGCTCGGGCCGTGGCTGGTCACCGCCGACGAGGTGGCGGACCCGCAGGCGCTGCCGCTGCGCCTCTGGGTCAACGGGGGGCTGCGGCAGGACGGCTCCACCTCGCAGATGGTCTTCCCGGTGCTGGAGATCGTCCGGTACGCCAGCCAGTTCATGGTGCTGGAGCCGGGCGACGTGATCGTCACCGGTACCCCGGCCGGCGTCACCCTGGGACACCCGGGGACGCCGTTCCTGATCCCGGGCGACATCGTCGAGATCGAGATCGACGGGCTCGGCCGGCAGCGGCAGGTGTTCGGCAAGGCGTAGCGCCCGCCGTCGGTGACCCTTGCCCCGGGCACGGGGGTCGGGGTTGCCGTGAGGCCGGTGCCGGTGCGCCCTCACGGCCGGCGCGTGAGCAGCTCCCGCAGCCGTGCGACGCGGGTGTCGTCCGGACCCTCCAGCGCCAGCAGCCCGGCCAGCACGTCCGCCGTCTGCCGGTCGCCCAGCGCCGTTGCCGCCGCCATCGCCACGAACTGGTCCACCAGCCAGTCCCGCAGCTCGGCCACCGGCACCGTCCGGCCCTCGTCCAGCCAGGTCAGCGAGGCGCCCTCGACCACGGCGATCCACGAGCGGACCAGCAGCGTCAGCCGCGGCCCGGCGTCCCGGACGCCCAGGTGGCGCAGCGTCCGCTTCAGCGCCGCCCGCCGGACCTCGTCCACGATCGCCGAGGTGCCCGCCGTCTCCACCACGGAACCGCCGCGCAGCAGCGCCGAGTAGCCCGCGTCGTGCTCGGCCACGAAGGCGAAGTAGCTGTCCAGCACGGCCGCCAGCTGCGCGGTCGGGGTGCCGGTCAGCTGCACCGTGAACCGGCTGGTCAGCTCCTCGGCCGCGGTGCGCAGCGCGGCCTCGTACAGCTGCTGCTTGCCGCCCGCGAAGTAGCGGTACACCAGCGGCCGTGACGCCCCGGCGGCCTCCGCCACGTCGTCCAGGCCCACCTCTTCGGGCGGCCGGGAGGCGAACAGCTCCAGTGCCACCGCGATCAGCTGTTCCCGGCGCTGCTGCACCGGCAGCCGCCGGTACCCGCTGCGCCGCGTGCGTGCCTCGGGGGTGGACGGGACTGGGGCTGAGCTGGCTTCCATGGCGGTCAGCGTAATGGGCGTCAGGTCGTTCTGCTCCTGGCCTGCACGGCACTTCTCGAACGGCCGTGCGTGCCCGTGCCCGCCCGGTCCGCAGGTGCGGCCCCGCCGCGCCGGTGCGGGCGCGCGGAACGGGGGTGCCTCGCCCAGGATGGAGGGGTTGCCACCGCCACCGAGGAAGGGCCGCCGGATGACGCGGACACCGGAGCCGACGGGCCTGGCGCACCGACTGCCACGGGCGGCGTCGGCGTGGGTCCGCTCGGCCCCCGGGACGTACGTGTGGCTGCTCGTGCTGGCGGTCACCAGCTTCGTGGTGGCGCGGATGGACCCGGCCAACCTGGACTGGTTCCTGGCCGCCCGCTCGACCAACGTCGACAACCTGCGCTCGGACCCGGTGCACGTGCTGCTGGCCAGCGCGCTCTGGACGGAGTCGGCGAGCTTTCCCCTCTACTTCGTGCTGTTCAACCTCTTCCACGCCAACGCCGAACGCTGGCTCGGCACCCTGCGCTGGCTCACCGTCGCCGTCACCGCCCACGTGGTGGTCACCTTCGTCAGCGAGGGCGTGGTCGCCTGGGGCATCGCGGAGGGCCGGCTGCACGACGACCTCGCCGGCACCGTGGACGTCGGCGTCTCGTACGCGCTGGCGGGCGTCGTCGCCGTGCTCACCTACCACTTCGCCGGCCGCTGGAGCCTGCTGTACGGCGGCGGGGTGCTGGTCTTCTACCTGCTGCCGCTGATCACCTCGCACACGTTTACGGACCTCGGACACTTCTGCGCAGTGCTGGTCGGCCTCTGCTTCTTCCGCTTCGCGCGCGGACGGCCCACCTGGGACCCGGGTCTGCTGTTCCGGGGGTGGCGGGAGCGGCGGGCCGGCGGCTGAACTGGCAGGCGCATGCCAGGGGATAGGGGCTTGCAATCGGCCCCTGCCACGCAATGATGTCCAGATGGTTGAAGAACTGATCAACTCCGACGGCACCACCCCGCGCCGTATCGCCGACGCCTACGTGCAGGCCCTCGCCCAGCTGGACCCGCTGACCGCGGTGTACCTGGGGCTCAACCCCGAGGACGACCGCCTCCCCGACCTGTCCCCGGCCGGAGCCGACGCGCTCGCCGCACTGGCCCGGCACACCCTCGCCGTGCTCGCCGAGGCGGAGGCGGCCGGCGCCGCCGAGGACGAGGCCGAGCGCCGGTGCGCCCGCCTGCTGCGCGAGCGGCTCACCGCCGAACTCGCCGTCCACGACGCGGGCGAGGGCTTCCGGGCGGTGCGCAACCTCGGTTCGCCGGTGCACAACCTGCGTGACGTCTTCACCCTGATGCCCACCGAGACCGAGCAGCAGTGGGAGGTTCTCGGCCGCCGCCTGGCCCGGGTGCCCGCGGCACTCGCGCAGTACCGCGAGACGCTCGGCGAGGGCGTCGAGCGGGGCCTGCTCTCCGGCCCCCGCCAGGTCGCCACCGTGGTCGGACAGCTGGGGGAGTGGCTGGAGGGCGAGGAGCCCGGCGGCTGGTTCGGCGGGCTCGCCCGGAAGGCCCCCGAGTCGCTGCGCCCGGGCCTGACCGAGCACGCCCTCGCCGCCAACGACGCGCTCGGCCGGCTGCGCGAGTGGCTGTCCGACGTCTACGGGCCGGCCGCCGCCGACGCGCCCGACACCGCCGGGCGCGAGCGGTACGGCCGCTGGGTCAGCTACTGGACCGGCGCCGACCTGGACCTGGACGAGGCGTACGCCTGGGCCTGGCAGGAGTTCCACGACCTGCTCGCCCAGATGCAGGCGGAGGCCGAGAAGGTGCTGCCCGGCGCCACCCCGATGGAGGCGATGAAGTGGCTGGAGACCGACGGTCCCGCCATCCGGGGCGCCGAGGCCACCCGTGAGTACCTCCAGGGCCTGATGGACCAGGCGATCAACGACCTCCAGGGCACCCACTTCGACCTGGCCGAGCCGGTCACCCGGGTCGAGTCGATGATCGCCCCGCCCGGCAGCGCGGCCGCGCCGTACTACACCGCGCCCTCGCTGGACTTCACCCGCCCCGGGCGGACCTGGCTGCCGACCCTCGGCCGGGAGGGCTTCCCGGTGTGGGACCTCGTCTCCACCTGGTACCACGAGGGCGTCCCCGGCCACCACCTCCAGCTCGCGCAGTGGAACTACGTCGCCGACCGGCTCTCCACCTACCAGGTCAGCATCGGCGGGGTCAGCGCCAACCTGGAGGGCTGGGCGCTGTACGCCGAGCGCCTGATGGACGAGCTGGGCTACCTCACCGACCCCGGCCACCGGCTCGGCTACCTCAACGCCCAGATGATGCGCGCGCTGCGGGTGATCGTCGACATCGGCATGCACGTCGGCCTGGACTTCCCCGCGGACTCCCCGTACCGGCCGGGCGAGCCGGTGCTGCCGGACGCCGCCCGGGAGTTCTTCGGCCTGTACTGCGGGCTCTCGGCGGAGTTCCTGGACAGCGAGCTGGTCCGCTACCTGGGCATGCCCGGCCAGGCAATCGGCTACAAGCTGGGCGAGCGCGCCTGGCTGCGCGGCCGGGCGGCGGCGCGGGCGGCGCACGAGGCGCGCGGCGAGGAGTTCGACCTCAAGGCGTGGCACATGGCGGCGCTGTCGCAGGGCTCGCTCGGCCTGGACGACCTGGTCGCGGAGCTGGCCGCGCTGTAGCGCCCGGCGTCGTGCGGCTGCGGGCCCCGGGGTGTCGTGGACACCCGGGGCCCGCGCGCGTGTCCCGGGCCTCGTCCCCCGGTCCCGGGACCCTGGTTCTTTGGTCCCGAATTGCCATATTCAGCGAGGTTTTTCCTTGCCAATCGGCGCCCCGGGAGTTTGGCTTGAAGGCGACTGCGTGACCTCTCCGACCCTCTGCGGAAGGCTCAACAGTGTCTGCTCAAACTGCCACCGGGCATGCGGCTCACGGGGCGGCGGACAGCCGCCGCTGGTGGGCCCTGGCGGTCATCGCCGTCGCCCAGCTGATGATCGTCCTCGACATCACCATCGTGAACATCGCACTGCCGTCGGCCCAGAAGGACCTCGGCATCTCCGACGCCAACCGCCAGTGGGTGATCACCGCCTACACGCTGGCCTTCGGCGGCCTGCTGCTCCTGGGCGGCCGGCTGGGCGACCTCTTCGGCCGCAAGCGCGTCTTCACCGTCGGCCTGCTCGGCTTCGCCCTCGCCTCCGCGATCGGCGGCGGCGCGTCCGGGCCGACCATGCTGTTCGCGGCCCGTGCCCTCCAGGGCGCCTTCGGCGCACTGCTCGCCCCGTCCGCGCTCGGCCTGCTCTCCACCACCTTCAGCGATCCACGGGAACGCAGCACGGCGTTCGGTATCTTCGGCGCCATCGCCGGCGGCGGCGCCGCGATCGGGCTGCTCCTCGGCGGTCTGCTGACCGAGTACCTGAACTGGCGCTGGTGCCTCTTCGTCAACACCCCGATCGCGATCGCCACGGCCTTCGCCGCCTACTACGTCCTCACCCGTGACCACATCGCCAAGGGCCGCCGGGTCAGACTCGACCTGCCAGGCGCGCTGCTCGGCTGCGGCGGCCTGCTCGCCATCGTGTTCGGCATGTCCGAGGCGGTCAGCCGCGGCTGGGTCGACTGGCTGGTGCTCGGCTCGCTGGCGCTCGGCGCGGCCCTGCTGGCGGTGTTCGTGCTGGTCGAGAAGCGGACCGAGCACGCCCTGCTGCCGCTGCACATCGTCGGCGAACGGAACCGCGGCGGCGCCGCGCTCTCGGTCGGCCTGGCGATGGTCGGCATGTTCGGCCTCTTCCTGTTCCTGACCTACTACCTGCAGGAGATCAAACACTTCTCGCCCGTGATGTCCGGCGTCTCCTTCCTGCCGATGACCGCCGCGATCGTCATCAGCTCGACCGGCTTCGCGGCCCGGCTGATGACCAGGATCCCCTCGCGCAACCTGATCGGCCCCGGCCTGCTGCTGGCCGCGGCCGGCATGGCCTGGCTCACCCAGATGAAGGTGGACAGCCCGTGGGCCGGCATGGTGCTGCCGGCCGAGCTGCTGCTCGGCTTCGGCATGGGCCTGGTCTTCATGCCGTCGATGAGCCTGGCCACCCTCGGCGTCGCCCCCAACGAGGCCGGCGCGGCCTCGGCCACCATCAACTCGGCCCAGCAGGTCGGCGGTTCGTTCGGTACGGCGCTGCTGAACACCATCGCGGCCAGCGCCACCGCGAGCTTCCTGGTCGCCCGGGCCGGCTCCGGTCCCGAGGTCCAGGCCCAGGGCGCGGTGCACGGGTACGTGGTCGCCACCTGGGTGGCGATGGGCATCCTGCTGCTGGCGGCGCTGATCGCGTTCCTGATGATCAACCACCGGCCTGCGCCCGGTGAGGCCACCGGTGCGAGCGGCGGCTCCGCCGCCGGGGCCGGGGCGGCCGACGAGGAGGCGGGGGCGCGCGTGAAGGCGGCGGGGGCGCCGACGCCGGGCGAGCGGCAACGAGCCTCCTGATCTTTGCTGCAAGCCCTTGCAGCAGACCTCCGGCGCCTGCTTGACTCCTGGAACCCCCAGGGATCAAGGAGGCGCCGCCGTGTCGCAGTCCGCAGCAGCAGGGCCCGGGTTCGACCTGCTCGTCGTCGGCGGGGCCGGCGTCGACACGATCGTCCGCGTCGACCGGCTGGAGGTGCCCGACGGCGACTCGCAGCATGTCGGCCCGGTCCTCGACTACGTCGCCCACACCGGCAACGGCGTCGCCCTCGGTGCCCACCACCTGGGCCTGCGCACCGCCTTCATCGACTACCTCGGCGAGGACCCGCAGGCCGAGCTGATCCTCGCCGAGTACGCCCGCCAGCGCCTTCCGTTCGCGCACCTGGTCTCGCCGCACGGCACCGCGCGCTCGGTCAACCTGGTCGACGCCGCCGGCCGCCGCTTCTCCTTCCACGACAGCCGCCACCCGGCCGACCTGCGGCTGCCGCCGGCGTTCTACCTGCCCTACCTGGAGAACAGCCGGCACGTCCATCTCTCCATCACCGGCCACAACCGCGACATGTACGCGGACGTCCACCGGCTCGGCCGCACCAGCTCCACCGACCTGCACGACTGGGACGGCGTCAACCCGCACCACCGCGACTACGCCCTCAATTCCGACCTGGTCTTCCTCTCGGTGGCCGGCTGTCGGGGCCGGCACACCGAGGTGATGCGCGCCGTCCTCGCCGAGGGACGGGCGGTCGCGGTGGCCGCCACCGCCGGTGCCGACGGCTGCTACCTGCTCACCCGGGACGAGCCGCTGCTGCACCTGCCGGCCGTCGACCCCGGCCGCCCGGTCGTCGACACCAACGGTGCGGGGGACGCGTTCGTGACCGGCTTCCTGCACGCCTGGCTCCGCGGCCGCCCGCTGCCGGAGTGCGCCCGGGCCGGGTCGGTGGCCGGGGCGTTCGCCTGCACCACCGTCGGGACGCACACCGCGTTCATCACCGAGGACGGGCTCGCCGAGGGCCTGGCGCGCGCCCTGGCCGGCTGACTGACCGCCGGTTCCCGCCGGCGGTTTTTCTCATCGGCCTCCCAGGCGGGCGTAACGACCCTCCCAGCTCCCTCCGCCATAGTCGGACCGTACGTGCCACCGACACCCAGGGCAGGAGCAGACCAGGTATGGGACAGCACCGCCGCCGCACGCCCCGACGCCGCCTTCTGGCCCCCACCCTCCTCGCCGCGCTCTCGGCGCTCACCATCGCCACGGTGGTGGCGGGAACGCACGGCTGGACCTCGGAGGCGACGGCGGCGGGTGGCCCCTCGGCGGTGGTGGTCTCCCCGGCGAGCCCGAGTCCGAGCCCGCCCCTGAGTCCTGGCCCGACCCTGAGTCCGACCCCGGCGGCCATCGACCCGGCCACCCCCACGGCCACGGACCCGGCCACCGACCCGGCCGCCGGGCCGGAGACCCCGTCGCCGACCGGGACGCCCTCGCCCCGGGAGGCCCGGGCGGCGACCTCCTCCGCCACCCCGACGGTCACCCTCGGCACCACCGCCGAGGCCCCGGCCACCCCCGAATCCGCCACCGTGGGCGCCCTGTTCAGCGGCGACGTCGCGGCGGGCGACCACTTCTGCACCGCCAGCGTCCTGCACAGCCCGACCGGCAACCTGCTGCTCACCGCCGCCCACTGCCTGGAGAGCACCGACGGCGTCGTCTTCGCCCCCGGCTACCGCGACGGCACCGCCCCGTACGGGACCTGGCGGGTCACCGCCATCCACACCACCACCGGCTGGTCCCGCAGCGGCGACCAGGACGAGGACTTCGCCATCCTGGAGACCGCGGCCGCCGACGGCCGCCGGATCGAGGACGTGGTCGGCGCCAACACGCTCGGTACGGACGAGCCCTTCGGCGCCACCGTCCGCCTCTACGGCTACCCCAGCGGTGGCGACGCCCCGCTGCTCTGCACCAACGCCACCGGCCGCCAGAGCACCTACCAGCGCGTCGTCGACTGCCCCGACTACCCGGGCGGCACCAGCGGCGGCCCCTGGATCAGCACCGCCACCGGCCACGTCATAGGTGCCATCGGCGGCTACCAGCAGGGCGGCGACACCAACGACACGTCCTACAGCGAGTACTTCGACCACACCATCGCGGCCCTCTACGCCGCCGCGGTCGCCGCGGCCTCCTGAGCCGCACCGGCTCCGGCCGGCGGCCCGGCCGCCGGCCTTCCCCGGCAGGGTCCTCGGGACCGGACCGGTCGGCTGATCCGGCCGACCACGGCCGACCCGCGGCGGGCGATCCTGCGGGCGACGTGGCGAGCAGCCCAACTGTGCGGCCCTGGAAGGGTCCTGAGCCGTCCCGGAACATGACGAAGGCCCAGGTTGGCGGCAACTCGCCGCTGACCTGGGCCTCTTCAGCACTTCTTGCGAAGTGCCCCCGGCAGGATTCGAACCTGCGCACCCGCCTCCGGAGGGCGGTGCTCTATCCCCTGAGCTACGGGGGCCTGCTTGGTGTTGTCGTCGCGTTCGCTTCGACGTGGAGAACATTACCAGGCCCGGGGCGTGGTCCGTGCACGGGTTTTGGGAGCGGTGTCCGGAGCGGGGGAGCGGAAGTGCGCAAAGGCCGGACGGGGCGGCGGGGCCGCCGATACCCTCGGTGAGGTGTCGGGAGTGTCCGGGCGGGTCCTCGTGGTGGACGACAGCGAGGTGATCCGCCAGCTGATCAGGGTCAACCTTGAGCTGGAGGGCTTCGAGGTGGTGACCGCAGCCGACGGCGCCGAGTGCCTGGAGGTGGTCCGCCGGGTGAAGCCGGACGTGGTGACGCTGGACGTGGTGATGCCGCGGCTGGACGGTCTGCGGACGGCGGCCCGGCTGCGGGCGGCCCCGGGGACGAGCGGGCTGCCGATCGCGATCGTGAGCGCCTGCACACCGGCCGACCTGGACCTCGGCGAGGCGGTCGGGGTGGACGGGTACCTCGGCAAGCCCTTCGACCCGGCCGACCTGGTCGCACTGGTGTGGCGGCTGATGGCGCAGGGCGGCGGCGCGGAGAGCGGCGGTGCGGAGAGCGGCGGTGCGGAGAGCGGCGGTGCGGAGAGCGGCAGCGCGGGCGGATTTCGCCCTCAGCGAACAGACGGGATCGACCGGGGCTGAGCACGGCGGCAGGGCGTCTCAACCGGTAAACCGAGTGGCGGGCGGGTGCCCCGTCTCGCCTACGCTTGGCGTCGTGACCCCCGCAGAGCTTTCCCAGGCAGTCCAGGCCGCAGTGAGCGCCGCCGTCGAGGCGGGCGAGCTGACCGTCGCCGTGCCCGAGCACGTGACGATCGAGCGGCCCAAGAACAGGGACCACGGCGACTACGCGACGAACGTGGCCCTCCAGCTCGCGAAGCCGGCCGGCAAGCCGCCGCGAGCCGTGGCCGACCTGGTGGCCGCCCGTCTGCGCGAGCTGCCCGGGGTCGCCAAGGTCGACATCGCCGGGCCGGGCTTCCTGAACATCACCCTGGACACCGCCACCCAGGGCGCGCTGGCGCGCACCATCGTCGAGGCGGGCGCCGAGTACGGGCGCAACGAGGCGCTCAAGGGCCTGAAGATCAACCTGGAGTTCGTCTCCGCCAACCCGACCGGCCCGATCCACATCGGCGGCGTCCGCTGGGCCGCCGTCGGCGACTCGCTGGCGCGCGTGCTGCGGGCCTCCGGCGCCGACGTCACCACCGAGTACTACCTCAACGACGCGGGCGTGCAGATCTCCAAGTTCGCCGGCTCGCTGAAGGCCGCCGCCAACGGGCAGCCGGTCCCCGCCGACGGCTACGTCGGCGAGTACATCGTCGACATCGCCAAGGCGATCGTGGACGGCGTCCCGGGCGTGCTCGACCTGCCCGAGGACGAGCAGCTCCAGGTCTTCCGCGCCGAGGGCCTCAAGCTCATGGTGGCCGAGATCCAGCGCTCGATGGAGGAGTTCGGCACCCACTTCGACGTCTGGTTCTCGGAGAAGTCGCTGCACGACTCCGGCGCCGTCGAGAAGGCCATCGACCGGCTGCGCGAGCAGGGCCACGTCTTCGACCGGGACGGCGCCATCTGGCTGCGCACCACCGACTTCGGCGACGACAAGGACCGCGTCCTGATCAAGGCCGACGGCGAGACGACGTACTTCGCCGCCGACGCCGCGTACTACCTCTCGAAGCGGGACCGCGGCTCCGAGGTCTCGGTCTACATGCTGGGCGCGGACCACCACGGCTACGTCAACCGCCTGAAGGCCATCGCGGCCTGCGCGGGCGACGACATGGACCGCAACATCGAGGTCAAGATCGGCCAGTTCGTGAAGATGCTTCGCGACGGCGAAGAGGTCCGCATGTCCAAGCGGGCCGGCAACATCATCACGATCGACGACGTCGTCGACTGGATCGGCGTGGACGCCGCCCGCTACACGCTGGCGCGTTCCTCCACCGACTCCACCATCACGCTCGACATCAACGTGCTGACCAGCCAGACCAACGAGAACCCGGTCTTCTACGTCCAGTACGCGCACGCCCGGATGAGCTCCGTCCAGCGCAAGGCCGCCGGTCTCGGCATCACCAAGGCCCAGGACTTCAAACCGGAGCTGCTCGCCACCGAGTGGGAGTCCGACCTGCTCGGCCAGCTCGGCGAGTTCCCGCGGGTGCTGGCCAAGGCCGGCGAGCTGCGGGAGCCGCACCACGTCGCGCGGTACCTGGAGGAGGTCGCCCGCGACTACCACCGGTTCTACGACAACTGCCAGATCCTGCCGAAGGGCGACGAGGAGGTCACCGACCTCACGCACGCCCGTCTCTGGCTCGCCGACGCGACGCGCACGGTGATCGCCAACGGCCTCACGCTCCTGGGCGTGACGGCGCCCGAGCGGATGTAGCACCACCCCCAAGCGCACAGCGGGGGCGGCGGACGGTCAACGGGGACCGTCGCCGCCCCTCGCCATAGGTCTAGGAAGTACGAGAAGACATGAGTCGCTCCGCACACCCCGCAGGCCCCCGCCACGGCGACGTGCTGCCCGAGGGCCACTACCAGGCCCCGCCGGCCGACCTGAACGCGCTCGACCCGAAGGTGTGGTCCGAGACCGTCACCCGCGGCGCCGACGGCGTCGTCACCGTCGGCGGCATCGACGTCAACCGTCTCGCCGCTGAGTTCGGCACCCCGGCCTACGTCATGGACGAGGCCGACTTCCGCTCCCGGGCCCGTGCCTGGCGGGACGCCTTCGGCACCGAGGCGGACGTGTACTACGCGGGCAAGGCGTTCCTCTCCAAGGCGGTCGTGCGCTGGCTGCACGAGGAGGGCCTGAACGTCGACGTGTGCAGCGGCGGCGAGCTGCACGTCGCGCTGGCCGCCGGGATGCCCGCCGAGCGGATCGCGCTGCACGGCAACAACAAGTCCGTCCACGAGCTGGAGCAGGCCGTGAAGGCGGGCGTCGGGCACATCGTGGTCGACTCCTACGAGGAGATCGAGCGCCTCGCCGCGATCGCCGGCCGGCAGGGCGTCCGCCAGCCGGTGCTGATCCGGATCACCGTCGGCGTCGAGGCGCACACCCACGAGTTCATCGCCACCGCGCACGAGGACCAGAAGTTCGGCCTCTCGCTGAGCGGCGGCGCGGCGGCCGAGGCCGTGCGCCGGGTGCTCGCCCACGACGGGACCCTCGAGCTGCGCGGCATCCACTCGCACATCGGCTCGCAGATCTTCGACACGGCTGGCTTCGAGGTGGCCGCCCGCCGGGTGGTCGGCCTGCTGGCGGAGATCCGGGACGAGCACGGCGTCGAGCTGCCCGAGATCGACCTCGGCGGCGGCCTCGGCATCGCCTACACCAGCGACGACGACCCGCGCGAGCCGTCCGAGATCGCCGCCGCGCTGGCCGACATCGTCCGCCGCGAGTGCGCCGCCGCGAACCTCGGCGCCCCCCGGCTGAGCGTCGAGCCCGGCCGCGCGATCGTCGGCCCGACCGCCTTCACGCTGTACGAGGTCGGCACCGTCAAGCCGCTGGAGGGCCTGCGCACCTACGTCAGCGTGGACGGCGGCATGTCCGACAACATCCGGACGGCGCTCTACGACGCCGAGTACTCGGTGGCCCTGGTGTCGCGCGCCAGCGACGCCGAGCCGATGCTGGTCCGCGTGGTGGGCAAGCACTGCGAGTCCGGCGACATCGTGGTGCGGGACGCCTTCCTGCCCGCCGACCTGGCCCCCGGCGACCTGATCGCGGTGCCGGCCACCGGCGCCTACTGCCGCTCGATGGCCAGCAACTACAACCACGCCCTCAAGCCCCCCGTGCTGGCCGTCGGGGACGGCGCGGCCCGGGTGATCGTCCGGCGCGAGACGGAGGAGGATCTCCTGCGTCTCGATATCGGATGACGAAATTCTCGTCTCAGATCATGGAACGACCGTAGATCCGTACGGAAAGTCCCGGAGACTGGTACGGACCGAAGTTTCGGCGGACCCCCGAAATCCCGCCGGAATACCGAAGCAGGACGAATGCAGAGCGGAGTCGGATGATGCGTACGCGGCCGCTGAAGGTGGCGTTGCTGGGCTGTGGTGTGGTGGGCTCCGAGGTGGCGCGCATCATGACGACGGACGCCGCCGACCTCGCCGCGCGCATCGGCGCGCCGGTCGAGCTCGCCGGCATCGCGGTCCGCCGGGCGGGCCGGACCCGCCCGGGAGTGCCCGATCACCTGGTCACCACCGATGCCGAGGCCCTGGTCAACCGGGGCGACATCGACGTGGTGATCGAGGTCGTGGGCGGCATCGAGCCGTCCAAACACCTCCTCCTGTCGGCGTTCAAGCAGGGCGCCTCGGTGGTCAGCGCCAACAAGGCGCTGCTCGCCCAGGACGGCACCGAGCTGCACGCCGCGGCCGCCGAGGCCGGCGTGGACCTCTACTACGAGGCCGCGGTGGCCGGAGCGATCCCGCTGCTGCGCCCGCTGCGAGAGTCCCTCGCGGGGGACAAGGTCAACCGGGTGCTGGGCATCGTGAACGGCACCACCAACTTCATCCTCGACAAGATGGACACCACCGGCGCCGGCTATTCGGAGGCGCTGGAGGAGGCCACCGCGCTCGGCTACGCCGAGGCGGACCCGACGGCCGACGTCGAGGGCTTCGACGCCGCCGCCAAGGCCGCGATCCTGGCCGGGATCGCCTTCCACACCAAGGTGACCGCGGCGGACGTCTACCGCGAGGGCATCACCGAGGTGACCGCCGCCGACATCGCCTCCGCGAAGGAGATGGGCTGCGTCGTCAAGCTGCTCGCGATCTGCGAGCGGGCGGCCGACGGCGAGTCCGTCACCGCGCGGGTGCACCCGGCGATGATCCCGCTGTCGCACCCGCTGGCGTCCGTCCGCGAGGCGTACAACGCGGTGTTCGTCGAGGCCGAGGCGGCCGGGCGCCTGATGTTCTACGGCCCGGGCGCGGGCGGCTCGCCGACCGCCTCGGCGGTGCTCGGCGACCTGGTCGCGGTCTGCCGCAACAAGCTGGCCGGCGCCACCGGCCCCGGTGACTCCGTGTACACGCAGCTGCCGGCCAAGCCGATGGACGAGGTCGTCACCCGGTACCACGTCAGCCTGGACGTGGACGACCGCGCGGGCGTGCTCGCGCAGGTGGCGTCCGTCTTCGCCGAGCACGGGGTCTCCATCGACACTGTGCGCCAGCAGGGCCGCGACGGCGACGCCTCGCTCGTCGTGGTCACCCACCGTGCCACCGACGCCGCCCTGTCGGCGACGGTCGACAAGCTCCGCGCGCTCGACAGCGTGCGGGACGTGGCCAGCATCATGCGGGTTGAAGGGGAGTAGGAACAGCCATGAACGCCGTGATCGCCAGAGGCGCGCACACCCACCAGTGGCGCGGCCTGATCGAGGAGTACCGCGACCGCCTGCCGGTCACCGACTCCACTCCCGTGGTCACCCTGCTGGAGGGCGGCACGCCGCTCGTCCCCGCCCGGGTGCTCTCCGAGCGCACCGGCTGCGAGGTCTACCTCAAGGTCGAGGGCGCCAACCCGACCGGGTCCTTCAAGGACCGCGGCATGACGATGGCCATCTCCAAGGCGAAGGAGGACGGCGCCCAGGCCGTCATCTGCGCCTCCACCGGCAACACCTCGGCCTCCGCCGCCGCCTACGCGGTGCGCGCCGGGATGGTGTCGGCGGTGCTGGTCCCGCAGGGCAAGATCGCGCTCGGCAAGATGGGCCAGGCGCTGGTCCACGGCGCCAAGATCCTTCAGGTGGACGGGAACTTCGACGACTGCCTCACCCTTGCGCGTGAACTGTCCGAGAAGTACCCGGTGGCGCTGGTCAACTCGGTGAACCCGGTCCGGATCGAGGGCCAGAAGACCGCGGCCTTCGAGATCGTGGACATGCTCGGCGACGCACCCGACATCCACGTCCTCCCGGTCGGCAACGCGGGCAACATCACCGCGTACTGGAAGGGTTACCGCGAATACGCCACCGACGGGCTGGCCTCCCGCACCCCGCGGATGTGGGGCTTCCAGGCCGCCGGCTCGGCCCCGATCGTGGACGGTGCGCCGGTGCTCAAGCCGCAGACCATCGCCACCGCGATCCGGATCGGCAACCCGGCCTCCTGGGACTTCGCGCTCGCCGCGCGGGACGAATCGGGCGGTCTCATCGACAAGGTGACGGATCGTCAGATTCTGTCCGCCTACCGGCTGTTGGCCGCTCAGGAGGGCGTCTTCGTGGAGCCCGCCTCGGCCGCCTCGGTGGCCGGCCTGCTGGCCAAGGCGGAGGCCGGCCTGGTCGACCCGGGCCAGCGGATCGTCTGCACCGTGACCGGCAACGGCCTCAAGGACCCGGACTGGGCCGTGGCCGGCGCCCCGCAGCCCCAGGTGGTCCCGATCGACGCGGAGGCCGCCGCCCGCCGCCTCGGCCTGCTGGACTGAGCCGGGTCACCCCGTGAACGGTGTCCGGGCCGACCCTTTCGGGGGTCGGCCCGCCGCCGTTCTCGGCTGACACTTTTGTGTCAATTCCAGCGTGCATTCCGGTGCCATTCCGGCATGCATTCCGGCCAGAAACGGCAACACACCAGATCGAAGGCCCACGGGGTGTACCACTGTGGAACCTCTCTTCGATACTCTGGGTTCGGCCGTGTGGCACATGCCCCGGGTCCGGCCCGTCTGCGGGTCGCGCCGACGACTGTGACCGCCCGCCCCGGCCGGGGCCCGCGGCCCATCCCCACCCTCGCACCGACGCGCTTCGCGCCGCCCGATTTCCCCAGGAGAGTCCACCGCATGGCCGGTCCTGCGTTCCGTGCCGCCGCCGTCCGGGTCCGGGTTCCCGCGACCAGCGCCAACCTCGGCCCCGGTTTCGACGCCTTCGGACTCGCCCTGGGTCTGTACGACGACGTGGTCGTCCGGGTCGCCGACTCCGGGCTCTCCGTCGACATCGCCGGCGAGGGTGCCGACACCCTGGCCCGTGACGAGCGCCACCTGGTGGTCCGCTCGATGCGCGCCGCCTTCGACCGCCTCGGCGGCCAGCCGCGCGGCCTCGAAGTGGTGTGCGCCAACCGGATACCGCACGGCCGTGGCCTGGGTTCCTCGTCCGCCGCGATCTGCGCCGGCATCGTGGCCGCCCGCGCCGTCACCATCGGCGGCCCGTCCGCGCTGGACGACGAGGCGCTGCTGGCCCTCGCCTCCGAGCTGGAGGGCCACCCCGACAACGTCGCGGCCTGCCTGCGGGGCAACTTCACGGTGGCCTGGACCGACGAGGAGTCCGCCAGGGCCGTGACCCTGGAGCCGTCCGCGCAGGTCGTCCCGGTGGTGTTCATCCCGTCCACCGAGGTGCTCACCGAGACCGCCCGCGGCCTGCTGCCCAAGACCGTCCCGCTGGCCGACGCCGCCGTCAACGCGGGCCGCGCCGCGCTGATGGTGGAGGCCCTGACCCGGCGGCCCGAGCTGCTGCTCGCCGCCACCGAGGACCGGCTGCACCAGGACTACCGGGCCTCCGCGATGCCGGACAGTGCCGCGCTGGTGGGGGCGTTGCGCGCGGAGGGCGTCCCGGCGGTGATCTCCGGGGCCGGTCCGACCGTGCTGGCGCTCACCGACGAGGCGGGTGCCGACAAGGTGCTGGCCTTCGCCGGCGACCACGGCCACGGCGGCCCGGTGTTCGCCGCGCACCGGCTGGAGCTCGACCGGGCCGGGGCCACGGTGCTCCCGCTCGACGTCTGAGCACCACGTCGGAGCACGTCCGACGGCCCGGACCGGCGCCGACCGGAGCCGGGTTGTCCGGACACGATTGGCAAGCGCAAGGCTGGGGAATGTCTGAGGGGGTCGGTAGTGTTAACCTCATTGCTGCACCAGGTGCCCTCCGGGGCTCGGTGCGCCGCGTCCCGATCCCAGCACTCCGCTCACGCGGAGTCCCGGCGATGCACGGGGCGACGATTCTCCGGGAGCCCACCGCAGCGCGTACGCAGCCTGCCTGCGCAACTTGCGGTCGCATCCCGAAGCCGTGACGGCACCTGACTCCCACCCGCAGCCTCCAACCCGAGGCCAGGACGGGCGGAGCGCGGGCCACCGTCACGCGACGGGGGCCCGGGATTCACAGGCAGCGCGGGGTCGGCACGCGACCGTCCCATCGCGCCACTCAGCACCACCGTGCTTCATGCACCGCACCTCGCAGCTCTCCTCCGACTGGCTACCGCCATCCGGGGGATCACCGCCTCGGACCGACGCAGTCGAGCGTTGGTCAGGACAGCACAACCGGTCGCCGAGCCAGACAGGCCGACGTCCGCTCCAGGGAAGGACCCTTAGTGAGCGACACCACCGATCTGATGGGCGCGCGCCCGGACGCCGAGGCGTCGGACGCAGCCGCCGCCCCCGCCGCCCCGGCCCGGCGCCGTCGCACCGCCGCCGCGGGCCTTGACGGGCTCGTCCTGGCCGAGCTCCAGAAGCTCGCCTCGACGCTGGGGATCAGCGGCACGGGACGCCTGCGCAAGAGCCAGCTGATCGAGGCCATCAAGGAGAAGAGCGGCGGGGACCCGCTGCTCGCCGCCGGTGCCACCACGGCCGCCCCGGCGACCAAGCGTGCCGCCGCCAAGACGGCCGCCGCCGAGCCGGCCGAGAAGCCCGCCCGCCGCACCAAGGCCGCGCAGGCCGAGGCCCCGGCCGCCGCCGAGGCCCAGATCG
This sequence comes from Kitasatospora sp. RG8, assembly GCF_017813315.1. Taxonomy (NCBI): domain Bacteria; kingdom Bacillati; phylum Actinomycetota; class Actinomycetes; order Kitasatosporales; family Streptomycetaceae; genus Kitasatospora; species Kitasatospora sp. RG8. The sequence continues at coordinate 246,933 of NZ_JAGIYX010000004.1, forward strand.
AGATCCCGGTCCAGGCCGCCGCCGAGACCGCCGCGCCGGCCCGTGCCGAGCGCACCCGCCGCCGTGCCACCTCGGCCGCCGGCGCCCCGACCGCCGAGGCCGCCGCCGAGGCGCCCGCCGCGGTCGTCACCGAGGCCAAGCAGGCCGAGGCCCGCCCGGCCGAGACCCGCGCCTTCGAGGGCCGGGAGGAGGGTCGCACCGAGACCCGCCGCGACCGCCGGGACCGCCGCGACCGCCGCGAGGGCGGCGAGCGCGAGGGCCGCCAGGAGGCCGGCGAGGCCCAGGCCGGCCAGGACGCCGACAGCCGCGAGTCGCGCCGCGACCGCCGCAACCGCCGGGACCGTGCCGACCGCACCGACCGTGCCGACCGCCAGGGCGGCCAGCAGCAGGCCGGCCAGGGCGACGGCCAGCAGAACCGCCAGGGCGGCCAGCAGGTCCAGCCGCAGGCGCAGCAGGGCGGTTACGACGACGACGAGTTCGGCGACGGCCGTCGCGGCCGTCGCGGCCGCTACCGCGACCGCCGGGGCCGTGGCCGTCGCGAGGGCTTCGAGGCGGGCGTCGCCGAGCCGCAGGTCGGCGAGGACGACGTGCTGATCCCGGTCGCGGGCATCCTCGACATCCTCGACAACTACGCGTTCGTGCGCACCTCCGGCTACCTGCCGGGCCAGAACGACGTCTACGTCTCGCTCGCCCAGGTCCGCAAGAACGGCCTGCGCAAGGGTGACGCCATCACCGGTGCGGTGCGCCAGCCGCGCGACGGCGAGCGCCGCGAGAAGTTCAACGCCATGGTGCGGCTGGACTCGGTCAACGGCATGGACCCGGAGAGCGGCCGCGGCCGCCCCGAGTTCAACAAGCTGACCCCGCTCTACCCGCAGGAGCGGCTCCGCCTGGAGACCGACCCGGGCGTGCTGACCACCCGGATCATCGACCTGGTGTCGCCGATCGGCAAGGGCCAGCGCGGTCTGATCGTCGCGCCGCCGAAGACCGGCAAGACGATGGTGCTGCAGGCGGTCGCCAACGCGATCACCCACAACAACCCCGAGTGCCACCTGATGGTCGTCCTGGTCGACGAGCGTCCGGAGGAGGTCACCGACATGCAGCGGTCGGTGAAGGGCGAGGTCATCTCCTCGACCTTCGACCGCCCGGCCGAGGACCACACCACGGTCGCGGAGCTGGCCATCGAGCGCGCCAAGCGCCTGGTGGAGCTGGGCCACGACGTGGTGATCCTGCTGGACTCGATCACCCGCCTTGGCCGTGCCTACAACCTGGCGGCGCCGGCCTCCGGCCGCATCCTGTCCGGTGGTGTCGACTCGACCGCGCTGTACCCGCCGAAGAAGTTCTTCGGTGCCGCGCGCAACATCGAGAACGGCGGCTCGCTGACCATCCTGGCCACCGCGCTGGTCGAGACCGGCTCGCGGATGGACGAGGTGATCTTCGAGGAGTTCAAGGGCACCGGCAACATGGAGCTCAAGCTCGACCGGAAGCTCTCGGACAAGCGCATCTTCCCGGCCGTCGACGTCGACGCCTCCAGCACCCGCAAGGAGGAGATCCTGCTGGGCAGCGAGGAGTTGGCCATCGTCTGGAAGCTCCGCCGGGTGCTGCACGCGCTCGACTCGCAGCAGGCGATCGAGCTGCTGCTGGACAAGATGAAGCAGACCAAGTCCAACGCCGAGTTCCTGATGCAGATCGCCAAGACGACCCCCGGGTCCGGCGACTGACCGTCCACGGTTGATCCACCGGCACGGAACCCCGGTTCGCGCGAGCGGACCGGGGTTCCGTGCGTTGTTCCAGAGTTGGGACACATTGACCCCTTTGGATCATGTTGTCCGATTTACTCTGGACCGTATGGCTGAGCACAAGCGGGTCCTGAGCCGCCGCCGCAAGGTCCTGCGGGTGGCCGCGTGCGCGTTCGCCGCGCTCGTCGTCCTCGGTGCCGGGGCGGCCGGCTACGCGTACTTCAAGCTCAACGGCAACATCAAGAGCGTCGACATCGACGCCCGGCTGGGCACCGCCCGCCCGCCGTCCGCCACCGACGGCTCGTTCAACGTCCTGGTGCTCGGCTCGGACTCGCGGGCCGGCGGGAACGGCGACCTGGCCGGCGGCGACACCGGCGACACCGCCCGCTCGGACACCGCCATGGTGGTGCACGTCAGCCAGGACCACTCGCGGGCCGAGGTGGTCTCGATACCCCGGGACACCCTGGTCGCCCGGCCCGACTGCACCGACCGGAACGGCAAGGCCGCCCCGGGGGCCAGGCGCGCGATGTACAACAGCGCGTACGAGACCGGTGGCGCCGCGTGCGCGGTCAAGACCACGGAGCAGCTCACCGGGCTGCGGATGGACCACTACGTCGAGATCGACTTCGCCGGCTTCGCCCGGGTCGTGGACGCGATGGGCGGGGCCACCGTGACCACCACGGTCCCCATCCACGACCAGGACAGCGGGCTGGACCTGGCGGCCGGCGAGCACCACCTCGACGGCAGGCAGGCGCTGGCCTTCGTCCGCACCCGGCACGGCGTCGGCGACGGCAGCGACCTCGGCCGGATCGAGCTGCAGAAGCAGATGGTGAGGTCGCTGCTCCAGCAGGCCGGCGGGATCGGGTTCTTCTCCGACCCGGTCAAGCTCTGGTCGATCGGCGACACGCTGACCCGCTCCATCACCACCGACTCGGCGCTGGCCTCGGTGAACTCCCTTGTGGGGCTGGCCCAGGAGCTCAAGGGGATCGGCCCGGACCAGCTGTCCATGGTCACCCTGCCGGTGGTGGCGGCCCCCGGCGACCCCAACCGGGTGGTCGCGCAGCAGCCGCAGGCGGACCAGCTCTGGGCGGCCCTGAAGGACGACCAGGCGCTCCCGCAGGCCGTGGTGGCGGCCCAGCCCGGGAACCCCGCCCAGGCGACCCCCACGGCCCCCGCGAAGGCCCCGGCGACCGGTCGGGCGGGTACCGCCGGACCCTCGGCGCGGGCGACCGCGCCCCGCTGAGTCCGGGCCCGGAATATCCCGGAACGCCACCCGGTTTGGGAAGAAGCGGCCGGTCCTGGCAGACTGGTCCGTCGGTCCCGGTTCACGTGCGGCACTCCAGTCGCCGACCCGGTGCCCTCCCGAACACTAGGAGAACCCCTTGAAGCCCAACGTTCACCCCGAGTACGTGGTCACCCGTGTGACCTGCACCTGCGGCAACGAGTTCACCACCCGCTCGACCGAGACCAGTGGCGAGATCCGCGCCGAGGTCTGCTCGCAGTGCCACCCGTTCTACACCGGCAAGCAGAAGATCCTCGACACCGGTGGCCGCGTGGCCCGCTTCGAGGCCCGCTTCGGCAAGCAGCACAGCGCGAAGGCCTAGCGCTCCCTCGGCGCCGGTTCCCGGCGCCCCCGTACTCGTTCCGGGGGCGTTGGGGACCGGCGCCGTTCGCGTCCCACGGCGCACGAGCGCCCCGCGACCCCCACCACCGCAACCCACGGGAAGAAGGCCACCCATGTTCGAGGCAGTCGAAGAGCTCCTCGTCGAGCACGCCGACCTCGAGACGAGGCTGGCCGACCCGTCCGTCCACGCCGACCAGGCCAACGCGCGCAAGCTGGCCAAGCGGTACGCCGAGCTGACCCCGATCACCCGGGTCTACCGGGCCTGGAAGCAGGCCGGCGAGGACATCGAGGCCGCCCGCGAACTCGCCGCCGAGGAGCCGGAGTTCCTCGCCGAGGTGAAGGACTCCGAGGCCCGCCGCGAGGAGCTGACGGAGGAGCTGCGGCTGCTGCTCGTCCCGCGCGACCCGAGCGACGAGAAGGACGTCATCCTGGAGATCAAGGCGGGCGAGGGCGGCGAGGAGTCCGCGCTGTTCGCCGGTGACCTGCTCCGGATGTACCTGCGCTTCGCCGAGCGGATCGGCTGGAAGACCGAGATCATCGACTCCAACGAGTCCGACCTCGGCGGGTACAAGGACGTGTCGGTGGCCGTGAAGACCAAGGGCAGCACCGAGCCCGGCCAGGGCGTCTGGGCGCGGCTCAAGTACGAGGGCGGCGTGCACCGCGTGCAGCGCGTCCCCGCCACCGAGTCGCAGGGCCGCATCCACACCTCCGCGGCGGGCGTGCTGGTCACCCCCGAGGCGGAGGAGGTCGAGGTCGAGATCGTCGCCAACGACCTGCGGATCGACGTCTACCGCTCGTCCGGCCCCGGCGGCCAGTCGGTCAACACCACCGACTCCGCGGTCCGGATCACCCACCTGCCGACCGGTATCGTGGCGTCCTGCCAGAACGAGAAGAGCCAGCTCCAGAACAAGGAGCAGGCGATGCGCATCCTGCGTTCGCGGCTGCTGGCCGCCGCGCAGGAGGAGGCCGAGCGGGAGGCCTCGGACGCGCGCCGCAGCCAGGTCCGCACCGTGGACCGCTCCGAGCGGATCCGCACGTACAACTACCCCGAGAACCGCATCTCGGACCACCGCACGGGCTTCAAGTCGTACAACCTGGACCAGGTCCTGGACGGCGACCTGAACGCGGTGATCCAGTCCTGCGTGGACGCCGACGCGGCCGCCAAGCTCGCGGCGGCCCAGCAGAACTGAGACCGGCGTCCGGGCCCCGGACGCACCAGAGAAGCCGCAGCGCAGAAACAAGAGGTCGTACGTGAACCTGCTGCTCGCCGAGGTGGCCCAGGCCACCCAGCGGTTGGCCGCGGCCGGTGTGCCGTCGCCGCGCTTCGACGCGGAGGAGCTCGCCGCACACGTCCACAACGTCAAGCGCAGCCAGCTGCACACGGTCAAGGACGCGGACTTCGACGCCCGCTACTGGGAGGCCGTCTCCCGCCGCGAGGCGCGCGAGCCGCTCCAGCACATCACCGGCCGGGCGTTCTTCCGCTACCTGGAGCTGGAGGTCGGCCCCGGGGTCTTCGTGCCCCGCCCGGAGACCGAGACGGTCGTCGAGTGGGCCATAGACGCCGTCCGTGACATGGACGTCGCCGAGCCGCTGGTGGTCGACCTCTGCTCCGGCTCCGGCGCCATCGCGCTGGCCCTCGCCCAGGAGCTGCCGCGCTCCACCGTGCACGCCTTCGAGCTGGACGAGGGGGCGCTGCAGTACACCCGGCGCAACATCGAGGCCAGCTCCGACCGCGCCCGGGTCACCCTGCACGCCGGTGACGCCACCAAGGCCTTCGCCGACGACCGCTCCTGGGACGGCCGCTTCGACCTGGTGATCTCCAACCCGCCGTACATCCCGCTCACCGAGTGGGAGTACGTGGCGCCGGAGGCCCGCGACCACGACCCGCAGATGTCGCTGTTCTCCGGCGAGGACGGGCTGGACACCATCCGCGGCATCGAGCGGGTCGCCGCCCGCCTGCTGCGCCCGGGCGGCGCCGTGGTGATCGAGCACGCCGACACCCAGGGCGGCCAGGTGCCGTGGATCTTCAACGAGGAAGGCGGCTGGACGGACGCCGCCGACCACCGCGACCTGAACAACCGGCCGCGCTTCACGACGGCCCGAAGGGCGTCGTTGTGACCATCCAGCACGGCACGACGGCCCGGAAGGCCTCGTCGTGACCATCCAGCGCAGCACCACGACCCGCAGGGCGTCGCTGTGAACGCGCCCGCCCACGTGTTGAGCCATCTCGGAAGGGGACCGCACCGATGAGCCGCCGCTACGACTGTGCCGATGCCGGGGACCGCGCCACCGGCCTGCGCGAGGCCGCCTCGGCCATCCGCCGGGGTGAACTCGTCGTGCTGCCCACCGACACCCTCTACGGGGTCGGCGCGGACGCCTTCTCGCCGGAGGCCGTCGCCGCACTGCTGGCCGCCAAGGGCCGCGGCCGCAACATGCCCTCGCCGGTCCTGGTCGGCTCGCCGACCACCCTGCACGGCCTGGTCACCGACTTCTCCGAGCAGGCCTGGGAGCTCGTCGACGCCTTCTGGCCCGGCGGCCTCACCCTGGTCGCCCGGCACCAGCCCTCGCTGCGCTGGGACCTCGGCGAGACCCGCGGCACCGTCGCCGTCCGGATGCCGCTGCACCCGGTCGCGATCGAGCTGCTGAACACCACCGGCCCGCTCGCCGTCTCCAGCGCCAACAAGACCGGCGGCCCGTCGCCGTCCACCTGCGACGAGGCCGAGCAGCAGCTCGGCGACGCCATCTCGGTCTACCTGGACGGCGGCACGGCCGACCACGCCACCGCCTCCTCCATCGTCGACGTCACGGGCAAGGTCCCGGTCCTGCTGCGGGCCGGCGCGATCAGCGCCGAGCAGCTGAGGGAGGTCGTCCCCGACCTGGAGGCCGGCAGTTGACGGCCGCCTCCCTCCATGCCGGGCCCGGCATATCGCCGTACCTGAGCGTGGGTCCCAGGCCGCTGGACCACTTCCGGATCCTGTTCGTCTGCACGGGGAACATCTGCCGCTCGCCGATCGCCGAGCGGCTCACCCGGCGTGAGCTGGACACCCGGCTCAGCCCCCGGGTGGCCGGGCGCATCCTCGTGGAGAGCGCCGGCACCTGGGGCCACGTAGGCGCGCCGATGGAGGAGCACGCCGCCACGGTGCTGGACGAGTACGGCGCCGACAGCGGCGGCTTCGCCGGCCGCGAGCTGCTGGACGAGCACGTGGTCGAGGCCGACCTGGTGCTCACCGCCACCCTGGACCACCGTGCCCAGGTGATCTCGATGGGCCACGAGGCCGGGCTGCGCACCTTCACCCTGAAGGAGTTCACCCGCCTGGTCCGGACGATAGACCCGGGCACCCTGCCCGACCCGCGCCGCGGCGCGGACGTCACCGAGCGTGCCCGCGCCCTGGTCAGGGCCGCCGCCGCGCTGCGCGGCTGGCTGCTCGCCTCCAGCCCGGAGTCGGACGAGGTGCACGACCCGTACGGCGCGCCGATCGGCATGTTCCGCAACTGCGGCGAGGAGATATTCCACGCGGTGGACCCGGTGGTCACCGCGCTCACCGGCGTGCCCGCGCGCAACTGAACGCGGCGCGCCCTCCTGCCGCCGGGCCCGACCGCGGCACCATTCGCCGGTCCCCGCGAACGCGGCACCGGCGCGCGCTCCGGACGCAGGGCCTGACGGCGCATCCGGACACCCTTCCGGCCGCGGCGGACGCCCGCCCGGGTGCACCGCCCCCGCGTCGGCAGGACGGCCGCGATCCCCCGACCTACGCTGGAGGGATCCACCCGACGCGCCCCGGGAGCCCCGCCATGACCGTCGCCGATGCCGTGACCGGATCCTCCGAGACGACGGGGCGCCGGTGGGCGTCCGAGGCGTTGCGACGGGCCGACCCGCAGCTGGCCGACCTGCTCGCCGCCGAGGCCGAGCGGCGGGCCGAGAGCGTCCAGCTGCTGGCGGGGGAGAACCTCACCAGCCCCGCCGTACTGGCCGCCCTCACCGGCCCGCTGATCGACAAGTACGCCGAGGGCTACCCCGGCCGGCGTCACCACACCGGCTGCGCGCTGGCGGACGCCGCCGAGCTGCTGGCGGTCGACCGGGCCCGCGAGCTCTTCGCCGCCCCGCACGCCAACGTCCAGCCGCGGTCGGCCACTTCGGCGATGCTGGCGACGTACGCGGCGCTGCTGCGGCCGGGCGACGTGGTGCTGGCGATGTCGCTGGAGCACGGCGGCCACCTGAGCTGCGGCTCGCGTGCCAACTTCTCCGGACGCTGGTTCGACTTCGTCGGCTACGGGGTGCGCCGCGAGGACGGACTGATCGACCTCGACCAGGTCCGCGAGCTCGCGCGCGAGCACCGCCCGAAGGCCATCGTGGCCGGCTCCATCTCCTACCCCCGGCACCCGGACTGGGCCGCCTTCCGGGAGATCGCCGACGAGGTGGACGCCTACCTGATCGCCTCCGCGGCGCAGACCACCGGCCTGGTCGCGGCGGGCGTCGCGCCCTCGCCGGTGCCGTACGCGGACGTCACCGTGGCCGCCACCCACAAGCTGCTCCGCGGCCCGCGCGGCGGCCTGCTGCTCTGCACCACCGGGCTGGCCGAGCGGATCGACCGGGCGGTCTTCCCGTTCAGCCAGGGCGGCGCGGCGATGAACGAGGTGGCCGGCAAGGCCGTCGCACTGGCCGAGGCGGCCACCCCCGGGTACCGCGCGTACGCCCACCGCACCGTCGCGGGAGCGCGCGTCCTGGCCGCGGGGCTCGCACAGGCCGGTATGCGCCCACTGACGGGCGGCACCGACACCCACCTGGTCACCGCCGACGTCGGCCCGCTGGGGGTCAGCGGCGCCGAGGCCGAGCGCCGCTGCGCCGTCGCCGGACTGATGCTCGGCAAGTGCGCCCTGCCGTACGACCCCGCGCCGCCCTCCGAGGCCTCCGGGATCCGGCTCGGCACCGGGACGGTCACCTCGCAGGGCATGGGCGAGGCCGAGCTGACCGAGATCGCCGGGCTGATCGGCCGCCTGCTCGCGGAGGGCACGGACGTACGGATCGGCCGGCGGGTCCGGGAGCTCGCACGGGCCTTCGCCGACCGCGGGTAGGCGGGGAGCCGGGGTCACTCCCCGGTAGGGCGAACCGCGATGCACGTCCCGGGCGTCCGACTCAATAAGGTGTGTGCCGTGGCGACGCACCTCGATACCCGGACAGGCACGGGAGTACCTTCGGTACCGACCCGTCGGACAGTGACGCAGGAGGCCAGTGGTGCGTGAGTATCTGCTGGTGCTGTTCTGCACCGCGGCCGTCACCTACCTGCTGACCGGCCCGGTCCGGAAGTTCGCCATCGCGGCCGGCGCGATGCCGCCGGTCCGCGCCCGTGACGTGCACCGCGAGCCCACGCCGCGACTCGGCGGCATCGCCATGTTCGGCGGCCTCTGCGCGGGCATCCTGGTCGCCTCGCAGCTGGACAACCTCTCCAAGGTCTTCTCGCAGGGCACCGACATCCGCGCGCTGCTCTCCGGCGCCGGGATCATGTGGCTGCTCGGCGTGCTCGACGACAAGTGGGGCGTCGACGCCCTGGTCAAGCTGGGCGGTCAGATGATCGCCGCCGGTGTGATGGTCTGGCAGGGGGTCACCGTGATCACCCTGCCGGTGCCCGGTGTCGGCGCGGTCGCCGTCAGCCCCACCCAGGGCATGGTCATCTCGGTCACCATGGTCGTCGTCATGGTCAACGCGGTGAACTTCATCGACGGCCTGGACGGCCTGGCCGGCGGCATGGTCTGCATCGCCGCGATGGCGTTCTTCCTGTACTCCTACCGGCTCTGGTACGGCTACAACATCATGGACGCGGCCCCCGCCGTGCTGTTCAGCGTGCTGCTGATCGGCATGTGCCTGGGCTTCCTGGCGCACAACCTGCACCCGGCCCGGATCTTCATGGGCGACTCCGGCTCGATGATGCTCGGCCTGATGCTGGCCGTCGCCGCGATCTCCATCACCGGCCGCGTCGACCCGGACCTCATCACCAGCGAGACCGGTTCGCAGACCGCCACGGTGCACGCCCTCGTCCCGATCTACATCCCACTGCTGCTGCCGCTGACCGTCATCGCCCTGCCGCTGGCCGACCTGCTGCTCGCCGTGGTCCGCCGCACCTGGGCCGGCCAGTCGCCGTTCGCCGCCGACAAGCGGCACCTGCACCACCGGCTGCTCCAGGTCGGCCACTCGCACAGCCGCGCCGTACTGATCATGTACTTCTGGGCCGCGCTGATCGCCTTCGGCACCGTCGCCTTCTCGGTCACCAACACCGGCCGCACCGTCGTGCTGACGCTGGCCGGGCTCTGCCTGGTCGGCCTGGTGGTGCTGCTCACCCCGCGGTTCCGCCCGCGGGCCCCGCGCGCGGTGCAGGCCTTCGTCCCGCCGCGCTACCGGCGCCGCGGCGCCGCCCGGAGCGCCGCGCAGGCCGTCGGGGAGGATGCGGTGGCACCCGCGCCGACCTCGGCGCCGATGGCTGAACTGTCCGCGAAGGACAAGGAACTCCTGGGTGAACTGCCGAAGGGATCGCCCGCGGTCGGCGGCAACCGGAACGGCAGCAACCGCAGCCGGTAGGCGAATTGACGTATCGTCAAGGTGGTTCACCCGTACGGCGGCACCGTTGGGCCGTTGGTGTGACAGGTACCACACATTCATGGTAAAGCTCTCATCAAATAGTTTGTGATACCGTTCACGAGTACCGAGAACACGCCGAAAGACCTGACAGGTGGAGGACTTCCGTCCCTGGTCGGTCTCCCTCGACAGGCCCGCCGCGGAGCGGCAAGGCCTGCGGCGATCCTCGGTCCGGTGCCAACCACCACGTTCTGTGCCCGTCCCCCTGCCACATCGACATGCCGCCGGAGCTGCCGACATGCCGTCCAACGACGCCCGGATCCTCCGAGGCGCCGCGATTCCCACTGCGGTCGCCGGGATCATCGCCATGGTGATCTCCTTTGCCGTCGCGGGTGGCAAGGGACTGCTCGGCGCCCTCTTCGGAACGCTGCTGGTGATGGCCTTCTTCAGCTTCGGCCAGGTCGCACTCGACCGGCTGACCAGGTCGAACCCGCACATCATGATGGCTGCGGCGCTCCTGGTCTACACCACTCAGATCCTGCTGGTCGGCATCGTCCTCGCCGTCTTCAAGAACACCGAGCTCTTCAACCGGCAGGCCTTCGCCTTCACGCTGCTGGGCTGCGCACTGATCTGGACGGGCTTCCAGGTGCGCGGTGCGCTCAAGGCCAAGACCTTCTACGTCGACACCGACGCCTCCGAAAGCAAGGGCGACAAGCCTTCCGACTCGGGGCGTCAACAGTGACGAGGCCCGACTGTCCCCCCAACGAGGGGGGCGGTGTTTATGCCGCACTGACGGGCTGCTATCGTCCGTCGCAACAACGGAGTACGGGAAGAGGCCAGGTCTGTCCGGAAGACGGACGGATCGCCCCCCGGACCCGCGCAGTCTTCGATGGTCCCGCTGTGGCGCAGATAGCCGCCGCGCGGGGTCCGCGAGAAACCCATCAAGTTCCAGTGCCGCTCCGTGGCCGCAGGCCACGCCGACACACCGAGGTTGCCGTAACCATGCGTCACGACGAAGGAGTCCGTGGTGAGTGCTGATCAGCTCACGTCCCTCGCCTCAGGCAGTTGCCACTTCGGGGACGCTGGCTGCGGCTTCCCGGCCCCGGGCCTGAACGAGTTCGACTTCAAGCCGATCTTCTCGATCGGCAGCTTCTACTTCAACAAGCCGATGCTGCTGTCGATGGTCGTCGCGCTGCTGGTGGTCGTCTTCTTCTGGGTCAGCTTCGCCAAGCCGCGCCTCGTTCCCGGCAAGCTGCAGCTGGTCGCCGAGATCGGCTACGACTTCGTCAAGCGGTCCATCGTGCTGGAGACGATCGGCAAGAAGGGCGAGAAGTACGTCCCGATGCTCGTCTCGATGTTCTTCTTCATCTGGCTGATGAACATCATGTCGATCATCCCGTTCGCCCAGTTCCCGGTGACGGCCGCGATCGCGTTCCCGGCCGGCCTGGCCGGTGTCGTGTGGGTCACCTACATGACGCTGACCTTCAAGAAGCACGGCTTCGTCGGCGGCCTCAAGAACCTCTGCTGGCCCTCGGGCATCCCCGGCTGGGTCATGTTCATCCTGGTGCCGATCGAGTTCTTCTCGAACATCTTCGTGCGCCCCTTCACGCTCGCGGTCCGAGCCTTCGCGAACATGTTCGCCGGCCACCTGCTGATCGTGATGTTCTCCATCGCCTCCTGGTACCTGCTCAGCCCGACCCTGGGCGCGCTGTACGGCTCGGCCTCGTTCATCGTCGCCGTCGCGCTGACCGCCTTCGAGCTGCTGGTCCAGTTCCTGCAGGCCTACATCTTCGTGATGCTGGCCAGCAGCTACATCGCCGGTGCCCTCGAAGAGGCGCACTGAGCCAGGGGCCCCGGCCCTCCCCGAACCAACCTCCCGGATCGCCCGGTGGCCAATCACCACCGGTTCACCACCCTGCAAAGGACAACTGCAATGAGCTTCCTCGCTGAGGGCACTGTCTACGGTTCCGTCGCGTCCATCGGCTACGGCCTCGCCGCGATCGGCCCCGGCATCGGCGTCGGTCTCATCTTCGGTAACGGTGTCCAGGCCATGGCCCGTCAGCCCGAGGCCGCCGGCCTCATCCGTTCCAACATGTTCATCGGCTTCGCGCTGACCGAGGCGCTCGCCCTCATCGGCATCGTCATGCCGTTCGTCTTCGGCAACAAGTAATCCTGCCGCAGACCCATTCGAGGAAGGTCCAGATATGAGCATCGCGGCTTCGCTCGCGGCCGAGGAGAAGATGAATCCTCTCCTCCCCGCATGGCCCGAGATCATCATCGGCCTGCTCTGCTTCTTCATCGTCTTCGGTCTCCTCGGCAAGAAGCTCCTCCCCAGCATCGAGAAGGTGCTGTCGGAGCGCCGGGACGCCATCGAGGGCGGCATGGAGCGTGCCGAGGCCGCTCAGGCCGAGGCCCAGGCCCTGCTTGACCAGTACCGCGCCGAGCTCGCCGAGGCGCGTCACGAGGCTGCCCGCATCGTCGAGCAGGCTCGCGAGCAGGGCGCTGCCCAGCTCACCGAGATGCGCGAGGAGGGCCAGCGTCAGCGCGAGGCCATCGTCGCCGCCGGCCACGCGCAGATCGAGGCCGACAAGAAGCAGGCGACTGCCGCCCTGCGCCAGGACGTGGGTTCGCTCGCTTCGCAGCTGGCCTCCCGCATCGTGGGTGAGTCCCTCGAGGACCACGCGCGGCAGAGCGGCGTCATCGACCGCTTCCTGGACGAGCTGGAGGCCAAGGCCGCCGTTGCTCAGGGTGCGGCCAAGTGATCGGCGCCAGCCGTGAGGCCCTCGCCGCCGGGCGGCAGAACCTCGAAGGCCTGACCGACTCCACCTCGGTGGACGCGGCCAAGCTCGCCGAGGAGCTCACCGCCGTCACGGTCCTCCTGGACCGTGAGGTGTCGCTGCGCCGCGTCCTGACCGACCCGTCCCGGTCGGGCCAGGACAAGGCTCAGCTGGTCTCCTCGCTGCTGACCGGCCAGGTCTCCGGCGAGACCCTCGACCTGGTCTCCGGCCTGGTCCGCTCCCGCTGGTCGGGTGCGCGTGACCTGGTCGACGCCGTCGAGGAGCTGGCCGCGTACGCCGAGGTCATCGCCGCCGACAAGGCCGGTGTCCTGGACGACGTCGAGGACGAGCTGTTCCGGTTCGGCCGGGTGGTGAGCGGCTCCAACGAGCTGCGCGCCGCGCTGACCGAGCCGAAGGCCGGCGCCGTCGCCAAGGCTGCGCTGATCAAGAAGCTGCTCGGCGGCCGTGCCAACGCCGGCACCGTCCGGCTGGTCACCGCCCTGGTGAACGCTCCGCGTGGCCGTAGCCTTGAGCAGGGCCTGGAGTCCTACTCGAAGCTCGCCGCGGCGCGGCGCGGTCGCGTGGTGGCCCTGGTCACCACCGCGGTGCCGCTGTCGGACGGCCAGAAGGACCGCCTCTCGGGCGCCCTGGGCCGGCTGTACGGCCGCCAGGTGCACCTGAACATCGATGTCGACCCCGAGGTCGTCGGCGGTGTCCGGGTCCAGATCGGTGACGAGATCATCGACGGCACCGTGTCGAGCCGCCTCGAAGGCGCTCGCCAGTCGCTCGAAGGCTGAGCACCGAAGCACATCCGACCCTCGGTCGGGAACCGGCTCCCAATAGGAGCCGGCAAATCGTACGGCCGGTTCGAGAGACCCGGCCGAGAGTCGAATACTTGCGGCCCTCAATGGCGGGCCGAGGATCGCAAACTAGGAGAGCAGGGAAGCCTGATGGCGGAGCTTACGATCCGTCCGGAGGAGATCCGGGACGCGCTGGCCGACTTTGTCCAGTCGTACCAGCCGGACGCCGCCTCGCGTGAAGAGGTCGGCACGGTCACTGACGCGGCGGACGGTATCGCGCATGTCGAGGGTCTGCCCTCGGTCATGGCGAACGAGCTGCTGAAGTTCGAGGACGGCACGCTCGGCCTCGCGCTGAACCTCGACACCCGCGAGATCGGTGTCGTCGTCCTCGGTGAGTTCGGCGGCATCGAGGAGGGCCAGACGGTGCGCCGCACCGGCGAGGTCCTCTCCGTGCCGGTCGGCGACGGCTACCTCGGCCGCGTCGTGGACCCGCTGGGCAACCCGATCGACGGTCTGGGCGACATCGCCTCCACCGGCCGCCGTGCCCTGGAGCTGCAGGCCCCCGGCGTCATGGCCCGCAAGTCGGTCAAGCAGCCGCTGCAGACCGGCATCAAGGCCATCGACGCGATGACCCCGATCGGCCGTGGCCAGCGTCAGCTGATCATCGGCGACCGCCAGACCGGCAAGACCGCGGTGGCCGTCGACACGATCATCAACCAGCGCGACAACTGGCGCTCGGGCGACCCGGAGAAGCAGGTCCGCTGCATCTACGTCGCCGTGGGCCAGAAGGGCTCCACCATCGCGTCCGTCCGTGGCGCCCTGGAGGAGGCCGGCGCGCTGGAGTACACCACCATCGTGGCCGCTCCCGCCTCCGACCCGGCCGGCTTCAAGTACCTCGCCCCGTACACCGGCTCGGCCATCGGCCAGGAGTGGATGTACGACGGCAAGCACGTCCTGATCATCTTCGACGACCTGTCGAAGCAGGCCGAGGCCTACCGCTCCGTCTCCCTGCTGCTGCGCCGCCCGCCGGGCCGCGAGGCCTACCCGGGTGACGTCTTCTACCTGCACTCCCGCCTGCTGGAGCGCTGCGCGAAGCTGAACGACGCCCTCGGCGGCGGCTCGATGACCGGTCTGCCGATCATCGAGACCAAGGCCAACGACGTCTCGGCGTACATCCCGACCAACGTCATCTCCATCACCGACGGCCAGTGCTTCCTGGAGTCCGACCTGTTCAACGCCGGCATCCGCCCGGCCGTGAACGTCGGTATCTCGGTCTCCCGCGTCGGTGGCTCCGCCCAGATCAAGGCCATGCGCTCGGTCGCCGGCCGTCTGCGCCTGGACCTCGCCCAGTACCGTGAGCTGGAGGCGTTCGCCGCCTTCGGTTCCGACCTGGACGCGGCCTCCAAGGCCCAGCTGGAGCGCGGTGCGCGCATGGTCGAGCTGCTGAAGCAGGGCCAGTACCAGCCGTTCCCGGTCGAGGAGCAGGTCGTCTCCATCTGGGCCGGCACCACCGGCAAGCTGGACGACGTCCCGGTGGCGGACATCCGTCGCTTCGAGCGTGAGTTCCTGGACCACGTGCGCCTGCAGCACAAGGACCTGCTGGCCGGCATCGTCGAGACCGGTCTGCTCGCCGACGGCACCGTCGACGCGCTGACCACCGCGATCGACGCCTTCAAGCAGGGCTTCACCACCGCCGACGGCAAGCTGCTCGGCGAGCAGGCCTGAGTCCGGTAGCGAGGGAAAGGACGTAACGACCCATGGGAGCACAGCTTCGGGTCTACAAGCGCCGGATCCGCTCTGTCACCGCGACGAAGAAGATCACCAAGGCGATGGAGATGATCTCCGCGTCGCGCATCGTCAAGGCGCAGCGCGCGGTGGCCGCCTCCACTCCGTACGCCGATGAGCTCACCCGGGCGGTGACGGCGGTGGCCACCCGGTCCAACGCCAAGCACCCGCTCACCACCGAGAACCCGAACGCCACCCGGGCCGCCGTTCTGCTGATCACGGCGGACCGCGGTCTGGCGGGCGGCTACTCGACCAACGCCATCAAGCAGGCGCTCTCGCTCAGTGCGAAGCTCCGCGAAGAGGGCAAGGAAGTGGTGACGTACATCGTCGGCCGCAAGGGCGTCTCGTACTACGGCTTCCGTGACCTCGCGGTCGCCGGCTCGTGGACGGGGTTCTCCGACAAGCCGACGTACGGCGACGCGAAGGCCGTGTCGGCCGACCTGATCGAGGCCTTCACGGCCGAGACGGGCGGCGTGGACGAGCTCCACCTGGTCTCGACCAAGTTCGAGTCGATGCTGACGCAGACGGCGGTCGACGCCAGGCTGCTGCCGCTGAAGCTCGACGAGGTCGAACTCAGCGACGAGTCGAAGGCCAAGAACGAGATCTTCCCGCTGTACGACTTCGAGCCGTCGGCGGAGGGCGTCCTCGACGCGCTGCTGCCGCGGTACGTCGAGAGCCGGATCTACAACGCGCTGCTGCAGTCGGCCGCCTCGGAGCACGCCGCTCGCCGGCGTGCGATGAAGAGCGCGACGGACAATGCCGGCGAGCTCATCAAGTCGCTCACGCGGCTTGCCAACTCGGCCCGTCAGGCCGAGATCACCCAGGAAATCAGCGAGATCGTCGGCGGCGCCAACGCCCTCGCCGACGCTAGCCGCGGGAGCGAATGAGAATGACCACCACTGTTGAGCCGACCACGGCGACGGGCCGCGTCGCGCGGGTCATCGGCCCGGTCGTCGACGTGGAGTTCCCCGTCGACGCGATTCCGGACATGTACAACGCCCTGCACGTCGAGGTGGACAACCCCGACGGCACGGGCAAGAAGACCCTGACCCTCGAGGTCGCCCAGCACCTCGGCGACGGCATGGTCCGCGGCATCTCGATGCAGCCGACCGACGGCCTGGTCCGTGGCGCGCAGGTCTCCGACACCGGTGCGGCCATCTCCGTGCCGGTCGGCCAGATCACCAAGGGCAAGGTCTTCAACGCCCTCGGTGACGTGCTGAACGTCGACAAGGACGAGTTCGAGTCCCAGGTCGAGGTCCGCTGGCCGATCCACCGCAAGGCCCCGGAGTTCAAGGACCTCGAGTCCAAGACCGAGATGTTCGAGACGGGCATCAAGGTCATCGACCTCCTCACCCCGTACGTCACCGGTGGCAAGATCGGTCTGTTCGGTGGTGCCGGTGTCGGCAAGACCGTTCTGATCCAGGAGATGATCTACCGCGTCGCCGAGAACTTCGGTGGTGTGTCGGTGTTCGCCGGCGTCGGCGAGCGCACCCGTGAGGGCAACGACCTCATCGACGAGATGGTCGACTCGGGCGTTCTGGACAAGACCGCGCTGGTCTTCGGCCAGATGGACGAGCCGCCGGGCACCCGTCTGCGCGTCGCGCTCTCCGCGCTGACCATGGCGGAGTACTTCCGTGACGTCGAGAAGCAGGACGTGCTCCTCTTCATCGACAACATCTTCCGGTTCACCCAGGCCGGTTCCGAGGTGTCGACCCTGCTCGGCCGCATGCCCTCCGCGGTGGGTTACCAGCCGAACCTGGCCGACGAGATGGGCCTCCTGCAGGAGCGCATCACCTCGACCCGTGGTCACTCGATCACCTCGATGCAGGCGATCTACGTCCCCGCGGACGACCTGACCGACCCGGCCCCGGCCACCACCTTCGCCCACCTGGACGCGACGACCGTTCTGTCGCGCCCGATCTCGGAGAAGGGCATCTACCCGGCCGTCGACCCGCTGGACTCCACGTCCCGCATCCTCGACCCGCGGTACATCGCGCAGACCCACTACGACACGGCCATCCGTATCAAGGGGATCCTGCAGAAGTACAAGGACCTCCAGGACATCATCGCGATCCTCGGTATCGACGAGCTGTCCGAGGAGGACAAGGTCACGGTCCACCGTGCCCGTCGCATCGAGCGCTTCCTCTCGCAGAACACCTACGTGGCGAAGCAGTTCACCGGTGTCGAGGGTTCGACCGTGCCGCTGTCCGAGACCATCGAGGCCTTCAACTCGATCGCGGACGGCAAGTACGACTCCGTTCCGGAGCAGGCCTTCTTCATGTGCGGTGGCATCGAGGACCTCGAGAAGAACGCCGCCGAGCTCGCGAAGAAGTAGTCGCGGCCGGTAGCAGCTGAGTGACCGTGAGGGGTGGGCCCCAGCCCTGGGACCCACCCCTCGCGTCGCATCGGCTGTGATTCCGGTCAAATCCGTGCCGCCGGTTTCATGCCGGGGGCGCGGGCCCGTTATTCTTACCGAAACTCCCGAGTAATCGGGGGTTGCATGAGCCTAGGAGCCCACGTTGGCTGAGCTGCACGTCGAGCTGGTCGCAGCCGACCGCAAGGTGTGGTCCGGTGCGGCCACCATCGTCGTCGCCCGTACGGCCTCCGGTGACACCGGCATCATGCCGGGCCACACCCCGGTGCTGAGCGTGCTGGAGACCGGTCCGGTCACCATCCGCACGGTGGACGGCGGCACCGTGATCGCCGCGGTGCACGGCGGCTTCATCTCCTTCGCCGACAACAAGCTGTCTCTGCTCGCGGAGATCGCCGAGCTGGCGGACGAGATCGACGTCGCGCGTGCCGAGCGTGCACTGGAGAAGGCGCAGTCGGACCTGGACGAGCACGCCGAGCGACGCGCCGAGGTGCGTCTGTTCGCGGCGCGCGGTCTCAAGGCCCACGCCTGAGTGCGCCAGACCCTGTAGCGGGGTCGACCGACGGTCCCGGGGACGCGCGAGCGTGACCCCGGGACTGTCGTATCAGTTGGTAGGTCAATGCGGTCGCTTGATACGACCGATACGGGGAACGCGGGTAGCGAGGAGGTAGGTGAGCATGGTCCTCGCCCTTGTGGTGTGTGCGGCGGTCGTGGCCGCTGGTGTGATCGGCCTGGTCGCGTTCGCGGTACGGCGCCGTGTGATCCAGCGGGTCGGCGGCACGTTCGACTGCAGCTACCGGCTCAAAATGCCCGCCGACGCCTCGACGCAGCCCGACCTCGACGAGAACGGCAAACCCACCTCGGCCCCGGTCCCCCAGACCGACGGCAAGGGGTGGGTTTTTGGTATCGGCCGCTACAGCGGTGACTCGATCGAGTGGTTCCGGGTCTTCTCGTACGCCCCGCGCCCGCGCCGGGTGCTGCCCCGCCGGGAGATCGAGGTGCTCGGCCGGCGCTACCCCGAGGGGCAGGAGGAGCTGGCGCTGCTCTCCGGCTCGGTCGTCCTGAGGTGCCTGCACAACGGCGCCCCGCTGGAGCTGGCGATGAGCGAGGACGCGCTGACCGGCTTCCTCGCCTGGCTGGAGGCGGCGCCCCCCGGTCAGAGGGTCAACGTCGCGTAGCGACGAGACCCTCGGCCGGGGGTACCCCCGGCCAAGGCCGGGGGAGGGTTAACGTCGCCTAACCGCTTGGCTACGCTGGGCCCCATGGTCAATCTGACGCGTATCTACACCCGTACCGGCGACGACGGCACCACCGCGCTCGGTGACATGAGCCGTACGACCAAGACCGATCCGCGCCTGGTCGCGTACGCCGACACCAACGAGGCGAACGCCGCGATCGGCGTGGCGATCGCCGTCGGCGGGCTGGCGGAGGACGTCGCCGCGGTGCTCACCCGGGTGCAGAACGACCTCTTCGACGTCGGCGCCGACCTGGCCACCCCGGTGGTGGAGGACCCGAAGTACCCGCCGCTGCGGGTGCTGCAGTCCTACATCGACAGGCTGGAGGAGGACTGCGACCACTTCCTGGAGTCGCTGGAGAAGCTGCGCAGCTTCATCCTCCCCGGCGGCACCGCCGGCGCCGCCCACCTGCACCTGGCCTGCACGGTGGTGCGCCGGGCCGAGCGGGCCACCTGGGCCGCCATCGAGGAGCACGGGGAGAGCGTCAACCCGCTGACCGCCAAGTACCTGAACCGGCTCTCCGACCTGCTGTTCATCCTGGCCCGGACGGCCAACAAGGAGCGGGGCGACGTGCTCTGGGTGCCGGGCGAGAACCGCTGACCCCGGCGGGGGCCTACTGCCGCGGGATCGTCCAGCCGACCACGCGGCCGTCCTCGACGATCGCGCCGGCCGGCGCCTCCTTCGGCCAGAGCGAGTAGCAGGCCGCCACGATCACGTTGATCGCTGCCGTGATGCCCAGCCGCGCGTACCAGCCGGTGAAGTCGGAGAAGTGCGCGGCGCCGGCGGAGAGCGGCACCAGGGCGGTGATCAGACCCAGCGTGATGGCGGCCGAGACCACCGTCCGCCCGCAGATCCGCCACTCGTGCCGGGTCCGCTCGGGGCCGTACTGGGGGGACCGCACCGGCTTGGGCCCGCCGGCGAAGCGGTACTGGAAGTGCCGGTCGGCCCAGCGGACCAGCGACGGCCCGTAGCCGATCGAGAAGCCCGCGTAGCCCGCGGCCAGCGCGTGCGTCCAGCTCGCGGTGGCGCCGCCGCGCAGGTCGAGCACGGTGAGGGCGAACAGGGTGAGGTCGACGACCGGCAGCCCGACCAGCAGCACGGTGCTCACCCGGCGCCACCGCAGCAGGTACCGGGTGGCCAGGCCGAGCCCGAGGAGGATCCAGAAGGCGGCCTCGGCGGCGAGGACGAGGGTGACGATCATGGTGGGCTCCGCGGCTCTCGGTGACCCCTCCAGCGTTCCCGACGAGCGCGCGGGCGTCGTCGTCGCCGGAGCCGAACCGGGCCTGCACCTTTCGATGTACGGGGGATCCTCCCCGCACCGGAGCCGCCGGCCCCGCCGGGGATGATCTGATGGGGCCGTGCGCAGACCCACACTCACCCCGCGGCAGGAGGACCGGGCGATCGCGCTCTTCGGGCTGCTCGGGGGGCTGCTGCTGATCGCCCTGAAGGTGTACGACGGTTCGGGTCACATCCCCCGCTGGATGGCCCTCCCGCCGCTGCTGGTGATGGCCTCGCTGGAGCTGGTCCGCCGGAACAGGCCGGTTCTCATCGCCACGGTCGGCGGGATCGCCTTCGCGGTCAGCATCTTCAGCGGGGCGCTCCTGGCGACCACCCTGATGTACACCGACCTGCTGTACGCCGCGGTGCTCTACGGCAGTCCGAGGATGTCGCGGGTGCTGCACCTGACCGGCGCCGGCTCGGTGCTGGTGCTCTCGACCCTGGTGCTGGTCTTCAGCGACGCCCCGACGGCGGTGGCCGTCGTGGTGCTGACCACGCTGGTCTACCTGGCGCCGGTGTGGACCGGGGACATCGTGCGCAAGCACCGTCAGGAGGCGGAGACCCAGCGGCTGCGGGCCGAACAGACCGCGCTGCTCTCCGAGCTGGACCGGCGCGAGGCGGTCGTCGCCGAACGGGCCAGGATGGCGCGGGAGTTGCACGACGTGGTGGCCAACCACCTGTCGGCGATCGCGATCCACGCCACCGGCGCCCAGTCGGTGGCCCGCCGCCAGCGGCGGTCGGAGGACGACCCGCTGGTGGAGGTGCTGGCGGTGATCCGGGAGAACAGCGTCCAGGGGCTGGCCGAAATGCGCCGGATGATCGGCCTGTTGCGGGACAGCGGCGGGGGAGAGGCCGACGAGTCGTACGCCGCGCCCGACCTGGGCGCGGTCGACGCGCTGCTCGCCCAGGCGCGCGCGGCCGGGCAGGACGTCGGGCTGGACTTCGAGTTCACCGAGAGCGGCGACCGCGGGGAGCTGCCGGTGCCGGTCGGCCTGGCGGCGTACCGGATCGTCCAGGAGTCGCTGACCAACGCGCTCAAGCACGCCGGCCCGGGCCGCGTCCGGGTGCTGCTGGAGTACTGCCCCCAGGAGGTGCGGATCGCGGTGGAGAGCCCGTACCGCACCGGGGCCGGCCAGGCCCTGCCGGGGGCCCGGGCGGGCATGGTGGGCATGCGGGAGCGGGCCGCGCTGCTGGGCGGCGACTTCACGGCCGGGCCGGAGGGGGAGTTCTGGGCCGTGCGCGCGGTGCTGCCGCGGGCCCTGGTGACCGAGGCGGGAGAGGGACGGGCATGACGATCAGGGTGCTGGTGGCGGAGGACCAGGCGGCGGTCAGGGCCGCGCTGGTGATGATCCTGCGGGCGGAGCCGGACCTGGAGGTGGTCGGGCAGGCCGCGGACGGCGAGGAGGCGGTGCGGCTGGCCCTGGAGCTGCGGCCCGACGTCGTCCTGATGGACGTCCAGATGCCCCGGCTGGACGGCGTCTCGGCGACCCGCCAGGTGGTGGCCGCCGGGGCCGCCCAGGTGCTCGTGCTGACCACCTTCGACCTGGACGAGTACGTCTACGGTGCGCTGCGGGCCGGCGCGGCCGGGTTCCTGCTGAAGGACCTGGAGGCGGACACCCTGGTCGAGGGCATCCGCACGGTGGCGCGCGGGGACGGCATGCTGGCGCCCTCGGTGACCAGGCGGCTGATCGGCTCCTTCGCGCGCCCGGAGCGGACCGTCGGGCCGGACGTCCGGACGGCGGTGGCCGGGCTCACCCCGCGCGAGCGGGAGGTGCTGGCCTGCCTCGGGGCCGGGCTCTCCAACGGCGAGATCGCCGGGCGGCTGGAGATGGCGGAGGCGACCACCAAGACCCACGTCAGCCGGATCCTCGCCAAGCTGCGGCTGCGCAGCCGGGTGCAGGCGGCGATCCTGGCCCAGGACCTCGGCATCACCCTCTGACCACCCGGTCCGCCCGGCCGGTTCGGTCGCAGATCACACTCTCGGATGGCACCACGGGCGCGTGAAGGGCATTAGAGTCCGGCGCAGAGCGACGCGGCTCAAGCGGGTGACCCCTGCCCTGAGCCGCCTTCAGGGCCCGCCCGCCGGGCGGCGACGGCATCCGGGAGACCAAGCCATGAGCAACGCGTCCAGCCAGCAGATCGCCGTGATCGGCGCCGGCCTGATGGGGGCCGGCATCGCCCAGGTCTCCGCCCAGGCGGGGCACCCGGTGGTGCTGCGGGACGTCACCGAGGAGGCGCTGCAGCGCGGGCTCGCGGGCATCCGCGCCTCGTACGAGAAGTTCGTCTCCAAGGGCCGGCTGACCGCCGAGGACGCCGAGGCGGCGCTCGGCCGGATCACCACCACCACCGACCTGGGCGCGGTCGCCGAGGCCGACATCGTGGTCGAGGCGGTCTTCGAGCAGCTGGACGTCAAGGAGGGCGTCTTCCGCGAGCTCGACAAGATCGCCAAGGACGGCGCGGTGCTGGCCTCCAACACCTCCGCCATCCCGATCACCCGGATCGCGGCCGCCACCGGCCGCCCCGAGTCGGTCGTCGGCGTGCACTTCTTCTCGCCGGTGCCGCTGATGAAGCTGGTCGAGCTGGTCCGCGGCTACAAGACCAGCGACGAGACCCTGGCCACCGCCCGCGCCTTCGCCGAGGGCGTCGGAAAGGACGTCGTCGTGGTCAACCGCGACGTGGCCGGCTTCGTCACCACCCGCCTGATCACCGCGCTGGTCGTCGAGGCCGCCAAGCTCTACGAGTCGGGCGTCGCCACCGCCGAGGACATCGACACCGCCTGCCGGCTCGGTTTCGGCCACCCGATGGGCCCGCTGGAGACCGCCGACCTGACCGGCGTCGACATCCTGCTGCACGCCGCCCGGAACATCTACGACGAGACCCAGGACGAGAAGTTCGCCGCGCCGGAGATCATGGCGCGCATGGTGACCGCCGGTGACCTGGGCCGCAAGAGCGGCCGGGGCTTCTACCCGTACCCGGGCAAGTGACCCACGAAGGCGTGTGACCAGGCGGGCCGTGCGATCGGAGCATCGTACGGCCCGCCGCGCCGGGGGCGGGTGAGTTTCCTCACGCCGGGTGCCGCAGACGGGTGATTTGGGCGGTAATCGAGCGTAGGTATGGAGAGTTCCTGCGTATATTCCCTCGGACGAGTGAAGTTGCTTCAGATCTGGCCGGAACCAGCAACCTGCGGACCTGGTTCACCGTCAGATGAGGGGGAGCCCGGCCCACGCTGACGTTGCTGCGGCCGGGCCCGGGCGCGGGGCTTCAGGCCCGCCCGGATGGACACCCGCTCCCGGGCCCGGCGCGGCCGGGGCGGGACGAACCCGCACCAGTGACCCGCCAGGCGGAGGAGGAGACCATGCGCATCACGGGCGACCACGCGGCGCTGGCCATCGAAGGCCGCCTCGACGTGCGCACCGCCGCCGACGCGCGGGTCCGGCTGCACCAGGCCGTCGACGGCGGGCGGGGCGACCTCGTCCTCGACCTCGCCCGGCTGGAGTTCTGGGACGCCACCGGCCTCGGCGTGATCATGGGAACGCACCGGCGGGCCGGCCGGATCGGCCGCCGGCTGGTGCTGCGCTCCGTTCCCGCCCAGCTCCAGCGGCTGCTGGTGGCCACCCGGCTGCACCGCATCCTCGCCGTCGAGGGCGTCGTCGCCGAGCCCCGCGGAGCCACCCTGCCCGTCCTCGGGCCCGCGCTCTGACCCACCGTTCCCCGTCGTGGGGTGGGTCCGCGCTGCGCGCGCGGAGGCGGATGTGCAAGAGTCTGCCGTCAGAAACACGGCCGTCGGGCCCGGTTCCGGCTCGTCCGGACCATGGCCGGGGGGATCCCAGCCCGGGCGCGGCCGTGCGAAGTCGTCGGCAGAGCAGGGGCGGAGCAGATCGTGGGACAGCCATCCGGGGAGTTCCGGCAGGAGGCCGTTCGCACCCGGGGTGGTGAACTGGTCTCCGGCGGCCTGTTGGTGACCGTCGGCACCCCTGACGGCTCCGAGGTGCGCCCCTGTCCCGAGGAGTGGCGGCCCCGACCCCGCCGGATCGAGCGCACCGAACCCGCGCGCGGGCCCGTCGGCGGCCCGGGTCGCGCGGTCGGCCCGCTCGCCCTCGGCGCCGGGCCCGCGGACCTCCCGCTGCTCGACCGCGAGGCCGACATCGCCCAACTGCTCGGCCTGCTCGCCGAGGGCCGCTCGATACGTCTGGTCGGCCAGGCCGGCTCCGGGCGCAGCGCCCTGCTGTCGGCCGTCGCCGAAGCGGCCGGCGACCTCGCCCCCGGCGGCGTCGTCCAGCTCTGCGGCCACCGCCGCACCGCGGCCGACCTCCTCCAGGACCTCTTCGCCGCCACCCACCAGGCTCCCGGCTTCCGCCCCGACCCCGGGCAGCTCGCCGAGCACCTCGGCCGGGTCGGCGCGATCGTGGTGATCGACGAGGTCGAGCCGGCCGGCCCCGAGCTGGAGGACCTGCTCGCCGCCGCCCCCGACTGCGCCTTCCTGATCTCCGTCGCCCCCGACAGCCCGCCGCTGCCCGCCGACTCCCGGCTCCGGGACCACCTCGTCGCCGGCCTCTCCCGCCCCGCCTCGCTCGCCCTCGCGGCCCGGCTGGCCGGCCGCCCGCTCGACGCCGCCGAGAAGGCCTGGGCCGTCGACCTCTGGTTCGAGTCCGAGGGGCTGCCGCTGCGCTTCGTCCAGGCCGCCGCGCTGCTGCGGCAGCGGGACGTTGCGGTGGACGCGCTGGTGGCCGCCGAGGAGGACCGCCTCGGCGTCTTCGGCGCCGTCGAGGAGCCCTCGCACGACCCCGACCCGGCGGTCCGCGAGGCCGAGCTGCGCGGGACCGTGCCGCTGCCGTCCGTCGCCGAGAGCGCCTCGCCCGCCGTCCGGCTCGCCGAGGGCCTGAGCGAGCCCGCCCAGGCCGTGCTGCGGCTCGCCGTGGCGCTCGGCGGCGAGTGCCCGACCGCCCCGCACCTGCCGGCGCTGATCGACGTCGGCCAGGGCGAGAGCGCCCTGCACGAACTCGCCGACGCCGGGCTCGCGGTGTCCATCGGCGGTCACCACCGGCTCACCGCGGGCGCGCTCGACCTGCTGGCCCCGCAGTGGCCGGCCCGCGGCAGCATCGACGGCGCCGCCCAGCACTTCGCCTGGTGGGTCGGGCACAGCTCGGTCTCCACCGAGCAGATCGCGGCCGAGGCCGAGGTGGTGCTCGGCGTGCTGCTGGCCGACCGGACCGCCGGCCGGCACGCCTCCGTCGTCCGGCTGGCCAGGGCCGCCGCCCCGGCGCTGGCCCTGGCGCTGCGCTGGGGGGCCTGGGAGCGTGCCCTGCTGCTCGGCCTGGAGGCCGCACGGCAGACCGGCTCGCGGGCCGACGAGGCCTGGTTCCACCACGAGTTGGGCGTGTACGCGATCTGCGTCCAGCAGTCCGGCCGGGCGATCGCCGAACTGGAGTCCGCGCTGACCCTGCGGGCCGCGCTCGGCGAACCGCGCGGGGCGGCCGGCGCCCGCCGGATGCTCGACCTGCTGCGCGCCGACGGCCGGCAGCTGCCCGCCGCGGCAGCCGGTCCGGCGCCCGTGCGCCGGCCCGTCATCCGGGCGATCGCCCAGGTGCCGTGGCGGTTCCGGACCACCCCCGGCACGGGACCCAACCGCCGCACGGTCGTCGCCGCCTCGGCGGCGGTGCTCGCGCTCGGCGTGCTCGGCACGGCGGTCGCGATGAGCGTCGCCGGCCCGGACGAGCACCGGAGCACCGACCCGCACAGCAGGTCCGACGACGGCACCGGTGTGCCCGCGGGCCTGCCGACGCCCCGGCCGAGCGTCAGCCCGTCGGCGACGGCCACGGGCGGCACTGAGAGCCCGGACGGCTCCCCGGAGGCGGCCGGGACCGCCCCGGAGCCCTCGTCGAGCAGCAGCGGGGCGTCGCACTCGCCGTCCGCGTCGAAGAAGCCGAGCAAGTCGCCGAGCGCCGGTGAGTCCGCCTCGCAGCCGCCGTCCCCGAACCAGTCGCAGCCCCCGGCGGGCGGCGCGGGTGGTGGCGCGGGCGGCGGTGCGGGCGGCGGTGCGGGCGGTAACCCGCCGCCGGCCGGTTCGGGTGGCGGCTCCGGGTCGGGATCCGGGTCGGGCTCGGGTGGTTCCAACGGGGGCGCGGCGGCCGGCGGATCCTCCGGGGGCACCACGCCGACCCCCTCGCCGTCCACGACGGCCACCCACTCCTCGCCTCCCGGCACGCCCTCGCCGACCCCGACGCCGACGGGCTCGGCGACCACGACGCCGCCCGTGCCTTAGGGCGCAGACGGCGTGGTCACCGCTCCCCGGAGGCCCGGGGAGCGGTGCGGGTCAGAACAGCTTCAGCTTGTCGTCGTCGATGCCGCGCAGCTCGTCGTAGTCGAGCACCACGCAGCCGATGCCCCGGTCGGTGGCCAGGACGCGGGCCTGGGGCTTGATCTCCTGCGCGGCGAAGACGCCCTTCACCGGGGCGAGCAGCGGGTCCCGGTTGAGCAGTTCCAGGTAGCGGGTGAGCTGCTCGACGCCGTCGATCTCGCCGCGGCGCTTGATCTCGACGGCGACCGTCGCGCCGTCGGAGTCGCGGCAGAGGATGTCGACCGGGCCGATCGCGGTCGGGTACTCGCGGCGGATCAGGGACCAGCCGGCGCCGAGCACCTCCATCCGGTCCGCCAGCAGCTCCTGGAGGTGTGCCTCGACACCGTCCTTGATCAGGCCGGGGTCGACGCCGAGCTCGTGGGAGGAGTCGTGCTGCACCTCCTCCAGTGTGATGATGAGCTTCTCGCCGGCCTTGTTCACCACCGTCCAGACCCCCTCGTCCTCCTTGAGGACGCACGGCGGGGACATCCAGTTGAGGGGCTTGTAGGCGCGGTCGTCGGCGTGGATGCTGACGCTGCCGTCGGCCTTGACCAGGATGAGCCTGGTGGCGGAGGGCAGATGGGCGGAGAGCCGACCGGCATAGTCGACTGAGCAGCGGGCAATTACGAGACGCACGGTCGACCACGCTAGCCCACCGGGGCCAGTTGATGCGATTCCGCGACGACCGGGTGAAGAATCCGCGAACCCCGCGAACATGGAGGTTCGGCGATCCGGCGAACGCCTGTCGGCCCCCTGGCGCCCACACCCCAAGGCCGCTACGGTGTGTGACGGCGTGCTCGCAGGAGCGCTGTCAACGGGGACGGAGACTTCAGATGAACGATCCAACGTGATCCGGCCAATCTGGTGCACCGGGGCGTATTTCCGGAGTAATCCGAAGGAATCACCGGCCGGGCCCTCCGTTGACTGCCACGCTGTTCTGAGCGGCCGGCGCCCCCGACACGTCCCTCGACACGTCCTCGGCGCCGACGCCTTCGCACGGTGCCGGAAACAGTCGTCCGACGGCGTTCCGGACATCACGCGCGATTCGCCCACCCTCACCCTCAGCTTGGACTACGCATCACCACCCGGGCGCCGCGCGGGTGGACCGCGAGAGGAGAATCCATGTCGCTCGACGTCTCACCGGCCCTGCTGGAGAAGGCCGAGCGGGGCGAGGTCGACGAGCGGGAATTCGTCGACTGCGTCCGCGTCTCCCTGCCGTACGCCTGGGAGCTGATCAGTTCGCTGGTCGCCCAGGCGAAGGTCGACGGCACCGACTTCGCAGACAACCACGTACCGCCGCCCAGCGAGCAGGCCCGCGGCCAGCTCCTCCGGGCCCTCGCCAGCGACGCCATCCGGGGTGCGCTGCAGCGCCACTTCGGTGTCCGGCTGGCCTTCCAGAACTGCCACCGGGTGGCGGTGTTCCTGCCGTCGGGCCCCAACGAGGCGCGGTTCGAGCGCTTCACGTCCGTCCGGGAGCAGCTGCTCAACCAGTCCGAGGAACTCCGGGACTGCTGACCCGTCGTCGGACAGCGTCTCCCCGGCGCCGGCACGCCACCGGGCCGCCCGCCCCCGCCGAGGGGGAGGGGCGGCCCGGGCCGTCCGCCGGCCGGAGGGGGTCTCAGCCCAGCTGCGGCAGTACCTCGGAGCCGAGCCGGGCGATGTTGTGCAGGGTGGCCTCGCGGTCGCCGCTGCCCTCGGCGAGGAGGGCGAAGCGGCGGATTCCGGTCCGCTCGGCGGTGGCCAGCAGCCGGTCCGCGCACTGCTTCGGCGTGCCCACCGCGTGCAGGTCGCAGAGGAGTTCGGTGTACTGGTGCGGGTCGCGCATCTTGCGCTCCCGGCCGTCCACCGTGCGGTGCGCGCCGAGCCCGTACTCGAACCAGCCGGGCATCGCCCGCAGCAGGGTGGCCCGGGCCTCCGCGGTGCGGTCGTCCACCTGTGCCACGCCGGCCGCGACGTGCTGGCGGGTCACCCGGCGCAGCTGCTCCTCGCCGCGCCCCGCGGCCAGCCAGGCCGCCCGGTAGAGCTCCAGCATCCGGAGCTTGTCGTCGTCGCCGGAGTGCATGCCGAGCAGCATCGGCAGCCCGCGTTCGGCGGCCAGCCGCACCCCGCCGGGCGAGGTGCAGGCGACCACGACCGGCGGGCCGGCCACCGGCCGCCCCGCGGGGTTGAGTTCGTCACCTGCCCCGTCGGCGTCCTTGCGCTGACGGGGGAAGCGCAGCAGCCCGGACTGGTCGCCGAGGCCGAGCCAGGTGCCGAGTTCGGGCGTGCGCGCGGGCTCGCTCGCGCGTGGCACCACGGCCACCTCCGGGAAGCTGAACTGCGGGCCGTCCGCGCCGACCCGGGAGCCGCGCAGCCACCGCAGCAGCAGGTCGAGCCGCTCGGGGAAGCCCTGCTCGAAGGCGTCCACGCCGCTGCCGAACACCTCCAGGTCGATCCAGGGCCCGCCGCGGCCGACCCCGAGCGTGAACCGCCCGCCCGAGGTGAGGTGCAGCAGCGCGGCCTGCTCGCCGAGGGCCACCGGGTGGGCGGTGGAGAGCACGCTGACCGCCGTGCCGACGCCGATCCGGCGGGTGCGGCCGAGCAGCATCGCGGCGAGGGTGGCGGCGTTCGGACAGACGCCGTACGGGACGAAGTGGTGTTCGGCCAGCCAGACGCTGTCCAGGCCCGCCCGCTCGGCCTCCACGGCGGCCCGGACGGTACGGTCCAGGGCCTCGGCGTGGGTCTGCCCGGGGAACTGCGCCGAGAGCAGGAAGGCGCCGACCCGCACCGGCGCGGTCTCCGCGGGCAGCGAGCCGGACGGCGTCGCGGCGGGCAGCGGAGTGCCCGCGGCGGCGGTCACGGGGCCGGCGGCGGCCAGTGCCCGGGCGGGCTCCGGGGTCCGGATCCCGGCGGGCCGGCGGGTCTCGGCTCGGGCGCTGGTCTTGGTCATCCTTGGGCCTCCTCGGGTGCGCGCAGGGTTTGCGGGCCCCGCCTGTCCCCCATGTGAGTAACCGATGTCATGTGCCAATGGCACGCCGAACCACGAATTTCGCGGAAGATCGGGTGGATATCACGGGAAACCCCGAAGCGCCGGACAGTGGCGTGATAGGGGAGCTGGGGATGAGTCGCACGGCCTACGCTGGAGGCCCGATCCCCCGTAGAGAGGTAGCCCGACGTGTCGCCCCGCCGCAACCGGATCAAGAGCGCCGCCGACCGCGAGCAGGCCGAGCCGGCCGCCGCCCCGCTCGGCGGCTCGCTGCGCCGCACCGAGAGCTACCAGGGTGACGAATGGGTCGTGCAGACGGTGGCCGGCACGGCCGGGCGGTTCTACCGGTGCCCGGGCTGCGACCAGGAGATCCCGCCGGGCGTCGGACACGTGGTGGCCTGGCCGATGCACGGCGCCGGCGTGGACGACCGGCGTCACTGGCATCGCGCCTGCTGGGGCGCCAGGGAGCGCCGCGCCTCCAACCTCCAGCGCGGCCGCGGCGCCCCCCGGTACTGAGGGGCGCCGCGGACGCGCGGCGCGGGTCAGGCGTCGCGGTTCTTCAGGACCATCGCCCCGCCGACCAGGGCGGCCAGGGTCCAGGTCAGGCAGATGCCGAAGCCGGCCCAGGGGCCGTACGGCTGGCCGTGCTGCTCGTACACCAGGAGCATCCGCGAGCCCGCGTAGTCCGGGAAGTAGTGCGCCAGCGTCTTGACCTTCGGCACCGCGGAGAGGATCGGCGAGAGCAGGAAGAAGAACGGCACCAGCACGCCGAGCGCCAGCGTCTGGTTGTGCAGCATCGCGGTGACGCCGGCCGAGAAGAGGCAGAGCATCGTCAGGTAGAGCGCGGCGCCGAACACCGCACGCAGCACGTGCGGTTCGGAGATGCCGGTGGAGTGGTCGCCGAGCAGGGACTGGCCGACGAAGAACGTGACGAACGCGGTGACCAGGGACACCGCGAAGGCCAGTGCGCCGAGCACCACCGCCTTTCCGGTCAGCAGCGTGCCGCGTTGGGGGACGGCCGCCAGGGAGACCCTGATCATCCCGCTGCTGTACTCGTTGCCGACGGCGAGCACGCCGAAGACGATGATGGCCAGTTCGCCCAGCATGATGCCGGAGAACGCCGTCCCGGTGGCGTCGAACGGGGTGTCCTCGTTGCCGCGGAACTCGTTGAAGTTGTTGTTGGTGAGCAGGGAGAGCAGGGCTCCGACACCGAGGGTGACGACGAAGGCCAGGGCGAGCGTCCAGACCGTCGAGCGGACGCTGCGGATCTTCGTCCACTCGGAGCGCAGGACCGCCGGGAAGGACGCCATCTCAGTTCTCCTCCGTGCCGCTGGCCGCCGGCTGCCGAGCCGAGCCGCCCTGCCAGGTGGCGCCCCAGGCACCGGGTGCGCCGGCCGCGTCGCGGCCCTCGCCGGCCCCGGCGTGGTACTCCACCGAGTCGGCCGTCATCTGCATGAACGCCTCTTCCAGCGAGGCCTGTTGGGGGCTCAGCTCGTGCAGCACCACGCCGTGGGCGGCGGCCAGTTCCCCGAGCTCGGCGAGGTCGCCGTCGACCACCTCGTACGAGCCGTCCGGGCCGGGTTCGTGCCGGACCCCGGAGCGGGCCAGCACGTCCAGCAGCCGCTCGGGGTGCGGGGTGCGCAGCCGGACGGCGGAGCGCGAGTTGTGCCGGATGAACTCGGCCATCGGCATGTCGGCGAGCAGCCGGCCCTTGCCGATGACGACCAGATGGTCGGCGGTGACGGCCATCTCGCTCATCAGGTGGGAGGAGACGAAGACGGTACGGCCCTCGGCGGCGAGGCGCTTCATCAGGTTGCGGATCCAGAGGATGCCCTCCGGGTCGAGCCCGTTGACCGGCTCGTCGAACATGACGATCTCGGGGTCGCCGAGCAGGGCGGAGGCGATGCCGAGCCGCTGGCCCATGCCGAGCGAGAAGCCGCGGGCGCGCTTGCGGGCGACCGCGGTGAGGCCGACCAGGGCGAGGGCCTCGTCCACCCGGGAGGTGGGGATCCGGTTGCTCTGGGCGAGCCAGAGCAGGTGGTCGCGGGCGCTGCGGCCGGGGTGGACGGCCTTGGCCTCCAGCAGCGCGCCGATGTACTTGAGCGGCTCGCTGAGCTGCCCGTACCTCTTCCCGTCGATGGTGACGCGCCCGGCGGTGGGCCGGTCCAGGTCGAGGATCATGCGCATGGTGGTGGACTTGCCCGCGCCGTTGGGGCCGAGGAAGCCGGTGACCACGCCCTGCGGCACCTGGAAGCTCAGCCGGTCGACGGCGAGGGTCTTGCCGTAACGTTTCGTCAGGTCGTGCAACTCGATCATTCGCGCTCCCTTACTCTCCGTCAGGCTATGACAAAGCGGACAGGGTGGCCCGCTGAGTGGGCCCGCCGGGCGCACCGGAATACGGTGGGCCCATGACCCAGCCCCCCTCCGCAGTGTCGGTCCGCGAGAGCGGTACCGGAACACCCCTCGTGCTGTTGCACTCCTTCCCGCTCGACGCCTCGATGTGGTCCGCGCAACTGGACGCCCTGCCCGGGCCCACCGGCCACGGGGCCCGGGTGCTCGCCCCCGACCAGCGCGGCTTCGGCGGTACCGAGCTGGGCACCGACGAGCCCTCGCTGGACGCGCTCGCCGACGACGTCGCCCTGCTGCTGGACGCGGCCGGGATCGGGCGGGCGGTGCTCGTCGGCCTCTCGATGGGCGGCTACGTGGCGCTGGCGTTCGCCCGCCGCCACCCGGACCGGCTGGCCGGACTGCTGCTGGCCAACACCAAGGCCACCGCCGACACCGACGCGGCCCGGGCCAACCGGGAGCGGATCGCCGCCGCGGTGCTGGCCCGCGACAGCGTCCAGCTGCTGCTGGACGAGAAGGTGGCGGCCGGCCAGCTCGGGCCGGACTCCGGGCACCTGGTCGACCGGGTGCAGGGGATGATCGCCGCGGCGTCACCCGCGGCGGTGGCCTGGGCGCAGCGGGCGATGGCGGCCCGGCCGGAGACCCTGGACGTACTGGCCGGGCTGCGGGTGCCGACCGCGGTGGTGGCGGGGGCGCAGGACGGTCTGATCCCGCTCACGGAGGCCGAGCTGATGGTGCGGGCGAGCCCGGACGCCGAGCTGACCGTGCTCCCGGGCGTGGGCCACCTGAGCGCGCTGGAGGCACCGGAGGAGTTCAACGCCGCCGTCGGCCGGCTGCTGGAGCGGGTGGCCGGATGAGCGAGCGGAAGGCGGACCAGGGCAGTTGGGACTTCTCGGCGCTGGAGGTCACCGGCCGGATGCCCGTCACCAACCGCGGTGAGGGCCTGGTCGAGCTGACGCTGGAGCCGCTGGGCGAGGACTACTGGCTGAAGCCGGGGGAGACGTTCATCGTCACCTCGTACGGGGACTACGGCTCCGGGCACCCCTTCGAGGTGCAGTACTGGCCGGACTCGGTCTCGGTCTGGTGCACCTCGTGGTTCGGCACCGTCTCGGACGACGACGGCAACCAGCTGAGCTGTGGCCACCAGCGGCCGGACGGGGCCTACCCGCGCTGAACGCGCGAGGGCCTGCCGGCCGGCCGGAGGACCCGGGGCCCGTCCGGAGGCCGCCGGAGGGGGAGACCGGACCGGCCTTCCCCTCCGGGGTGGTTCAGCGGCCGAAGGAGACGGTGCCGGCCGGGCGCAGGAGCGGGCCGCCGGCCTGCGGTCTCCCGGGCCGGCCGCGACGGCGTCGAGGTCCGGCCGCCGGGTGCCGGCGGGACAGCACGACGGGCCCCCACCCCGGAGGGTGAGGGCCCGTCGTGCGCGGCGTCAGCGCGACTGCTGGGCGGGCACGCCCATGGTGTCGTCGTTCGGCAGCGACGCGGCGGCCACGGCCGCGCCGGTCAGCGTCGCCAGCATCTCGCGGACGTTGGTCAGCTGGGCGTTGATGCTGTCGCGGCGGTTGGTGAGCGCCGCCAGCTCGCGCTCGGATTCGCTGCGGATCCGGTCGGCCTTGGCGTTGGCGTCCGCCACGATGTCCTCGGACTGGCGCTGGGCCGTCTCGACGGTCTGGCGGGCCCGGCGCTCGGCGTCGGTGCGCAGCTTCTCGGCCTCCAGGCGCAGCTGCTCGGCCCGGTGCTCGATCTCGGCCAGGCGCTTCTCGGCCTTGGCCTGACGGGCGGCCAGGTCGCGCTCGGACTGCTCGCGGCGCTTGGCCAGGTTGGTCTCGAACTCCAGCGCGGCCTGGGCGGCCTTGGTGCGGGTCTCCTCGAAGAGGACGTCCGCCTCCTCACGCTTGTTCTGCGCGTCCTTGTTGGCCTCGGCGCGCAGCTGGGCGCTGTCGCTCTTGGCCTTGTCGACGATCCGCAGGCCCTCGTCCTCGGCCTTGGCCTTGCGGTCCTTGGCGTAGTTCTCGGCCTCGGTGCGGACCTGCTGGGCGGCGGCCTCGGCGAGCTCGCGGTGCTGCTCGGCGGCGCGGTGCGCCTCGTCGCGCAGGTCCTTGGCCTCCTCCTCGGCGAGCCGCAGGATCTTCTCGACGCGGGCGCCGAGACCGGCGTAGGAGGGCTCCGCCTCGGTGACCGCCGCCTGAGCGGTCTGGGTCTCCAGGTGGAGCTCCTCGATGCGCTTCTCCAGCGCGCTGATCCGGGTCAAGGCACTGTCACGGTCGGCCACCAGCTTGGTGATCCGCTCGTCGACCTGGGCGCGCTCGTACCCACGGCGCACCAGGTCGAAGCCGTGAGGGGAGTGACTGTCGCTCATGGGGTTCTGGGCTTCCTGTCGTCAAACCGCTGAGGTGGTTGAGGGAATCCTGACACGGTACCGGAGTGTCTACGGCGAAACGCCGTTGTCTCGCGGACAATGTCCGCTCAATCGGGTGGTGCGCTCTTGGAGCGATTGCCACCCGACCGGGGAGCGCCAACTCCGGCACCGGCCTTGGCACCCCCGTCCTTCTTGGTGTTGCTTCCCCCGTTGGCCTGTGCGACCGGTGATGGTGCCTCGAACGCCTCCAGCGCGGACAGCACGTCCTGCACCCTGGAGATCTCGGTGTTGATGTCCTTGCGGCGGCGCACCAGTTCGTCCAGCTCGCGCCGGCCCTCGTCGGTGACCCGCTTCGCCTCGGCCCGGGCCTCGGTGAGCAGCCGCTCGGACTCCGCCTTGGCCAGCTCGACCTGCTCGTTCGCCGACTCGTCGGCGGTCCGCAGCCGCTTCTCCGCCTCGGCCGACGCCGATTCGAGCCGCTCCTCCGCCTCGTCCTGCGCGGACTTCAGCTTCGCCTCGGCCTTGACGATCAGGGCCTCGGCGCGGTCGGTCGAGTCGGCGAGCTTGGTCTCGGCCTCCTTCAGCAGGCCCTCCGCCTTGCGGACGGCCGAGATCCGGACCTTGCTGGCCTCGGCGGACGCCTCCGAGGACAGCTCGTTGGCGCGCTCCTCGGCGGCCGCGACCAGCGCCGCCGCCCGCTCCTCGGCCTCGGTGACGGCGGCGATCGCCTGCTCCTCGGCCTCGGTCAGCTGCTCCTGGGCGGCCGTCACCAGCGCGTCCACCCGCTCGCCGGCCGACTTCATGGCCTGCGCGTTCTCCTTGCGGGCGCGCTCGTGCAGGGCCTCGACCTCGGCGTCGGTGCGCTCGCGCAGCTCCTCGGCGCGCTCGCGGATCGCGGTGGCGTCCCGGCGGGCCTCGGAGAGCAGCGCGTCGGCGTCGGCCCGGCCCTTCTCGACCTCGGCCTGGCCGGCGGCCTCGCCGGCGGCGACCAGCCGGTCGGCCTCCTTGCGGGCGGCCGCGACCATCGCGTCGGCCTGCTCCTCGGCGGCGGCGGTGGTGGCCAGTGCGGTGGTCTGGGCGTCCTCGCCGAGCGCCTCGGCGTCCGCGAAGGCCTTCTCCAGCACGGACTTGGCCTGATCGCGGGTGGCCTTGTCGAACTGCTCGGCGGCCTCGCGGGTGTCGGCGTCGTACGCGTCGGCGCGGGCGTGGGTGGCCGCGTCGTACTCGTCCGCGAGGCCACGGGTGGCCAGCGCGTACTCCTCGGCCTCGGCCCGCAGCGAGGCGGCGAACTCCTCGGCCTCGGCGATCGCGGCGGCGGCCTGTGCCTCGGCGGCGGCCACCGTCCGGGCGGCCTGCGCCTCGGCGTCGGCGCGCTGCTGCTCGGCGGCCTCCTGGGCGGCCCGCAGCTCGGCCTCGGCGTCGGCGCGCAGCCGCTCGTCGTAGGCCTGCGCCTCGGCCCGCAGGCGGCCCAGCTCGGCCTCGGCGGCCTCGCGGTCGGCGGCCAGCTCCAGCTCGGTCTGCTCGCGCAGGGCGGCGGTCTCGGCGTCGGTGCGGGCCCGCAGGTCGGCGGTCTCCCGCTCGGCCACGGCCCGCTGCTCGGCGGTCTCGAAGTCGGCGAGGGCGCGCTGCTCGGAGGTCTCCCGGTCGGCGGTCTCGTGCAGTTCGGCGACGGCGAGGTCGGTCCGCTCGCGCAGCTCGGCGGTCTCCCGCTCGGCCAGCTCCCGCAGTTCGGCGCTCTCGCGGGCGGCGGTGTCGCGCAGTTCGGCGGCGGCCTGGCCGGCCTCCCGGCGCAGTTCGGCGGCTTCGGCCTCGGCGGTGGCCCGCAGCTCGGCGATCTGCTGCGAGGCGGCCTCGTGCATGCCGGCCACCGACTGGCGCACCTCGGCGGCCTCGTCCTCGGCGGCGGAGACCAGCCTGGCGCCCTCGGCCCCGGCGGCGGCGACCAGCTCCTCGCCCTCGGCACGGGCCTGCTCCAGCGCCTCCTGCGCCTCGGCGCGGATGGAGTCGGCGGTGGCGCGGGCCTCGGACAGCTCCCGGCCGGCCTCGGCCCGGACGGTCTCGGCCTGCTCGGAAGCCAGCGCGAGATCGGCGTCGGCCCGCTCGCGCAGCGCCTTGGCGGCCTCCTCGGCCTCGGCCCGGCGCTTCTCGGCGGCGGCCCGGGCGCCCTCCAGCACCTCCTCGGCCTCGGCTCGCAGGCGGGAGGTCTCGGCGGTCGTCTGCTCGGTGAGTTCGGCGGCGGCCTGCTCGGCCTCGCTGCGGACGCGGTCGGCGTGTGCGTCGGCGGCCTCCCGCAGGGCGGTCGTCTCGGCGGCGGTGCGCTCGGTGAGCTCGGCGGCGGCCTGCTCGGCCTGCTCGCGGGCGGTCCGGGCGGCCGACAGCTGTTCGGCGGTCTCCTCGCGCTCGCGGCGCAGCCCGGCGGCGGCCTCCTCGTGCTCGCGTCGGCTCTCCTCGCGCAGCGCGTCGGCGGCGGCCTCGGCCTCGGCCCGGGAGCGGGCCACCTCGGCGTCGGTCTCGGTGCGCAGCCGCTCGGCGTCGGCCACCGCGGCGTCCCGGACGGCGGAGGCCTCGGCCTGCGCGTCGGCCCGCAGCGCCTCCGCGGCGGAGGTCGCCTCGGCCCGCACCCGCTGGTCGAACTCGGTTGCTTCGCGGCGCAGTTCGGCCGTCTCGCGCTCGGCTGCGGCACGGTTCTCGGCGGCCGCGGCCTTGGCGGCGGCGAGCGCGTCCTGGCCCTGCTGCTCGGCGGCGGCGACGGTCTTCCCGGCCTCGGCGCGGGCCCGGGCCAGGGTCTGCTCGGCGCGTCCCTGGGTCTCGACGGCCTGTTCCTTGGCCTGCTCGCGCATCCGTTCGATCTCGGCGGCCGCGCCCGCGCGCAGCTCGTCGGCGTCGGACTTGGCCTTGGTGAGCAGCTCCTCGGCGTTCTTCGCCGACTCCTCGATCTGGACGACGGCCTGGCGGCGGGCCTCGCCGCGGACCCGGTCGGCCTCGGCGGCGGCCTGGGCGCGCAGCTCCTCGGCCTCGGCACGCAGCAGGGCGGCCTCGTCCTGCATCTCGCGGATCCGCTCGCGGACGGCCGCGGCGTCGTCCAGGGCGGCGTTCTGGGCCTGCTCGACGGCGGCCTGGGCCTGCTCGCGCAGCCGCTGCGCCTCGGCGGCGGCCTCGGTGCGGATCCGCTCGGCCTCGGTGGCGGCGCCCGACCGGGCGGTCTCGGCGTCCTGGTTGGCCCTGGCGAGCACCTCCTCGGCCGTCTTGGCGGCCTTGGCGAGGTGGACGGTGGCGTCCTTGGCACCGGCCGCGCGGCCGGCCTCCTCGGCCTCGCTGCGCAGCTGCCGGGCGGCGGCCTCGGCCTGCGCCCGCAGTTCCGCGATGTCGCGTTCGGCCTGCGCCCGCATCTCGGCGATGGCGGCCTCGGCCTCGCCGCGCAGTTCGCCGGCCACCGACTCGGCGGTGGCGCGCAGCCGCTCGCTCTCCTCGGCGGCGGCCGCCTTGGCGGCCTCCGCCTCGGCCTGCTTGGTGGCGGCCTGGGCCTTGATGGCCTCGGCCTCCTTAGTGGCCTGGGCGACCATCCGGGCCACCTCGGCCCGGGCGGTCTGCGAGCGCTGCTCGCTGGCGGCCTCGCCGTCGGCGACCTTGCGTTCGGCGGCGGCCTCGGCGTCGGCCTGGAGCTGCTCGGCGGCGGCCTCGGCCTGGGCGCGCAGCTCGGCGGCCTCCCGACGGGTGCGCTCCGCCTCGGCGATCGCCTGGGCGCGCAGCCGCTCTATCTCGGCCTGGGCGTGGGCGAGCGCCTCCTGGGCGCGCTGCTGTTCGGCGGCGGCCTGTTCCTTGAGCCGGCCGATCTCGGCCTGTGCGGCGGCGAGCTGGTGCTCGGCGGCGACGTGGGCGGCGGCCAGCTGCTGCTGGGCCTCGCCGCGGGCGGCGTCCACGTCGGCGGCGGCCTGGGCACCGGCCTGCTGGGCCTGCTCGGAGGCGGCGCGCAGCAGCCGTTCGGCGTCGCTCTGGGCGCGCTGGATGGCGGCCTCGGCGGCGGCCTGGGCCTCGCCGCGGGCGGCGTCGACGTCGGCCGCGGTCTGCGCGCGGGCCTGGTCGGACAGGGCGGTGGCCTCGGCGCGGGCGGCGGCCATCAGCCGGTCGGCCTCGGCGCGGGCCTCCTGGAGCAGGCGCTGGGCCTCCTGCTCGGTGCCGGCCCGGGTCTGCTCGGCCCAGTTGACGTTCTCGTTGACGTGCTGTTCGGCGCTGCGCCGCAGCTCGGTGAGCTCGTCCTCCAGCTGGCGCCGGCGGGCGGCGAGCTCGGCCTCCAGCCGGGCGGTCCGCTCGGCGGCCTCGGCCATCAGGCGCTGGGTGGCCGCCTGGGAGTCGCGCAGGTGCCGCTCGGCGTCCGCGCGCAGCTGCTGGGCCTGCATCTCCGCGGTGCGGAGCATCTGCTCGGCCTGCCCGGACACCGCGTCGAAGGCGCGCGGCTGGGCGAGCATGCGGCGGGACTCGTGCAGCTTGGCCCGGAGCACCTCCACCTGGTAGGCGAGGTCTTCGGCATGCTCGGCCGCCTTGTCCCGCTCCTTCCGAGTCCGATCCATGTCGGCCTCGAACTGGGAGAGGTGATCGTCAGCCTCGTAGCCCCGCACTCCGCGGTCCCATCCATCTCCTGGTTGCGTCCTCGACCCGGCCGTTCCCGGGCACCCGCTGTCCGGGGCCCCGGTCCGACTGGTCCTTGCATCCGCAGCCGGTGGACGACCCCTTGGTCAGCAGGGGGCGTCCGCCGCGGTCGTCGAAGCCCTGGCCGGGAGCGCGGTGGTTCCGCGTTCCCCCGTCCGGGTGGACTTCTGGGCGAACTCTTGCCTGTGGAGAATGGTGACAGATCCGATGCGACTGTTCAGCCGTGCCCGCGTAATGGACTCCCCTGACGGGCCGACCACCGGAGGGCGGACGGGCCTGTCGTCGGCCGTGCTCGTCGTCCCCGTCCCCCGGAGTCTTCGCGCACCTGGGCATTGTAGTGGGAGCGCCCTGCGGGGGAATGGCCGCGTGGGGGTTTTCCGGGCAGAGGGCGACATTACTGACGAGTCACCAGTGGGTGCCGCCCGTCGGCGGCACCCGCCGGGAGGTTTCAGTGGGCCGTGTGATCGCCCGGTTCGGCCGAGGTGACCAGCTCGGTCAGCACGCCGCCGCAGTCCTTCGGGTGCAGGAAGGTGATCCGCGAGCCCATCGAGCCGATCCGCGGCTGGTCGTAGAGGACGCGGACGCCCTTGGCGCGGATGTCCTCGGAGTCGCCGTCCACGTCGGCGGTGCCGAAGGCGATGTGGTGGACGCCCTCGCCGTTCTTCTCCAGCCACTTGGCGACGGTCGAGTCGGGCCGGGTGGGCTCCAGCAGCTGGAGGTAGGAGGCGCCGCCGTCGCCGGTGTCGTTGATCTTGAGCATGGCCTCGCGCACCCCCTGCTCCTCGTTCACCTCGCTGTGGAACACCTCGAAGCCGTAGGTGGCGCGGTAGAACTCGACCGTCTTGTCGAGGTCGCGGCAGGCGATGCCGATGTGGTCGATGCGGGTCAGCACGGTGGCCTCCGGGTCTGGGCGGGCAACGGGACGGCAACAGTGCAGCGCATGCGGCCGGAGCGCGCCAGCGATGGGGGTGCGAGCCTGCTCACACGGTGTGGACGCGGCCGGTCGCGGCGGGGTTCACCCGGACCGGCTTGACACGGTGTTGACTGGACAGTGCCAGTGCGCTCGATCACACCGTCGCTCCGGTGACGGGCGGGTTACAGGTCAGTACATTGAGCGGCATCCACACCTGGCCACGACGTGCGAAGGGGCTCGTCCCATGACCAACACCACCTCTGTGATCGTTGCCGGTGCGCGGACCCCGATGGGTCGCCTGCTCGGTTCGCTCAAGGGCTTCTCCGGCGCCGACCTCGGCGGCTTCGCGATCAAGGCCGCCGTCGAGCGGGCCGGCATCGCGGGTGACCAGGTCCAGTACGTGATCATGGGCCAGGTGCTCCAGGCCGGCGCCGGCCAGATCCCGGCCCGCCAGGCCGCCGTCAAGGCCGGCATCCCGATGAACGTCCCGGCGCTCACCATCAACAAGGTGTGTCTCTCCGGCCTGGACGCCATCGCGCTGGCCGACCAGCTGATCCGCGCCGGCGAGTTCGACATCGTGGTGGCCGGTGGCCAGGAGTCGATGACCAACGCCCCGCACCTGCTGCCGAAGTCCCGCGAGGGCTACAAGTACGGCGCGATCGAGCTGCTGGACGCGATGGCCCACGACGGCCTGACCGACGCCTACGAGAACATCCCGATGGGCGAGTCCACCGAGAAGCACAACACCCGCCTGGGCATCCCGCGCGACGTCCAGGACGAGATCGCCGCCGCCTCGCACCAGCGGGCCGCCAAGGCGCAGCAGAACGGCGTCTTCGACGCCGAGATCGTCCCGGTCGAGATCCCGCAGCGCAAGGGCGAGCCGGTCGTCTTCAGCCAGGACGAGGGCATCCGCGCGGACACCACCGTCGAGGGCCTGGCCAAGCTGCGCCCGGCCTTCACCAAGGACGGCACGATCACCGCCGGCACCTCCTCGCAGATCTCCGACGGCGCCGCCGCCGTGGTCGTGATGAGCAAGGCCAAGGCCGAGGAGCTGGGCCTGACCTGGATCGCCGAGATCGGCGCGCACGGCAACGTCGCCGGCCCGGACAACTCGCTGCAGTCGCAGCCGTCCAACGCGATCAAGCACGCGCTGGCCAAGGAGGGCCTGACGGCCGCCGACCTCGACCTGATCGAGATCAACGAGGCCTTCGCGGCCGTCGCCCATCAGTCGACGAAGGACCTGGGCGTCTCCTCCGACATCGTCAACGTCAACGGCGGCGCGATCGCGCTCGGCCACCCGATCGGCATGTCCGGCGCCCGCGTGGTGCTGCACCTGGCGCTGGAGCTCCAGCGGCGCGGCGGCGGCGTCGGCGCGGCCGCCCTCTGCGGCGGTGGCGGCCAGGGTGACGCGCTGATCGTCAGGGTTCCGAAGGCCTGATCGTCCGACATATCTTCGGGGCTGCGGACCGCCACAAGCGGTCCGCAGCCCCGACTCGTAAGGAGATCCCGATGATCGATGTCGCGACGCTGGTCGAGCAGGCCCGGCAGGGCCGTCCGCGTGCCGTCGCCCGGCTGATCTCGCTGGTCGAGAACGCCGCCCCGCAGCTGCGCGAGGCGATGGCGGCGCTCGCGCCGTACACCGGCCGGGCCTACACCGTCGGGCTGACCGGGTCGCCGGGCGTGGGCAAGTCGACCTCCACCTCGGCGCTGGTCTCCGCCTACCGCCGGCTCGGCAAGCGCGTCGGGGTGCTGGCCGTCGACCCGTCCTCGCCGTTCTCCGGCGGTGCTCTCCTGGGCGACCGGGTCCGGATGCAGGACCACGCCACCGACCCGGAGGTCTTCATCCGTTCGATGGCCACCCGCGGCCACCTCGGCGGCCTCTCCTGGGCCGCCCCGCAGGCGCTGCGGGTGCTGGACGCGGCGGGCTGCGACGTGATCCTGGTCGAGACCGTCGGCGTCGGCCAGTCCGAGGTGGAGGTCGCCGCCCAGGCGGACACCACGGTGGTGCTGCTCGCCCCCGGGATGGGCGACGGCATCCAGGCCGCCAAGGCCGGGATCCTGGAGATCGGCGACCTCTTCGTGGTCAACAAGGCCGACCGGGACGGCGCCGACGCCACCGCCCGGGAGCTGAACCACATGCTCGGCCTGGGCGAGGCCCGCGAGGCGGGGGACTGGCGCCCGCCGATCGTCAAGACGGTCGCGGCCCGCGGCGAGGGCGTGGACGAGGTGGTCGAGGCGCTGGAGAAGCACCGCGCCTGGCTGGAGGAGCACGGCGAGCTGGCCGCGCGCCGACGCCGCCGGGCGGCCGACGAGGTCGAGGCGATCGCGCTGGCCGCACTGCGGGCCCGGATCGGCGACCTGCACGGCGACCGCCACCTGGTCACCCTGGCCGAGCGGGTGGTGGCCGGCGAGCTGGACCCGTACGGGGCCGCCGACGAGCTGGTCGCCGGGCTCACCCGGGGCTGAACGCACGCAGGAGGGCCGGTCCCCCGTCGGGTACGGGGGACCGGCCCCCAGGCGTTCCGGGCGTCCCCGGCCCCCGGCCCGGAGAGGGGCGGAAGGGGACGGAGAGGGACGGGGTGGCGGCTAGGAGCGGCCGCGCAGCCCGCGCAGGT
Organism: Kitasatospora sp. RG8; assembly: GCF_017813315.1. NCBI lineage: Bacteria > Bacillati > Actinomycetota > Actinomycetes > Kitasatosporales > Streptomycetaceae > Kitasatospora > Kitasatospora sp. RG8. The sequence continues at coordinate 289,289 of NZ_JAGIYX010000004.1, forward strand.
GCTCGGCGACCGGGGCCAGCGCCTCGTACATCGCGTCCAGCTGCTCGGGCGTGAAGCGGTCGATGAAGTGCGCCCGGACGCTGCGCACGTGGTCCGGGGCGACCTTCTGCATGGTCGCCCAGCCCTGCTCGGTGAGGTGGGCGTAGAGGCCGCGCCGGTCGCCCGGGCACTCCTGCCGCAGGACCAGCCCGGCCGTCTCCATCCGGGTGATCTGGTGCGAGAGCCGGCTCTTGGACTGGAGCGTGGCGGTGGCCAGGTCGGTCATCCGCATCCGCCGCTCGGGCGCCTCGGAGAGCACGACCAGGATCTCGTAGTCGTTGATCGCGAGGCCGTGGGGCTGGAGTTCGCGGCCGAGCTGGTAGTCGAGCAGCTTGGCGACCTCCAGGTGGGCGCGCCACAGCCGCTGCTCCGTGGCGGTCAGCCAGGGAGTCTCCTCCTCGGGGCCCGGTGGGGAGACGTCCGCGGCGTCGGCTGTGTGCGTATCCATGGGAGACAGCATACCGCATTTAGTTAAATCTTGTACAACTTGCCGGGTCCGTCCGAGGCCGTCCGGGCTCGTCCGGCCCCACCGGCTCGTCCGGCCCGCGGACCCGTGGAGACCGGCGGACCCGTGGGGGCCACGGACCTGGACGGACCCGCGGGCCGGTGGAGGTTCACAGCCCGAAGCGCCGTCCGAGGTCGCCCAGGTTACCGAGACCCGGCACGTTGACGTTGGGCAGCTGGCTGCCGTGGCCGGATGCGTGCTGCGACGGCACCCCGCCCATCGGCACGCCCGCCTCGGCGTGCACCTGGCCGACCGCGCGCTCGGCCATCAGGACCTCGGTCGACTGCAGCAGCACCTGGCCGGCACCGATGAACTCGAACTGGTGCTCCTCGCCGGACGCCCCGCCCAGCCCGGTCAGCCGGCGGATGCCGCCGATCACCCCGTGCATGTAGTCGTGGTCGTAGTGGTGGCACGGCGCCGGGCAGTCGGCCCAGCCGACCAGTGCCTGCGGGTCGACCCGGATCGGCGGCTCGACGAAGTGCACCGGGCCGTTGGAGGCGGCCACGAACTTGCCGGTGCCGATCAGGGTCAGGAAGCCGGGGATGATCGACTGCTTGAGCCGCAGCGTCGGCTCGTACGCCAGCAGGTTGCCCGAACGGACGGTCAGGTTCCCCTCCTCCAGGTCGTAGGAGTTGAGGTCGAACGCCCGGTCGGCCAGCAGCAGCTTGCCCCGGCCCTCGGCGACCACCCAGTCCGCCGCGTGCATCGGCGAGTTGAAGTGCTGGCCGAGCATCCGGTCGATCGCGCCGGCGCCGACGCCCTTGAAGGAGATGTCGCCGTAGTAGGCGATCATCTTGCCCTTCTGCAGGAAGTACGACCCGTTCAGGTCCACCGAGAAGGCGTACGGGTTGACGTTGTCGTTGACCGGCAGGCTGTGCGCGTCGTGCACCACCGGACCGGAGCCGTCCTGCGCCTTGGGGAGCGGGGCCTGGGCGCCGCCGAACTGCTCCTGGGCGTACTGCTGCGGCGGCTGCGCCGGGTAGCCCTGCTGGGGATAGCCCTGCTGGGGGTGGCCCTGAGGCGGCGGCGGGTAGCCCTGGCCGGGCGGCGGGCCGTAGCCGGGCGGCGGGGCGGCCGGGAAGCCGGGCTGGGTGGGCTGGTTGTACGGCGACGGCTGGCCGTACGGCTGCTGCTGGCCGTACGGGTCGTTCGGCTGCCCGTACGGGGGCTGCGGCGGGTAGGACATCAGAGCTTCTCCTCGCTCGCCTGCACGAACACGGTGCCGTTGCCGGACAGCTCCAGCTGGAACGCCTCGCCGGAGCCGCGTCCGATCATGTCGCGCCACCCCAGCGCGGTGGACAGCTTGTTCTGGACCTGGCCGCGGTGCGCGACGTAGGCCTGGGGGTCGACGTGCACCGGCTGGTGCGGGGTGATGGGCAGCTCGAAGACGCCGCCGTGGGCCATCACCGCGACCGAACCGTGGCCGTCCAGCTTGGTGGTGAACAGGCCCTGGCCGGTCACCTGGCCGCGGACCATGCCCATCACACCGCCCTGCGAGCCCATGAACATGGTGGACTGCTGGAGCGACCCGTCGAAGGCCAGCAGCCGGTCCGCCTCGACGTACAGGGTGTCGCCGGCCAGCTCGATCACGTGCACGTGGTGGCCGCCGTGGCCGAACATCACGGTGCCCTGGCCCTCGACCGTCATCAGCGGGGTGTCCTCGTTGGCCACCCGGCGGCCGATCATCGACATGACCCCGCCCTGCCCGCCGGTGATGTTCGGCGTGAACCGGACCTCGCCGGTGTACGCGAGCATCGCGCCGCGCTGGCTGAACAGCCGCTGCCCGGGGACGACCCGGGCCTCGATCATCTTGTTGTTGATCCTGGTGAACGGCATCAGACGTCGCCCCCGACGGTCAGCTTCTCGGACGGCTGCACGTACACCAGGCCCTCGCCGGTGAACTCCACCTGGACGGCCTCGCCGCCGCCCTCGCCGATGAACGTCGTCCAGCCGGCCCCCGACTTGAGGCTGCGGCTCAGATTGCCGGTGTGCGCCACGTACGCCCCCGGGTCCACCCGCAGCGGCATGCCCTGGGTGACCCGCAGGATGATCGCCGGCCCCTTGGAGGTGACGGCGGCCCAGCCGCTGCCCTCGACCTTGGTGGTGAACAGGCCGTTGCCGGACGAGATGCCGTTCAGACCGGTGAAGGTGGTGCCGGTGCGCAGCGTGCCCTCGGTGCAGAGCAGGTTGTCCGACTCGACGTAGAGCGTCTCGCCGTTCAACCGGACGAGGTTGATCTCGGTGGCCTTGTCGGCGAAGTAGCAGGTGCCCTGCCCCTTCACCTCCATGACCGTCATCTGCTCGCCGGTCAGCCTGCGCGTGACCATGCCGCGCAGGCCGTCACCGCCGCCGCTGAGCTTCTTGAAGCTCATCTGGCCGCTGTACGCGACCATCGAGCCGTTTCTGGCTTTCACGCCGTCGCCCGTCATGTCGACGGCGAGCGTCTTGGACCCCTGGAGTCGAAACTGTGCCACCGCCGCAATGTAGCCGCATCGGGCGGCCGCCGGGGAGAGGGAGGCGGCGTTCTGGTACCGCTCTGCGACAAATGCCCGGATCGGGCTCAGGTGTGCGCACCGTGCGGGACCGCCCCGGCGGCCAGCTCCACCTCCAGCAGCGAGGCCGAGTGGCGTTCGGCCTCGAAGGCGACCACGCCGCCGCGCAGGCCGAACAGACGCTTGGAGAGCAGGATCCAGAGCACGGCGACGATGTTCAGCACCAGGGTGCCGATCTTCAGTGCGCTGACGTGCTCGGTCAGCTCGGACGCCTCCAGCGGGAGGAAGGCCGCGGTGGCCACCACCGTGAGGTACTCGGCCCAGCGCCTGCCGAGCCAGAGGCCGTACGCCTCGACGATCTCGATCAGCGCGTAGACCAGGAGCGCGCCCGCGACGATCAGCAGGGTGCTGTGCTTGTAGTCGAAGGTCTTGCGGATGGTGTCGGCTATCGGTGAGTGTTCGAGGTCCCAGTGGAAGTGCTCGGTCACCGGCCGGAACACCGTCAGGTTCTCGTCGAAGACCCGGCGCACCGCGTCCTGGCTGTTGGAGAACTTCCAGACGCCCCAGGCCACCACGACGATCAGCAGCCCGCGCAGCAGCCGTTCGACGGCCAGGAAGCGGAGGATGAAGAGGTCCCGCAGGGCCTTGCCGCGCGGCACGAGCGGCGCCTCCTCGGCCGGCCCGGAGCCGTGCGGGGCGCCGAGCGCGAAGTCGCCGCAGCGCAGGCAGCGCCAGGCGTCGCCGAGTGCGGTCGCCGCGTGCAGGCGGCGGTTCAGCTCGGGCTCGGCCGGCGCGTACGTGACGTGCCCGCGCCGGGCGCAGGTCCTTCGGTCCCAGTCCAGCTTGAACATCGGTGGTACCCCCGTGGTGCTGCGATGCGGACGGCTCCCGGATCGCCGGGGCGCGGCAGCAGGATAGGGGCGCCGACCGGCCCGGCGCCGCGACCGGGGGCGATCTGCTGCAGGGCTGTGACATCCGGGGTCGTGGCGCAGGGGGCCGTGAGGCCGTGGGCCGTGACGTCCGGGGCCGTGGCGCAGGGGGCCGTGAGGCCGTGGGCCGTGACGTCCGGGGCCGTGGCGCAGGGGGCCGTGACGTCCGGGGTGTGACGTCCGGCACGGGGGAGCACCCCGGCCGGGGGCTCGGACATGTGCTCGGTGATAATGGCGGGGATGCTTGTGAGCCGGTTCACAAGCGATCTTCGACTCCGGTATGAGGTACGCCATCGTGAACAGCAGTGCCGTCCACCGCCTGCGCCTGGTCTCCGCCCCCGAGGGCCTCTCCTTCCTCCTGCTCCTGGTCTGTTCCGTGCTCAAGCGCACCACCAGCTTCGACGCGGTCCCGGTGATGGGCATGGTCCACGGGATCCTGTTCATCCTCTACGTGGTGTTCTGGATCATGGCCTGGCAGGCGCAGAAGTGGGACGTGAAGCGTGGCGCCCTGCTCTTCGTCCTCTCGGTGCTGCCCACCGGCGGGTTCTTCGCCGAGCGTCTCCTCAAGGAGGAGGAGCTCGGCAAGGCGGTGCCGGCCCGCGAGCCCGCCGCGGCCCGACCCGCCGCCTGACCCGCGGCCCGGACCGCCGGACCGCCGGACGGCCGACAGGCTGCCGGGGCCTCCTCTCCCAGAGGGCCCCGGCAGCCTGCCGTCTTTTCCAGGGGTGGTCCGCCGGGGCTAGTTGACGTTGACCGCGCTCCAGGCCGCAGCCACCGTCTTGTACTCGGTGCTGGTGGCGCCGTACAGGTCGGAGGCCGCCTTCAGGGTCGCGGTGCGCGCGGCCTTGTAGTTGGTGGTCGAGGTGAAGTAGACGGTCAGGGCGCGGTACCAGATCGCGGCCGCCTTGTTCCGGCCGATGCCGGTGACCGTGGAGCCGTTGGAGGTCGGGCTGTTGTAGCTGACGCCGTTGATGGTCTTGGCGCCGCTGCCCTCGGCCAGCAGGTAGAAGAAGTGGTTGGCCACGCCCGAGGAGTAGTGGACGTCCACGTTGCCGACCCCGGAGTACCAGGAGTCCTTGGACGCGCCGTCCTTGGAGGGCTTGTCCATGTAGCGCAGCGGGGTGCCGTTGCCGTTGATGTTGAGCTTCTCGCCGATCAGGTAGTCGGGCACGTCCACCGGCAGGTTGGCGTACCACTCGACCATGGTGCCGAAGATGTCCGAGGTGGCCTCGTTGAGACCGCCGGACTCGCCGGAGTAGACCAGGCCGGCGGTGGCGGAGGTGACGCCGTGGGTCATCTCGTGGCCCGCCACGTCGATCGCGGTCAGCGGGTGGGTGTTGCCGGATCCGTCGCCGTAGGTCATGCAGAAGCAGGAGTCGTTCCAGAACGCGTTGACGTAGTTGGAGCCGTAGTGGACCCGGCTGCTCGCGCCGACGCCGTTGTTCTTGATGCCGCTGCGGCCGAAGGTGTTCTTGTAGTAGTCCCAGGTCGCACCGGCGCCGAACTGCGCGTCCACGGCGGCGGACTGGGTGTTGGAGGCGAGGCCGTTGCCCCAGACGTTGTCCGCGTCGGTGTACAGCGCGTTCGAGGACGCGGCGTTGCCGGTCCACTGGTTGCCCCGCGAGCCGTCCTTGAGCTGGTAGGTCGAGCCGCTCTGGGTGGTGGTCAGGGTGACCGAGCCGACGTTGACGCCCTTGCCGCTCCCGGTCGCGGTCTGGAACTCCTCGTGGGTGGAGAGCACCTCGCCGGTGGCCGCGTCGGTGACCAGCCGCTGGCTGCTCGGGGTGCCGTCGGCCCGCTGGCCCTGCACCACCGTCTGGTACGCCAGCCGCGGGCTGCCGTCGGCGGCCCAGACCACGAGGGTGGCCGCGCCCGCGCCGTCGACCCGGCTGATCGCCGCCTCGTCCTTGTCCGCCGCGATGCCGACGGTGGCCCGGACCGCGCCGAGCGCCTGGGCGGAGGCCTTGTCGGCGGAGAGCGCCGGGGTGAGGCTGGGCAGCGACAGCTGCCCGGTGAAGGCACGGTCCACCGAGGTGATCGAGCCGTTGGACTTCTGGTGCACCACCAGGTCGCCGCCGATCACCGGCAGGCCGCCGAGCGTCCGCTCGTAGCGCAGGTGGCGGTCGCCGTTGGCGTCCAGCACCGCGTCCTTGACGACGAGCCGCTCCTGGCCGCCGAGCGCGAGCGACTGCGCCACCGGCGCGGCCTCGCCGCCGGCCAGGGCGATCAGGGCGTCGCGCTGCTGGGCGACGGAGGGCGCGGAGGCCTGGGCGGGGGCCGCGGCGACCTGGATGGCGCCGGCCAGCAGGGCGGTGGCGGAGAGTACGGCGCCGGCTGTCAGCTTTCGCTTCACGTACGGGGTTCCTTCCACGAAACCGCGTGTGCGCGGTCACGCCGCATACCGGGGCGCCGGGGGTGGCGCCTTGGGGCGGTAGGGCGCTGACGTGCTGCTCCCGTGCGGTCCAGGACGGCTGGTCGGTGGGTGGGGGCGACGGCCGTCGAACGGGGCTTGGACGCAAGCATGACAACCCGACAGGGGGAAGGACAGGGCGCCGCCGGGGATTGGCCAGGTCTCGCCAGTCGCCGGTACGGGTGGTCCGGGTGCGGCGGATGCCCGGTTCGGGCGTTTCGCCCCGCTGGCGGGATCCCGCCAGCGGCCGGCCTTGCCTGGCCCGGCGGCCCTTGCTACGCGGGCCCGGGCGAGGGCGTCGGGGGCCCGCGGACGCGCGAGCGCCCGGGGCCTCCCCTCCCAGTGAGGGCCCCGGGCGCTCGCGGGGCCCTCAGGCCCCCGGCGGGTCACGTCAGTTGACGTTGACACCGCTCCACGCGGCCGCCACCGCGTTGTACTCGGCGCTGCCCGCGCCGTAGAGGTCCGCCGCCGCGCTCAGGGTGCCGGTGCGGGCGCCCTTGTAGTTGGTGGTGGAGGTCCAGTAGACGGTCAGGGCGCGGTACCAGATGGCCGCGGCCTTGTCCCGGCCGATGCCGGTGAGGGTCGAGCCGTTGGAGGTCGGGCTGTTGTAGCTGACGCCGTTGATGGTCTTGGCGCCGCTGCCCTCGGCCAGCAGGTAGAAGAAGTGGTTGGCCACGCCCGAGGAGTAGTGGACGTCCAGGTTGCCCACGCCGGAGGACCACGAGTCGGCCGAGCCGCCGTCCTTGGAGGGCTTGTCCATGTAGCGCAGCGGGGTGCCGTCGCCGTTGAGGTCGATCTCCTCGCCGATCAGGTAGTCCGGCTTGTCGGTGGCCAGGTTGGCGTAGAACTCGACCATGGTGCCGAAGATGTCCGAGGTGGCCTCGTTGAGACCGCCGGACTCGCCCGAGTAGTTGAGGCCCGCGGTGGCCGAGGTGACGCCGTGGGTCATCTCGTGGCCCGCCACGTCGATCTCGGTCAGCGGGTGGGTGTTGCCGGCGCCGTCACCGTACGACATGCAGAAGCAGGAGTCGCTCCAGAAGGCGTTGACGTAGTTCTTGCCGTAGTGGACCCGGCTGGTGGCGCCGACGCCGTTGTTCTTGATGCCGTTGCGGCCGAAGGTGTTCTTGTAGAAGTCCCAGGTGGCGGCCGCGCCGTACTGCGCGTCCACCGCGGCCGACTGGCCGCTGGAGACGGTGCCGTTGCCCCAGGCGTTGTCGGCGTCGGTGTACAGGGTGCCCGACCCGGAGGTGCGGCCCTTGTAGTCGACGGTGGACTGGCCGCCGCGGGAGGCGTCCTTCAGCTGGTAGGTCGAGCCGCTGAGCGTGGTGGTCAGCGGGACGTTGCCGACGAAGACGCCGTTGCCGCTGCCGGCCGCGGTCTGGACCTGCTCGTGGGTGGAGAGCACCTCGCCGCTGGCGGCGTCGGTGACGAGCAGCTGGCTGCTCGGGGTGCCGTCGGCACGGACGCCCTCGACGGTCGTGCGGTACGCCAGGCGCGGGTTGCCGTCCGCGGCCCAGACCACCAGCTCGGCGGCGCCGGTCTGGTGGACCTCCTTCAGCGGCGACTCGTCCTTGTCGGCGGTGATGCCGACGGTGGCCTGCACGGCGCCGGAGGCCTGTGCGGCCGCCTTGTCGGCGGGGATCGACGGGGTGAGGCTGGGCACGGAGATGGTCGCGCCGACGGCCTTGTCCACGGCCTTGACCGCACCGTCGGCGGCCTGGTGGACCACCAGGTCGCCGCCGAGGACGGGCAGGCCGGCGAAGGTGCGCTCGAAGCGGAGGTGACGGGTGCCGTTGGCGTCCACCACGGCGTCCTTGGCGACCAGCTTCTCCTGGCCGCCGAGCGCCAGCGCCTTGGCCAGCGGGTCGGCCTGACCCTTCGCCACGGCGAGGACGGCCTCGCGCTGCTGCGACGCCTGGGCCTGGGCCGAGGGGGCGGGGGTCGCCTGGGCGGCGGTGCTCACCTGGATGACGCCGGTGAGGAGTGCGGTGGCGGAGAGTACGGCGCCGGCTGCGAGCTTTCGCTTCACGTACAGGTCCTTCCGGAAAACCGCGTGTGCGCGGTCGCGCCTCGTCCCGGGGTGCCGGGGTTGGCACCTGAGGGGCGGAACGGGCGCTGACGGGCTGCTCCGTGCGGTCGAGCGGCGGGCCACCGGTGAGTGGGGCGGTGGCTGCCGGACGGGGCTGGCCGAAAGCATGACAATCCAACAAGTGAAATGACAGGTCTGGTTCACCAATTGGCCAGGTCTCGCCAGCCCGGCGGATTGTGAACAGAGTGACGAAAGGGGCGAATCACCCCGTCTTTCAGCGGGTTACCGCCCGAACCGAGGCCTGATAGCGGGCCGAACGCCTGGTCGGTGGTCAACGACCCGTGGGGCGCGTGGGGTTGGCTTCCGTTCACATCCCGGCAATGTCCTGGTACGGACCTGGCCGCCCCGCTGGCGGGATCCCGCCACGTGTTGCGCTTGTCCACCATCAGGACGCCTGATAGCGGCGTTCCCGACCGCCGGTACGGTTAGGAGGTGGCCAAGCCCCTCGCACTCGACTTCGACCCGATCGCCCGCGCCGACGAGCTCTGGACCCGTCGTTGGGGCGGAGCCCCCTCGATGGCGGCGATCACCTCGATCATGCGCGCCCACCAGATCCTGCTCTCGCGGGTGGACACGGTGCTCAAGCCGTACGGCCTGACCTTCGCCCGCTACGAGGCGCTGGTGCTGCTCACCTTCAGCCGGACCGGCGAGCTCTCGCTCTCCAAGATCGGCGAGCGGCTGATGGTCCACCCGACCAGCGTGACCAACACCGTCGACCGCCTGGAGCGGGCCGGCCTGGTCGCCCGCCGGCCCAACCCGCTGGACGGCCGGGGGGTGCTCGCCTCGATCACCGGCCGCGGCCGCGAGGTGGTGGAGGAGGCCACCCGGGAGCTGATGGCGATGGAGTTCGGCCTGGAGGAGTACGACGCCGCGCAGTGCCGCCAGGTCTTCGAACTGCTCCGCCCGCTGCGGGTGGCGGCCGGCGACTTCACCGGGCCGGACGCGGCCCCCGCCGGGTAGGGCGCGCCCGCGGCCGGGCAGGGCGCTGCGCGGCGCACCCGTAAGCGGCGGCTACCCTCGTGGGAGCGGTGCGCGGATCCGGGCGTGCCGGCCGATCCCTGCCGAGCGAGGCGATGAAGAGTATGAAGGCGAACCCCCTGCTGGGCTGGTACCGGGCCCTGGCCATTGCGACCGGTGTGGCGCTGCTGGTGTTCTGCGGCTTCATGGTCGCGAAGTACGGCTTCGACACCGCCGAGGACGTCACCACCTACGTCGCGATGCTGCACGGCTACCTGTACATCGGGTACTTCGTGGTCACCTTCCTGCTCGGCCAGAAGCTCAAGTGGCCGCTCGGCCGGATGATCCTGACGCTGGCCGCCGGCTGCATCCCGTTCGCCTCCTTCGTCGCCGAGCGCCGGGTGGTCCGCGAGGCCGCCGAGCGGCTCCCGGCCGGCGCCGCCGCCCGGCAGACCGCCGGCGTCTGACCGCGCCGGCCCCTGCGAGCGCCCCTCCCCGGTTCCGGGGAGGGGCGCTCGGCGTTTCGCCCCGCCCCTGCGGCCCGACCTGCGCGTACCGTCTCCATCGACAAGTACTAGGACGTCCGAGTAAATTAGTAGGACGTCCTAATAGCTGTGCCGCCCCGATGCCGTGGCGGCCGTACGGAGCGGAGTTCTTGGCCATGGACGCCGAGGAGATCGAGCGCGGGCGGCAGCGCTGGCAGCAGCGGTACGACAGCGCCCGCAAGCGGGACGCGGACTTCACCACCCTCTCCGGCGACGAGGTCGAGCCGGTCTACGGCCCGCCCGCCGGGCAGCCCGTCGAGGGCTTCGAGCGGATCGGCTGGCCGGGCGAGTACCCGTACACCCGCGGTCTGCACGCCACCGGTTACCGCGGCCGCACGTGGACCATCCGCCAGTTCGCCGGCTTCGGCAACGCGGAGCAGACCAACGAGCGCTACCGGATGATCCTGGAGGCGGGCGGCGGCGGCCTCTCGGTCGCCTTCGACATGCCGACCCTGATGGGTTACGACTCCGACGACGCCAAGTCGCTCGGCGAGGTCGGCCACTGCGGCGTGGCCATCGACTCGGCCGCCGACATGGAGGTCCTGTTCAAGGGCATCCCGCTCGGCGAGGTCACCACCTCGATGACGATCAGCGGCCCGGCCGTCCCGATCTTCTGCATGTACCTGGTCGCCGCCGAGCGCCAGGGCGTCGACCCGGCGGTGCTCAACGGCACCCTGCAGACGGACATCTTCAAGGAGTACATCGCCCAGAAGGAGTGGCTCTTCGCCCCCGAGCCGCACCTGCGCCTGATCGGCGACCTGATGGCGTACTGCGCCGAGGGCATCCCGGCGTACAAGCCGCTCTCCGTCTCCGGCTACCACATCCGCGAGGCCGGGGCGACGGCCGCGCAGGAGCTGGCGTACACGCTGGCGGACGGCTTCGCCTACGTGGAGCTCGGCCTCTCCCGCGGTCTGGACGTGGACGTCTTCGCGCCCGGCCTCTCCTTCTTCTTCGACGCGCACCTGGACTTCTTCGAGGAGATCGCCAAGTTCCGCGCCGCCCGCCGGATCTGGGCCCGCTGGATGCGCGACCGCTTCGGCGCCAAGACCGACAAGGCGCAGTGGCTGCGGTTCCACACCCAGACCGCGGGCGTCTCGCTGACCGCGCAGCAGCCGTACAACAACGTGGTCCGCACCGCCGTCGAGGCGCTGTCCGCGGTGCTCGGCGGCACCAACTCGCTGCACACCAACGCCCTGGACGAGACGCTCGCGCTGCCGTCCGAGCAGGCCGCCGAGATCGCCCTGCGCACCCAGCAGGTGCTGATGGAGGAGACCGGCGTCACCAACGTCGCGGACCCGCTGGGCGGCTCCTGGTACGTCGAGGCGCTCACCGACCGGATCGAGGAGCAGGCCGAGGCGATCTTCGAGCGGATCCTGGACAAGGGCCGCGAGGACCACGAGATCGGCCCGATCACCTCCGGCATCCTGCGCGGGATCGAGGACGGCTGGTTCACCGGGGAGATCGCCGAGGCGGCCTTCCAGTACCAGCAGTCGGTGGAGAAGGGCGAGAAGCGGGTCGTCGGCGTCAACTGCCACCCGCGCAGCGTCACCCCCGAGCTGGAGATCCTGCGGGTCAGCCACGAGGTCGAGCGCGAGCAGGTGCGCGTGCTGGCCGAGCGGAAGGCCGGCCGGGACGAGGCGGCGGTGCGCGCCGGCCTGGAGGCCATGCTGGCGGCCGCGCGCTCGGGCGAGTCGATGATCCCGCCGATGCTGGACGCGGTGCGGGCCGAGGCCACCCTGGGCGAGATCTGCAACGCCCTGCGCGAGGAGTGGGGGATCTACCGGGAGACGGCCCGCTTCTGAGGCCCTCCCGGCACACGGGAGCCGCCCCGCACGTACCGACGTGCGGGGCGGCTGCGTGCTGTCCGCCGCGGGCCCGGGGCAGGCGCGTGCTCAGCCCGCCAGCAGGCTCGGGAACGGTCCGAGCAGCAGGTTGGTGAAGCGCCGGGTCCAGTCGGCGGTGATCGGCTCGCCGCTGACCAGCACCCGGTGCTCGACCGTCCCGGCGATGGTGTCGAAGATGATGTCGATCTCCTCGCCGGCGGTCGCCTCGTCGGCGTCCGGGGCGAGCTCGCCGCGTGCCTGCGCGGCCGCCCGGCCCTGCCGGACGAGCCGCTTCTGCGGGTCGACGATCGCCTCCCGGATCCGCCGCCGCAGCTGACGGTCGCGGGTGCCCTCGGCGAACAGTGCGAGCAGCGCGGCCTGGGTCTCCGGCCGGGCCAGCAGGTCGGCGAACTGGGCGACCACCGCCTCGATGTCGGCCCGCAGGCTGCCGAGGTCGGGCATCACCAGCTCGTCGAAGAGGCTGGCGACGGCGTCCACCACCAGCTCGTTCTTGGACGGCCAGCGGCGGTACAGGGTGGTCTTGGCGACCTTGGCGCGGGTGGCCACGTGGCCCATGGTCAGCCCGCCCCAGCCGAGCTCGGCGAGGGCCTCGCGGGTGGCGTCCAGGATGGCGAGGTCGGCGGCGGCGCTGCGCGGTCTGCCCTTGGCCCGGGTGGTGGTGCCGTCGGTGCCCTCCGGGGCCTGTGGGGGGTCTTCCCGGAGGTCCGGGTGCGCCGGGGTCACGGGGGGCTGGGGGGCCGACACCGGGTCTCCTTGCGGTTTACTGGTAAGTAACATGGGTGGGACCGGTAACGGTAGCGACTCCCCGCCGTCCTGGTCAGCCAGGCCGCCCGGGAAAGTGGGGCAGCTCACGTCCCGGGAACGCCGGATGGGGTTGCGACAGGGGGCCTCGGTCCAGTTACGCTACGACTCGTAGCGAAAGCAGTGACGACCAGGCGCCGTGACCCGTGGGACGGGGCGGCGCGGGCGCGGGTGGGGATCCGCGCCGAACGGTTCAGGCTACCGGGGGACGGGCCGTCCGCCCGGGGATCGGGTGCCGCGCAGCCCGCGCGGGGCGACTTTCCCCGAGGTTGGTGCCCGTCGGCGGCGCGGACGGGGGAGGATAGTGCCATGCAGCCACGGAATTCGCGTCTCAACAGCTCCGCCCTGCGCGGTGCGGTCGACCTCGCCGCAGTGAAGGCAGCCGGCGAGGCTGCCCAGAAGGCCGAGCAGGCCCGGGCCGAGCGGGCCCGTCAGGCGGCCGCCGCCGAAGCGTCCGGTGTGGCGGCCCCCCAGGCCCCGTACGAGCTCGTCATCGACGTCACCGAGGACACCTTCGAGACCGAGGTCGTCCAGCGTTCCACCGAAGTGCCGGTGGTCATCGACTTCTGGGCCGAGTGGTGCGGGCCCTGCAAGCAGCTCAGCCCGATCCTGGAGCGCCTGGCCGAGGAGTACGCCGGCCGGATCGTGCTCGCCAAGATCGACGTCGAGGCCAACCAGCTGATCGCGCAGCAGTTCGGCATCCAGGGCATCCCGGCCGTGATGGCCGTGGTGGCCGGCCAGCTGGTGCCGCTGTTCCAGGGCGCCGAGAGCGAGGCCAACGTCCGCAAGGTGCTGGACCAGCTGATCCTGGTCGCCGAGCAGCGCTTCGGCGTGGCCGGCGGCGCCGGCGCGCCGGCCGGGGAGCCGGGCGAGGCCGCGCCGTACGTGCCGGAGGACCCGGCGCTGGCGGCCGCGCACGAGGCGCTCGACCGGGGGGACCTCGGCGGCGCGATCCAGGCCTACCAGAACGTGCTGGCCGACCAGCCGGGCAACACCGAGGCCCGGCTCGGCCTGGCCCAGGCGCAGCTGCTGCGCCGGGTGGAGGGGCTGGACCTGCAGGCCGTCCGGGCCGCGGCCGCGGCGAGCCCGAAGGACGTCGCGATCCAGCTCCAGGCGGCCGACCTGGACCTGGTCGGCGGGCACGTCGAGGACGCCTTCGGGCGCCTGGTGGACACCGTCGGACGGACCTTCGGCGAGGACCGCGACACCGCCCGGCTCCGGCTGCTGGAGCTGTTCGAGGTGATCGGCGCGGACGACCCGAGGGTGACGGCGGCGCGCACCGCGCTGGCCCGCGTCCTGTTCTGAGCCGGTTTCGGACTTCTGACCCGGTTTCGGGCTTCCGGCCCGGAGCGGACCGGTTTCGGATCACGGTCCGTAACCCTTTCGCCGGTCCGTACTGGCACGGCGGGTGACCTGCGGTGTCGCTGGAGATTTGGCGACAATCCGGTCATCGCGTCAGAGGTTTACCAAATCTTGACAACGCCCGTGGGTGGTCACTTCGCGTGACCACCCACGGGTGTTTCGCTGCTGTTTCCGGCGGATTTCGCCGTCACGATTCCTTCAATTCGTCACTCAGGGTGCACGAGCGGAAATTTTCATGATCGTCGGCACTGGATGTTGGATTACCCGTCAGTAATGAACCCCTTGTGCTTCGCCCGGGATTCAAGCAGCATCGGCGACGCCCGGTCCCAGACTCCACCCCGCCGACAGCCGGTCGGCGCGACGGAGCGAAGGATCCCCACCGGGTGAGCCGTCGGCCCTGGCCGGCGGCAGGGAGGGCAGGGGGGTATCCGCGGTCCCACGGCGGTTCCTGTCCTTCGATCCGGCCGCGCGGCCCGCGCGGTCGCTGGTTGTCGCTCGGGGGTGATCGCCGATGTCGTCGGTCCTGCCCGCCGCCCCGCAAGGGTGGCCGGTGAAGGGACGGGAGTGCCGCTGTGTGCCGGCCGCTCCCGCGTCCGACGACGCCGAAGGCGCTCTCCGCTACCGAGGACGTAGCTCTCTCCCATCCCAGGCCCCCACCGGTGCGGGACGCACCGCCGGGCGCCGGAGATGTACGTCCTAGAAGGAGGACTCGCATGTCCCAGACCTACGGCAAGACCCGCTGGAAGCGCTTCGCCCTCGTGATGGTGCCGGGCATCGCCGCCACCGCCGCGGTCGGCGTCGCGATGGCCAACAACGCGCTGGCGGCTTCGTTCAGCGTCTCCGGCCAGAACTTCAAGGTCACCGCGCAGGAGCTGCACGGCACGAACTTCGCGCAGTTCGGCTCGCTCGACGCCGAGACCAATGGCACGCCGCACCCGGTCGCCGTCTCGGCGTTCGACGACGCCACGATCAAGGGTCTCTGCCAGTCGGTGGTGACCGACCCGAACATCATCCCCGGCCTGCCGTGGAAGCTGCCCAAGATCACCCTGCGCCTCGAGGCCGGCCAGAGCGACGACGTCGCGAAGCAGGTCTCCGCGAAGAACCTGCTGATCGACCTCGACCAGCTGAGCGCGGACGCCACCTTCACCAACATCAACATCGGCCAGGACGCCTCCACCCTGAAGGGCACCGCCACCCAGGGCTGGAAGTCCAAGCTCGGCACCGGCCTGCCCTCGGGCGGCGTCGGCTTCGCCCAGGCCGCCGACAAGGCCGACCTGACCGACGTCAAGCAGACCGCGTGGGCCACCTCGGCCGGCACCTTCAAGCTCCAGGGCCTGAAGCTCCAGCTGCACACCGACGGCGGGCACGAGTGCTACTAGGCCGTTGACCGGAGGCGGGTCCGCGGACCCGCCTCCGACCACGGCACCCGGGGGGTCGGGGACGGCGCATGCGCCGCCCCCGGCCCTCCCCCTCCCGTTTTTCCCCTCGTTCACACCATCGAGGAGCTGCACCGTGTCCAGCGCCCTTGCCGAGCTGCGGCCCGCCGAGCACGAGAACACCGTCCACTGGGTGCTTCGGGTGTTCCGTCACTTCCGCCGGTCCCGCCCGTTCTGGGGCGGCCTGATGGCCATGATCGCCGGCGTCCCGATCATGTACTTCCCTTACGCCAAACTGTCGTTGAACGGCATGACGGTCACCATGGCGACGACGGCCGGTGCCGGGTCACTGATCATCGGGATCCTGCTGATCGTGCTGGGCCTGACCGCCTGGTTCCAGCCGGCCGTCCGCTTCTTCGCGGGCGTCGCCACCATGCTGCTGACGCTGGTCTCGATCCCGGTCTCCAACCTGTCCGGCTTCGGCATGTCGCTGCTGCCGGGCCTGATCGGCGGCGGGCTGATGCTCGCCTGGGCGCCGAACCCGGCCGAGGCGGCCGTCGCCGCCGAGGCCGTTGCCGCGCCCGTCGCCGCCGAGGCCACTGCCGAGGCCGTCGCCGCCCCCGCCGCCGAGGCCGCCACGGCTCCGCTGCCCGCCGTCCCGGGCCAGGCTCAGCCGCCGGTCCTGGACAAGGCTCCGGCCGCCGACGCCACCCTCCCGCAGCAGGCCGGCGGCCCCGAGGAGGCACGGTGACCTCGCAGGACCAGCAGGGCCGGCCCGTCCTGCCGGAGCAGCGCTCCGGCCGGCACGCGGCACCCCGGACGCCCGTCCGGGTCCGGCTGAGAGGACGCGCGCTGGCGATGGCCGCGGTGCCGACCGCGCTGCTGATGGCCGCCGCCTACACGCCGAACCCGGCGATAGCCGAGCCCGCCGCGGGCAAGCCGTGCGCCTCCGCGCCCGAGTCCGTCCCGGACGTGACGCCGGTGGAGGAGACGCCCGTTCCCAAGAGCGAGCTGACCCCGCCGCCCGGCCCGTCGACGGCGCCCACCGGGGCCGCCGCGACCGCGCCCACGACCGCACCGACCGGTGCGCCGACGGCCGGTGCGCCGACGACCGCTCCGACGGCGCCCGCCCCGACGACGCCCGCCGCCCCGGCCGCGACGACCGCGCCGGTGAAGCCGACCGGTGCCGCGACCCAGCCGCCCGCCGTCCGCTCCGGCGCCACCGGCGGCCAGGGGGGCGTGGTGCAGGCCGGGCTCATCGACGACCTGATCGGCGGCGTCACCAACCTGATCCACCCGAGTGCTTCGCCGAGCGCCTCGGCCGCGCCGTCGGCCGCCGCAGGCGCCCGTGCGGCCGCGCCGCAGGCCCCGGCCCCGCAGGCCGTCCAGACGCAGCCGGCACAGACCACGGCCGCGCCGCAGGCCCCCGCGCCGGGAGCCACCACGGCCGCGCAGCCCACGGGGACCGCGCAGAGCACGGGGGCCGGGCAGACGACGCCCTCCCCGAAGGCGTCCACCGGCGGCAGGGCGACCCCGAAGGCGACGCCGTCCGCGGGCGCCACCGCGACCCCGTCGGCCACCGGCACGCCGACCGCCAACCCGAACTGCGACGTGGACGCCCGCGGTCTGACCGCCGGGGCGGCCGCGCCCGGGCACGTCGTCCCGGAGCAGAACTGGACGCTGAAGAGCAGCCGCCTCGGCCTGCACGGCGCGGCCTTCCACGGCGTCTACGACGTGCGGACGCCCACCGGCACCAAGCGGGTGCTGAAGTTCGTGGTCAACAGCGTCGACATCGAGAACCTCGACATGTCGACACTGGAGGGCAACGGCAAGACCTTCCACGTCAAGGGCGCCCCGGGCTCGACCTCGACGATGCGCAACGGCCAGGTCACGATGTACGTGGAGCGGCTCTCCGGCCACCTCTCGAAGGTGCTCGGCCTGCCGGTCCCGATCGACCTGGGCGAGATCACCCTCACGCCGGACACCCTGCCGCGCTGGCTCTACGACCTGATCGGTGCGATCCCGATCCCGCTGGACCTGGAGCTCACCGGCGTCACGGCCAAGCAGGCCGGCCAGTTCGGCGGCACGCTCAAGATCCCCGGCATGAAGATGTACAACGACGACGAGCCGTACAGCGACAAGTAGGCGCGCCAGGCCGTGCAGACGCCCGTGGGGCGGCCCCTCCGGTGAGGAGGGACCGCCCCACGGGCGTCTTCCGGCGCGGGCGGTTACTCGCTCCGGGTGCCCAGGTGGTGCACCTGGACCATGTTGGTGTTGCCGGGGACGCCGGGCGGGGAGCCGGCGGTGACGATGACGGTGTCGCCCTCGTTCAGCTCGCCGATGCGCAGCAGCTCGCGGTCGACCTGGGCCACCATCGCGTCGGTGGAGCCGACCTGCTCGGTGACGTGCGCCTCGACGCCCCAGCTCAGCGAGAGCTGGTTGCGGGTGGCGTTGTCCGGGGTGAACGCGATCACCGGGATCGGCGAACGGTACCGGGAGAGGCGGCGCGCGGTGTCACCGGACTTGGTGAACGCGACCAGCGCCTTGCCGTTGAGGAAGTCACCCAGCTCGCACGCGGCGCGGGCGATGGAGCCGCCCTGGGTGCGCGGCTTGCGGCCCGGGTTCAGCGGCTGGAGGCCCTGGGAGAGCAGCTCCTCCTCGGCCTTCTCGGCGATCCGGCTCATGGTGCGCACGGTCTCGACCGGGTACTTGCCGACGCTGGACTCGGCGGAGAGCATCACCGCGTCGGTGCCGTCCAGGATGGCGTTGGCGACGTCGGAGACCTCGGCGCGGGTCGGGCGCGAGGCGTGGATCATCGACTCCATCATCTGGGTGGCGACGATGACCGGCTTCGCGTTGCGGCGGGCCAGGGTGATCAGCTGCTTCTGGACCAGCGGCACCCGCTCCAGCGGGTACTCGACGGCCAGGTCGCCACGGGCCACCATGATGGCGTCGAAGGCGAGGACGATCTCCTCCATGGCCTCGACGGCCTGCGGCTTCTCGATCTTGGCGATGACCGGCACGCGGATGCCGACCTCGTCCATGACCGCGTGGACGTCCTTGATGTCGGCCGCGTTGCGGACGAAGGAGAGGGCGACCATGTCGACGCCCAGGGCCAGCGCGAAGCGCAGGTCGTCCTTGTCCTTCTCGGACAGGGCGGGCACGTTCACGGCCGCGCCGGGGAGGTTGATGCCCTTGTTGTTCGAGAGCACGCCGCCCTCGACGACGACGGTCTTCACGCGGGGGCCGTCGACGCTGACGACCTCCAGGGCGATGACGCCGTCGTTGATCAGGATCGGGTCGCCGGGCTTGACGTCGCCGGGCAGGCCCTTGTAGGTGGTGCCGCAGATGTGCTGGTCACCGGGGACGTCCTCGGTGGTGATGGTGAACTCGTCGCCGTTGTCGACGGTCACCGGACCGTTGGCGAAGGTCGCCAGACGGATCTTGGGACCCTGGAGGTCGGCCAGGACGCCGATGGCCTTGCCGGTGTCCTCCGAGACCTGGCGGACCTTGCGGTACCGCTCCTCGTGGTCCGCGTGGGTGCCGTGGCTCATGTTCAGTCGGGCGACGTTCATGCCCGCCTCGACGATGGCCTTCAGCTGTTCGTAGGAGTCCGTCGCGGGACCCAGGGTGCAGACAATTTTCGCTCGGCGCATATGGATCAGTCTATCCGTTCGTGTTATAGGTGCATTCGGCACGAATCGAGAGGAATCGCCGACGAAGGATTCCGAGGGGCGAGACGACGGTGCGTCACTGCCCGGACTTCACCGGCCGGACTGCTGGTGCACCAGGGCGAAGGCCTGTCGCGCGATCTCCAGTTCCTCGTCGGTGGGCACCACGGCGACCGCCACCCGGGAGTAGGCGGGGGAGACGATCCGGGCCTCGCCGGAGCGCACCGAGTTCAGCTCGGGGTCCACCGCGATGCCCAGCGCCTCCAGTCCGGCCGTGGCCGCCGCCCGCACCGGCGCCGCGTTCTCGCCGACACCCGCCGTGAAGGCGATCGCGTCCACCCGGCCCAGGATCGCGTAGTAGCCGCCGATGTACTTGCGCAGCCGGTGGACGTAGGCGTCGAACGCCAGCCGGGCGTCGGCGTCGCCCTCGTCCGCCCGGCGCATGATCTCGCGCATGTCGTTGTCGCCGCACAGGCCCAGCAGGCCGCTGCGGCGGTTGAGCAGGTCGTCGATCTCGTCGACGGAGAGCCCGCCCACCCGGTGCAGGTGGAACACCACGCCCGCGTCGATGTCACCCGAACGAGTGCCCATGACCAGGCCCTCCAGCGGGGTGAGGCCCATCGAGGTGTCCACGCACCGGCCGCCGGCCACCGCGGAGGCCGAGGCGCCGTTGCCCAGGTGCAGCACGATCACGTTGACCTCGGCCGGGTCCTTGCCGAGCAGCCGGGCGGTGGCCCGCGAGACGTACTGGTGCGAGGTGCCGTGGAAGCCGTAGCGGCGCACCCGGTGCTCGTCCGCGACCGCCTTGTCCACCGCGTACCGGGCCGCGTGCTCGGGCATCGAGGCGTGGAAGGCGGTGTCGAAGACGGCCACCTGCGGCAGGTCCGGGCGCAGCGCGCGGGCCACCTCGATGCCGGTGATGTTGGCCGGGTTGTGCAGCGGGGCGACGGGGATCAGGCGGCGGATCTCCCGGAGCACCTCGTCGGTGATCACGGTCGGCTCGGTGAACCGCAGGCCGCCGTGGACCACCCGGTGGCCGATCGCGGCCAGCTCGGGGGAGTCCAGCCCGACGCCGTCGGCGGCCAGCTCCTCGGCGACGGCCTTCAGGGCGGCGGAGTGGTCGGCGAAGACCTGGACGGCCTCCCGCCGCTCCCCGCCGCGCGGCGCGTGCAGCAGCCGGCCGCCGGCCTCGCCGATCCGCTCGACCAGCCCGGAGGCCAGGCGGGTGCCGTCGAGCATGTCGATCAGCTGGTACTTCACCGAGGACGAGCCGGCGTTCAGGACCAGGACCCGCGTACCTTCGCTCATGCCTGCACTCCTTCGGCGCGTTCCTGGGACTGGATGGCGGTGATCGCGACCGTGTTGACGATGTCCTCGACCAGCGCGCCGCGCGACAGGTCGTTGACGGGCTTGCGCAGGCCCTGGAGGACCGGGCCGACCGCCACCGCGCCGGCCGAGCGCTGGACCGCCTTGTAGGTGTTGTTGCCGGTGTTGAGGTCCGGGAAGATCAGCACGGTGGCCCGGCCGGCCACCGGCGAGCCGGGCAGCTTGGCGGCCGCCACGTGGGCGTCCACCGCCGCGTCGTACTGGATCGGACCCTCGACCAGGATGTCGGGGCGCAGCTCGCGGACGATCTCGGTGGCCTTGCGGACCTTGTCGACGTCGGCGCCGGAGCCCGAGGTGCCGGTCGAGTAGGAGAGCATCGCGACCCGCGGCTCGACGCCGAACTGGGCGGCGGTGGCGGCGGACTGGATGGCGATGTCGGCGAGCTGCCGGGCGTCCGGGTCGGGGTTGACGGCGCAGTCGCCGTAGACCAGCACCCGGTCGGCGAGGCACATGAAGAAGACGCTCGACACGATGGCCGCGCCCGGCGAGGTCTTGATCACCTCGAAGGCGGGCCGGATGGTGGCGGCGGTGGAGTGCTGCGCGCCGGAGACCATGCCGTCGGCGATGCCCTCCTGGACCATCAGGGTGCCGAAGTAGCTGACGTCGGTCACCACGTCCAGCGCCCGCTCGACGGTCATCCCCTTGTGCGCGCGCAGGCGGGCGTACAGCTCGGCGAACTGGCGGCGCAGCGGGCTGGTGGCCGGGTCGACGATCCGGACCTGGGCGCGGTCGACGTCCGGCTCCTCTGCCGGCAGGCCGATGCCGAGCGCGGCGGCCTTGCGGCGTACGGCGTCCGCGTCCCCGAGCAGGGTGAGGTCGCAGATGTTGCGGCGGAGCAGGATCTCGGCGGCGCGCAGCACCCGTTCCTCGGTGCCCTCGGGCAGGACGACGTGCCGGCGCGACGAGCGGGCCCGTTCCAGCAGCTCGTGCTCGAACATCATCGGGGTCACCCGCTCGGACCGGCCGACCTCGATCCGGGTGGTCAACTCGGCGGTGTCCACGTGCAGTTCGAAGAGTCCGAGGGCTATCTCGGCCTTCCGGGGGCTGGCCGAGGAGAGCTTGCCCTCCAGATGGGTGAGGGTGGCGGCGGTGGGCCAGCTGCCCTCGGGGACGACCGCGACCGGCGTGCCCGGGGCGAGCCGGGCGGCCAGCGCCATCACGTTCGGGCCGGGGTGCTGGCCGAGCGTCAGCAGGACGCCGGCGATCGGCGGGGCGCCGGCGGCGTGCGCGGCCAGCGAGCCGATCACCAGGTCGGCACGGTCCCCGGGGGTGACGACGAGGGCGCCCTCGGTCAGCGCGTCGAGGAAGGTCGGCAGCATGGCGCCGCCGAAGACGAAGCCGCGGACGTCCCGGGCCAGGCCGGCCGCGTCGCCGATCAGCACCTCGGCCCCGGTCGCCTCGACCAGCTGGGCGACGGTCGGCGCGGCCAGCGCCGGCTCCTCGGGGATCACGTACGCGGGGACCGGCAGCTTCTCGGTGAGCGTGCGCTGGATCCGCTGCTTGGCGCCGGGAGCGACCCGGTTGGTGATCATCGCCAGGGTCGCGCAGCCGAGGTCGGTGTACGCGCGGTGGGCGTTGCGGACCTCGGCGATCACGGCCTGGGCGTCCTCGGCGTGCCCGCCGACCACGGGGAGGACGGCGGCGCCGAACTCGTTGGCGAGCCGGGCGTTGAAGGCCAGCTCGTCCGGGATGTTGGTGTCCGCGAAGTCGGTGCCGAGCACCAGGACCGCCTGGCAGCGCCGCTCCACCGCGCGGAACCGGTCGACCAGGACGGAGACCAGCTCGTCCTGCCCCTGGGCGGCCTGGAGGGCGGCGGCCTCCTCGTAGGTGAGGCCGTACAGTTCGGCGGGCCCGAGGTCCAGCCGGTAGCGGGTGCGGAGCAGCTCGACGACGTGGTCCGAGCCCGGTTCGCCCGGTGCGTGCGCGTGCACCAGGGGGCGGAACACCCCGACCCGGTCCACCTGGCGGGTGAGCAGTTCCATGACCCCGAGTTCGACCGCCTGCCGGCCGTCGCCCCGGTTGATCCCGGTCACGTACACGCTGCGCGCCACGTGGCTCTCTCCGTCCCGTCGTCTCAGAGGATGGTCATATCGACCATACCTTCGCACCGCGAATGCCCGTCCGCGAGCAGGAGGGCCCCGTCGGTGCAAGGGACGAAGGTCACCCCGGGAGGGGCGGGAGGTCAGGGTCGGATGTCCGCGTTGGTCGGCTCCGAACCGGCCAGCTCCACCGACACCCCGAGGGGGCTCTCGCTGATCCAGACCTCCGACAGCCGCGTGTCCACCAGCCAGCCGTGCCGGCGCAGAAGGGTGTTGCTGGGCCCGGGGCGCCAGCCGTCGGTGGCGAGGTGCCTCCGTAGGCGGTCGGCCACTTCGGCGGGCGGCAGGCCGGCGGTGCTGACGATCGTGAGAGTGCGGGAGCAGAAGTTGGAGCCGCAGTAGCCGTCGGTGCTCCGCGCGGTCAGTCCGGGCGGCATCGACACTTCCTCGGCACTCGGCAGGAAGGCCTCGTAGGAGAGGAAGGGGCCGCAGACGAAGCAGATGACGGTCCCGATCAGGGTATGGGCGCAGATCGCGACGGCCGCCCCGCCGGTGGGGTCGAAGGACTCCCCCTTCGGCCGGGGGCCCCGCAGTCGCCGCTCGACCAGCACGCCCACCAGGATCACCAGGCCGGCCGCGAACGGGTACCCGGCCTCGATCTCGGCCGTGGCGCGGGTGAAGTACCAGTCGCACTCCAGGCCGACCAGGACCATCGCCAGGCCCGCCAGGACGGTGAACACCGCCACTGCGACCACCCGGGTGCGCGTCACCACCGCCCAGCAGACCAGTGGCAGCAGGAGGTAGACCCACCCCAGAATCATCAACACGTGTCAGGCCCCCGCCTGCTGACGATCGATCTCGGGCGGCGAGCCTAGGGGCGGGCCGCGGCCGGACGCAATGGTCCGGCCGCGGCCGATCCGCCGCGGTGCCGGTCGGGCCGGTCAGGCCGGGCGGAGCCAGAGGGTGGCGAGCGGGGGGAGGACCAGCTCGGCGCTGCGCGGCTGGCCGTTCCACTGGACGGGCTCGGCCTTCACGGGGCGGGAGTTGCCGATGCCGGCGCCGCCGTAGGTCTCGGCGTCGGTGTTCAGCACCTCCTCCCAGAGCTGTTCGCGGCCGTCGAGGGCGGGCAGGCCGACCCGGTGGCCGTGGCGGACGACGGGGGAGAAGTTGCAGACGGCGACCAGCGGGGTGCCGTCGGCGGCGTACCGGACGAAGGAGAGCAGGTTGTCCTCGGCGGCGCCGCCGTCGAGCCAGCGGAAGCCGTCCGGGGTGGTGTCCTGCTCCCAGAGGGCGGGGGCGTCGAGGTACTGCCGGTTGAGGTCGCGCACGAGGCGGCGCACGCCGAGGTGGTCGCCGGCCGCCGGCCACTGCTCGTCGAGCACCCACCACTGCGGGCCGCTCTCGTGGTCCCACTCCGCGCCCTGGGCGAACTCCTGCCCCATGAAGAGGAGTTGCTTGCCGGGGTGGGCCCACATGAAGCCGAGGTAGGCGCGGTGGTTGGCGCGCTGCTGCCACCAGTCGCCGGGCATCTTGGAGACCAGCGCCTGCTTGCCGTGCACCACCTCGTCGTGCGAGATCGGCAGGACGTAGTTCTCCGAGTACGCGTACACCATCGAGAAGGTGATCTCGTTGTGGTGGTACTTGCGGTGCACCGGCTCCTTGGACATGTAGACCAGCGAGTCGTGCATCCAGCCCATGTTCCACTTCAGCCCGAAGCCGAGGCCGCCGCTGTCGGTGGGCCGGGTGACGCCGTCCCAGGCGGTGGACTCCTCGGCGATGGTGACCACACCGGGGCAGCGGCGGTAGACGGTGGCGTTCATCTCCTGGAGGAACGCGGCGGCGTCCAGGTTCTCCCGGCCGCCGTACCGGTTGGGCGTCCAGTCGCCGCCCTCGCGCGAGTAGTCGAGGTAGAGCATCGAGGCGACGGCGTCCACCCGCAGGCCGTCGATGTGGAACTCCTCGCACCAGTACACCGCGTTGGCGACCAGGAAGTTGCGCACCTCGGTGCGGCCGTAGTCGAACTCCAGGGTGCCCCAGTCGGGGTGTTCGGCGCGCAGCGGGTCGGCGGGCTCGTACAGCGGCTCGCCGTCGAAGCGGGCGAGCGCGAAGTCGTCCTTGGGGAAGTGCGCGGGCACCCAGTCGACGATCACGCCGATGCCGTGCCGGTGCAGGGTGTCGACCAGGTACCGGAAGTCGTCGGGGCTGCCGAGCCGGGCGGTGGGGGCGTAGTAGCCGGAGACCTGGTAGCCCCAGGAGCCGCCGAAGGGGTGCTCCATGACCGGCATGAACTCCACGTGGGTGAAGTTCAACCCCTTGAGGTAGCCGGGGAGTTCCTCGGCGATCGCGCGGTAGGAGGTGAGGTCGGGCCGCCAGGACGGCAGGTGCAGCTCGTACACCGACATCGGTGCCCGGTGGTGCGAGGTGCGGGCCCGGCGGGCCATCCACTCGTCGTCCTCCCAGCGGTACGAGGAGGAGGTGACCACCGAGGCGGTGCCGGGCGGGCACTGGGCGGCCCGGGCCAGCGGGTCGGCCTTGTCGAGCACCCAGCCCTGCCGGGTGTGGATCTCGTACTTGTACTGGGTGCCCTCGGCCAGGCCCGGGACGAACAGCTCCCAGATGCCGGACGAGCCGAGCGAGCGCATCGGGTGGCCGGT
Source organism: Kitasatospora sp. RG8 (assembly GCF_017813315.1). NCBI lineage: Bacteria > Bacillati > Actinomycetota > Actinomycetes > Kitasatosporales > Streptomycetaceae > Kitasatospora > Kitasatospora sp. RG8. The sequence goes on from NZ_JAGIYX010000004.1 coordinate 314,388, forward strand.
GCCGTCCCAGTGGTTGAAGTCGCCGATCAGCCGGACGCCGGCCGCGTTGGGCGCCCAGACCGCGAAGGCGGTGCCGCTCACCCCGTCGACGGTGCGCACGTGGGAGCCGAGCGCCTGCCAGAGCTGCTCGTGCCGCCCCTCGGAGATCAGGTGGAGGTCCAGCTCACCGAGGGTGGGCGGGGTGCGGTAGCCGTCGTACTGGGCGACCGGTTCGCCGCCGGCGTACGTCACCAGCAGCCGGTAGTCGGCCGGGCCGCTCTGGTAGAGCTCGGCGCCGGCCAGCAGGCCGGTGAACAGGCCGCCCTGCTGGTGGGTGAGTTCGGCGGGGCCGTGCGCGGTCTCCACCACGACCCGCTCGGCGAACGGGCGCAGCACCCGGATCGCGGTGCCGCCGTGCACCGGGTGCGCGCCGAGGAGGGCGTGCGGGTCGTGGTGCTGCCCGCCGACGAGCCGGTCCACCTCGGACGGCGGCAGCGGCGCCTCGGGCAGCCGCAGGACGCCGCCGGGCACCCCGCCGGGCTCGCCGCCCGGGGCGGGGGCGGGTTGCGCCGCCGTACGCGGCGCGGCCCGGCGGGGCGACGCGGGCTCGCGCCGGGGGGAGTCCGCGTCCGCGAGGAAGGTGGCGGGCACGGTGCGGGTGGTGCGGCCGGGCGGGTCGAGCGGCGTCACGGCTGGTCCTCCTGCGGATTCGGGGTGGCCGCGGATCGTCGGCGGCGGGGTGGGTCCGCTCCGGGGCGGGAGCGGGGCAGGGCGGGAGCGGGGCGGGCGGGGCGGAGCAGGGTGGAGCGGGTCGGACGAGGAGTGGCGGGCGGAGCCCGCCGGGGGACGGGCCGGAGGGGGATCGAGGAGCGGGAGCCGGGGAACCGGGGAGCAGGGGGACAGGCGGCGGACGGGGTCAGACGGTGAGCGCGAGCCGGTTGATCGCGGCCAGCGGGATCGGCAGCCAGCCGGGCCGGTGCCGGGCCTCGTACACCACCTCGTAGACCGCCTTGTCGATCTCCAGCGCGCGCATCAGCTCCGGCGAGGCCGCCGGGTCGGTGCCGCCGCCGGCGGTGTAGCCGGCGCAGAAGGCGGTGCGGTTGCGCTGTGCCCAGGCGGCGGCCAGGTGGGCCAGCTCCGGGTCGTGCGGGCCGCCGGCCAGCAGGTGGGCGGCGGCGTAGTCGAAGGAGCGGAGCATCGCGGCGACGTCCCGCAGCGCGGTCTGCGGTTCGCGCCGTTCGGCGACGGACTTGGCCGGCTCGCCCTCGAAGTCCAGCAGCACCCAGCCGTGCGGGGTGCGCATGGCCTGGCCGAGGTGCAGGTCGCCGTGGATCCGCTGGACCGGCATGCCGTCCGGGTGGGCGTCGGCGAGCTGCTGGAAGGCGGTGCGCAGCGCGGCCCGGTAGCGCATCAGCCCGGGGACGACGGCCACCGCGCTGTCGAGCCGGTCGGCCATCGCGGTGGCCAGCTGCCGGGTCTGGGTGCGGTCCAGCCGGGCGACCGGCATCGAGCGGGCCAGGACCCGGTGCACCTCGGCGGTGGCCCGGCCGAGCCGGTGGGCCTCGATGGCGAAGTTGCCGGGCGACGGGTCGCCCTTGAGCCGGCCGACCTGGTCGAGCGCCAGCTCCCAGCCGTCCTCGGCCTCCGGCAGGTAGCGCTGGAGCAGTCCGAGGGTGGCCGGCTCGGCGCGCTCCAGCCGGCTCTCGAACCAGGCCGCGACCCGGGGGATCCGGGTGGAGCCGGCGCGGGAGAGCGCCAGGGAGAGTTCCAGGTCGGGGTTGGTGCCGGGGTGGATGCGGCGGAAGAGCTTGAGGATGTACGAGGTGCCGTAGATGACCGAGCTGTTGGACTGCTCGGCGGTGGAGGCGCGCCCGGGCAGGTTGGCGGGGAGCCCGGAGCCGGGGGTGCGGCGGAACGACAGGGAGCCGAACCGGTCGCCGGTGGCCAGGTGCTCCAGCAGCCGCCCGGTGAGCTCGGGGTCGTGCACCGCGTCGTAGAGCGCGGCGCCGTCGTACGGGCCCTGGGTGAGCCGGCCGAGGACCGCGGTGGGCTCGATGCCGGCGGGCCCCTGGGAGCGGATGCCGAGCAGCAGTTGGTAGATGTCCCCGTGCGGCGCGCCGGCGGTGGTGGCGTGTTCGACCCGCAGCAGCAGGTGGAGCAGGGCGGGGTCGCCGACCTGGAGCGGGGTGCCGACCACCGGGGTGAGGCCGGTGATGGGCCGCCCCTTGCCGGCGTACCAGCGCTGGGTGGGGAGCCACTCGGCGATGAGCGGCAGGGCCGCCTGGACGAGTTCGCTGACCCCCAGAGCGGTTCTCCGGGCCCCGGCACCGCGGGTGCCCACCGGCACGGGGCCGGCAGGGGTGTCGCGGTGCACGTGGGCTTGAGAACGGGAGGTTTCGGACATGACTCCCTTTCCCCGGAAGCGGGCGGGTGCCCGACGGGTCTGGCCGGGTCCGTCAGTCTTCCGGATTTCGGCGGCGCGGCGGCGACGGCACGCGAGCGGTGCTCAGGTGTCACGCCTTCGTGTGGGTGGCCGTTGGGCTGTTCTCCGTACGCGGTGGTGCAGAGACCTCCGGGGGCGCGTGGGGTTCAACTCGCGCCCCCGGAGGGTTTGGTGGTGCGGGTGGCGCCGGAGCACCCGGGTACGGGGGCGGCGCCTGATGGATCGTTACTTCGATCGCCTGGTTCCGCTCAGCCGCGGGGGCTGGCGGAGCTGGAACCAGTAGAAGCCGTGCCCGGCGAGCGTGAGCAGGTACGGCCACTCGCCGATCGAGGGGAAGCGCACCCCGCCGATCAGCTCCACCGGATACCGCCCGCCGTACTGCCGCAGGTCCAGTTCGGTCGGCTGCGCGAACCGGGAGAAGTTGTTCACGCACATGACCAGGTCGCCCTCGTGCTCGCGCACGAAGGCCAGCACCGCGGGGTTGCTGGAGGGCAGTTCGGTGTACGTGCCCAGGCCGAAGGCCGGGTTGAGCTTTCGGATCTCGATCATGCGACGCGTCCAGTGCAGCAGCGAACTCGAACTGCTCTGCTGCGCCTCGACGTTGGTCACCTGGTAGCCGTACACCGGATCCATGATGGGCGGCAGACTGAGCCTGCCCGGGTCGGCGGAGGAGAAACCCGCGTTGCGGTCCGGGGTCCACTGCATCGGCGTGCGCACGCCGTCCCGGTCGCCCAGCCAGATGTTGTCGCCCATGCCGATCTCGTCCCCGTAGTAGAGCACCGGCGAGCCGGGGAGGGAGAGCAGCAGGGCGGTGAACAGCTCGATCTGGTTGCGGTCGTTCTCCAGCAGCGGGGCGAGCCGGCGGCGGATGCCCACGTTGGCGCGCATCCTCGGGTCCTTGGCGTACTCCGCGTACATGTAGTCGCGCTCCTCGTCGGTGACCATCTCCAGGGTCAGCTCGTCGTGGTTGCGCAGGAAGATGCCCCACTGGCAGCCGCCGGGGATCTTCGGGGTCTTGGCGAGGATCTCGGAGACGGGGTAGCGGGACTCCCGCCGGACCGCCATGAAGATCCTCGGCATCACCGGGAAGTGGAACGCCATGTGGCACTCGTCGCCGCCCGAGGCGAAGTCGCCGAAGTAGTCGACGACGTCCTCCGGCCACTGGTTGGCCTCGGCGAGCAGCACGGTGTCGGGGTAGTCGGCGTCGATCTCCTTGCGGACCCGCTGGAGGAACTCGTGCGTCTCCGGCAGGTTCTCGCAGTTGGTGCCCTCGCGGGCGAACAGGTACGGCACGGCGTCCAGCCGGAAGCCGTCGATGCCGAGGTCGAGCCAGAAGCGGAGTCCGGCGATCATCTCGTCCTGGACCCGGGGGTTGTCGTAGTTGAGGTCCGGCTGGTGGGAGAAGAACCGGTGCCAGTAGTACTGCTTGCGCACCGGGTCGTACGTCCAGTTGGAGGTCTCGGTGTCGACGAAGATGATCCGGGCGTCGGGGTACTGCTTGTCGTCGTCGGCCCACATGTAGAAGTCGCCGTACGGGCCGTCCGGGTCCTCCCGGGAGGCCTGGAACCACGGGTGCTGGTCGCTGGTGTGGTTCATGACGAAGTCGATGATCACGCGCATGCCGCGGGCGTGCGCGGCGTCCACGAACTCCATGAAGTCGGCGAGGTCGCCGAACTCCGGCAGGACCGACTTGTAGTCGGCCACGTCGTAACCGCCGTCGCGCAGGGGTGAGGCGAAGAACGGCGGCAGCCAGAGGCAGTCGACCCCGAGCCACTGGAGGTAGTCGAGTTTGGACGTGAGCCCCCTGAGGTCCCCGACCCCGTCGCCGTTGCTGTCCTGGAAGGACCGCACCAGCACCTCGTAGAAGACCGCACGCTTGAACCACTCGGGGTCAAGGTTCTTCTTCGAGGTCTCGGGGAAGGTGTCGGGCACGGGCTCGTTCACTGTCACGCTGGGTTCCTCCGAACCGTGAGGAGGTGAGCCGGCTCGGCTGAGGGATCGAGCCGGACGTAGTTGTGCCGGCCCCAGGTGTAGGCGGCGCCGGTGAGCTCGTCGTGCACCGCGAACGGCCCGTCCCCGTCGAGGGTGACGGTGGCCTCCTGCACGTGGTGCGGGTCCAGGTTGACCACCGTGAGGACGTGGTCGGTGAGGCCCTCGGCCGTGGTGGCCGTCTTGGAGAAGGCGAGCACCTGGTCGTTGTCGGTGGCGTGGAAGCGCAGGCCGCGCAGCTGCTGGAGGGCCGGGTGCCGGCGGCGCAGCCGGTTCAGCACGGTGAGCAGCGGGGCCAGGGTGTCGGTGCGGCTCCAGTCGCGCGGGCGCAGCTCGTACTTCTCGGAGTGCAGGTACTCCTCGGACCCCGGGTGGGCCGGCTCGTTCTCGCACAGCTCGTAGCCGGCGTAGACGCCGTAGCTGGGGGAGAGGGTGGCGGCCAGGACCGCGCGGATCGCGAACGCGGCCCGGCCGCCGGTCTGCAGGTAGCCGTGCAGGATGTCCGGGGTGTTGGCGAAGAAGTTGGGCCGCATGTACGCGGCGGCGTCACCACTGAGTTCGGTGAGGTAGTCGGTGAGTTCCTGCTTGGTGGTGCGCCAGGTGAAGTACGTGTACGACTGGTGGAAACCGATCTTCCCCAGGGTGTGCATCATCGCGGGGCGGGTGAACGCCTCTGCCAGGAACACGACATCGGGGTCGGTGCGGGCGATGTCGCCGAGCACCTTCTCCCAGAACAGCACTGGTTTGGTGTGCGGGTTGTCGACCCGGAAGATCCGCACGCCGTGGGACATCCAGAACCGGAGGATACGGATGGTTTCCTTGACGATTCCGTCCATGTCCTGGTCGAAGTTGATCGGATAGATGTCCTGGTACTTCTTCGGCGGGTTCTCGGCATAGGCGATGGAGCCGTCGGCGCGGTGGCTGAACCATTCCGGGTGCTTGTTCACCCACGGGTGGTCCGGCGAACACTGCAGCGCGAAGTCCAGCGCCACCTCCAGGTGCAGCGCCCCGGCCTCGGCGACGAAGTGGTCGAAGTCCTCGATGGTGCCGAGGTCGGGGTGGACCGCGTCGTGGCCGCCCTCGGGCGAGCCGATCGCCCACGGCGAGCCGACGTCGTGCGGGCCGGCCGTCAGGGTGTTGTCCGGGCCCTTGCGGTAGGCGCGGCCGATCGGGTGGACGGGTGGCAGGTAGACCACGTCGAAGCCCATCGCCGCGACGGCCGGCAGCCGCTCGGCGGCGGTGCGCAGGGTGCCCGAACGCGGCGGCTCGACGCCGGACGGGTCGACCACCGCGCCCTCCGAGCGGGGGAAGAACTCGTACCAGGAGCCGTACAGCGCCCGCTCGCGGTCCACCTGGAGCGGCAGCGGTCGGGAGGCGCTGACCAGCTCGCGCAGCGGGTAGCGGGCCAGCAGGTCCAGCACCTCGGGGGCGAGCGCGGCCGCGAGCCGGGAGAGCGGCGGCAGGCCGGTGTCGCGCAGCGCGTCCACCGCGGCCAGGACGTGCGCCCGGCCCTCCTTCTTGGGCACGCCGCCGGCGGCCCGCTCCAGCAGCAGCGCGCCCTCCTCCAGGACCAGCGCGGTGTCGATCCCGGCGGGCAGCTTCACCGCGGCGGTCCTGCGCCAGGTGGCCAGCGGGTCGCTCCACGCCTCCACCAGGTAGGACCAGCGGCCGGGCGCGGTCGGGGTGACGAGGGCGCCCCAGCGGTCGGTGCCCTCGGCGAGTTCGCGCATCGGCGTCCACGGGCCGCTGCGGCCGCGCGGGTCGCGCAGCACCACGTTGGCGTTCACCGCGTCGTGGCCCTCGCGGAACACGGTGGCGGTGACCAGGAAGGCCTCGCCGGTCACGGCCTTGGCCGGGCGGCGGCCGGCGTCGACGAGGGGGCTGACGTCCAGGACGGGGATGCGGCCGATCACGGTGTCGCTCTCTGTCGTCTTGCGGGCGGAGGGCTTGCGGGTGGTCGCGGCCCGGGGGGTCGCGGTCCGGTTGGCCGCGGTCCGGGCGGGAGCGTTGCGGGAGGCGGTGCCGGCCCCGGCGGCGTCGGCTCCGGCCACGGCGGTGGCCGTGGTGGCGGCCTTCGCGGTGGCGGCGGCCGTGGTGGCGGCCTTGCCGGTGGTGGCGGCGGTCGCGCTGCGCCGGGTGGTGGTGCGCTTGCGCGGTGCCGCGGGGCGGGTCTCCTCGGCCCCGGGTTGTCGGGCCGGTTCGCTCTGCTGCTCCGTACGGATAGCCCCGGCACCCCGGGGTGCCGGCATCGGCGCGTCTGTCCGGGTGTCAGAATCCATCCGTCCGGCGGATTCCGCGACCCCCGCGTCGACGGTGTCGGCCACCGGTGTGGACTGGTCCCGCGTGTCGCCGTGCATGCCAAACTCCTGCCCGAGATCGGCGGCAGCTCCCGCGGGCCGCACGGGCCGGGGGGAGTACCGGGAGGACTGCTGGGTGGGGAGGCCGTGCGACCGGAAGCCTGCCCGCGCCGCCGTCCCCGGCAACCTGCCCCGCGCCCGCCGAGCCCGTGGCGGGGAGCCCGAGAGCCCGCGCGCGTCCCGGCGCACGCCTCTCGGGGCACGCCCCTGGGCGACCCAACCCACCCGTGAACGAGCAGGCCGAGTTCGAGGACACGCATCGGTGCGCCGTGGGCGCCGAATGGGCTAAGGAGGTTGAGGAACGATCAACGCGAAAAGGATTCGGACGTGCTGCTTCAAGGGGGCGCCACCCGTCGCCGCACTCCCCACAGCATCAACGACCTTGGTTCATAGTCGCACCGGGGACAAGACTTTCGCAGCGGTACGACAGTAGTTTCGGGCCATTGCGGGGACGGAGCCACGGCTGGAAATGGAGCTGTTCCGCGATGTTCACGTATTGGTAGCGCGGCCCCCGGGAAAGTGCGCCTCGCGCGCCCCCTGTGCAGTCCAATGCGCCGAATGCGATCTCACCAATAGGCCGAACGGAGGCCCAATAGCCCACTTGACGCACCATCATGACAGTCGCCGGGGCTACGCTTCACGCCGTGAAGGCAATCCGCAGATTCACCGTCCGCACCGTCCTGCCCGAACAACTCCAGCCGTTGCACGAGCTGGCCCTCAACCTGCGCTGGTCCTGGCACCCCGAGACCAGGGACCTCTTCCGGTCCGTGGACCCGGACGTCTGGGCCGCGACCGGGGAGGACCCGGTGCGCCTGCTGGGGGAGGTCCCGGCCGCCCGGCTCGCCGCGCTCGCCGGGGACCGGCGGTTCCTGCGCAGACTCGGCGACCTCGCCGACGACCTGCGGGAGTACCTCTCCGGCCCGCGCTGGTACCAGGCCGCCCCGCACGGCCCCGACCAGCAGGCCGCCGTCGCCCCGCAGCCCGCCGCCATCGCCTACTTCTCGCCCGAGTACGGCATCGCCGCGGCGCTGCCCCAGTACTCCGGCGGGCTCGGCATCCTGGCCGGCGACCACCTCAAGGCCGCCAGCGACCTCGGGGTCCCGATCATCGGCGTGGGGCTGTTCTACCGGCACGGCTACTTCCGGCAGTCCCTCGGCAGGGACGGCTGGCAGCAGGAGCGCTACCCGCTCCTCGACCCGGACGAACTGGCCGTCACCCTGCTCCGGGAGGGTGACGGCACGCCCTGCCGGATCGACCTCGCGCTGCCCGGCGGCCGCACCCTGAGCGCCCACATCTGGCGGGCCCAGGTCGGGCGCGTCCCGCTGCTGCTGCTCGACTCCGACATCGAGGCCAACTCGCCGGCCGAGCGCGACGTCACCGACCGCCTCTACGGCGGCGGCAGCGAGCACCGGCTGCTCCAGGAGATGCTGCTCGGGATCGGCGGCGTCCGCGCGGTGCGCGCCTACAGCCGGCTCACCGGCCACGCCGCCCCCGAGGTCTTCCACACCAACGAGGGCCACGCCGGCTTCCTCGGCGTCGAGCGGATCCGCGAGCTGATCGCCGACGGCGCGGCCGGCCCCGGCCTCGACTTCGCCGCCGCCCTGGAGGCGGTCCGGGCCGGCACCCTCTTCACCACCCACACCCCCGTCCCGGCCGGCATCGACCGCTTCGACCGGGACCTGGTCGCCCGGCACTTCGGCGGCGACGCCGCACTGCCCGGCGTCCCGGTCGAACAGGTGCTCGCGCTCGGGGCCGAGACCTGGCGCGGCGGGGACCCGAAGCTGTTCAACATGGCCGCCATGGGCCTGCGCCTCGCCCAGCGCGCCAACGGCGTCTCCACCCTGCACGGCGAGGTCAGCCGGTCGATGTTCAACGGCCTCTGGCCGGGCTTCGACTCCGCGGACGTGCCGATCACCTCCGTCACCAACGGCGTGCACGCCGCCACCTGGATCGACCCGGCGGTCGTCCGGCTCGGCGCCGCGGAGATCGGCGCCGACCGCGCCGAGGACGCAATGACCACCGGTGACGCCAAGCGCTGGACGGGCCTGGAACGGATCGGCAACGCCGAGATCTGGGAGCTGCGCCGCACCCTGCGCGCCCAGCTGGTGGACGAGGCCCGCCGCCGGCTGCGCGCCTCATGGCGCCAGCGCGGCGCCGGCGAGGCCGAGCTGGGCTGGGTCTCCTCGGTGCTCGACCCGGACGTGCTGACCATCGGCTTCGCCCGCAGGGTCCCCTCCTACAAGCGGCTCACCCTGATGCTGCGCGACCAGGAGCGGTTGCGCGCCCTGCTGCTGCACCCCACCCGGCCGGTGCAGATCGTGGTCGCCGGCAAGGCCCACCCGGCCGACGACGGCGGCAAGCGGCTCATCCAGCAGATGGTCGCCTTCGCCGACGACCCGGCCGTCCGGCACCGGATCGTCTTCCTGCCGGACTACGACATGGCGATGGCCCGGCACCTCTACCCGGGCTGCGACGTCTGGCTGAACAACCCGCTCCGCCCGCTGGAGGCCTGCGGTACCTCGGGGATGAAGGCCGCGCTCAACGGCTGCCTCAACCTGTCCGTCCTCGACGGCTGGTGGGACGAGTGGTACGACGGCCAGAACGGCTGGGCGATCCCCACCGCCGACGAGAGCGGCGGCGTCCTCGACCCGGAGAGCGGCGAGGCCGAACGGCGGGACGACATCGAGTCCGCCGCGCTGTACGACCTGATCGAGCACCAGGTGGCCGCCCGGTTCTACGACCGGGGCGCGGACGGCCTGCCGCACCGCTGGATCGCCATGGTCCGGCACACCCTGGTGACCCTCGGGCCCAAGGTGCTGGCCGGGCGGATGGTCCGCGAGTACGTGGAGCGGCTGTACACGCCCGCCGCGCAGGCCCAGCGGGAGCTGGCGGCCGCGGTGCCGGGCCCGGTGCGGGCCGACGGGCGCGCCGGGGCCGGGAGCGACGAGGGGCAGCGCGTGACGGGCCCCTACGCCGGGGCGCGAGAGCTGGCGGCCTGGAAGACCCGGGTGCGGGAGGCCTGGCCGGCCGTCCGGGTCGAGCACGTCGAGGCGGACTGCCCGGACGAGGCGCAGGAGCTGGGCAGCTCACTGGCACTTCGGGTGCAGGTCGCGCTCGGCACGCTGGAGCCCGGCGACGTCGAGGTGCAGGCGGTCTCCGGCCGGGTGGACGAGGCGGACGGCATCTCGGACGCCTGCGTGCTCGCCCTGAAGCCGGTCGGCGGGCCGGACCTCGACGGGCGCACCCGGTACGAGGGATCGCTGGAGCTCTGCCGGACGGGCCCGTTCGGCTACACCGTCCGGGTGCTGCCGGCCCATCCGCGGCTGGCCTCGCCGGCCGAGCTGGGCCTGGTCGCGCTGCCGGCCGAGTCGGCGGGGATGGACGCGGGGATGCTGCGCTGAGCGGCCGGTGAGGTGGGGAGGGCCGGCCGGGCCGGCCCTCCCCACCCGTGCGCCACGGGCGGCGGCCGCGGTCAGACCAGGCTGTCCCGCCACGCCTGGTGCAGCTCGGCGAACCGCCCGGAGCCCGCGATCAGCTCCTCCGGGGTGCCGTCCTCGACGATCCGGCCCTGGTCCATCACCAGCACCCGGTCGGCGATCTCCACGGTGGAGAGGCGGTGGGCGATGATCACCGCCGTCCGCCCGGCCAGGACCGTCCGCATCGCCCGCTGGACGGCCTGCTCGCCCGGCACGTCGAGCGAGCTGGTCGCCTCGTCCAGGATCAGCACCGCCGGGTCGGCCAGCAGGGCGCGGGCGAAGGCGACCAGTTGGCGCTGGCCGGCCGAGATCCGGCCGCCGCGCTTGCGCACGTCGGTGTCGAAGCCCTCGGGCAGTGCGGCGACGAACTCGTGCGCTCCGATCGCCCGGGCGGCCTCCTCGACCTCCTCGCGGGTGGCGCCGGGCCGGCCGAGCGCGATGTTCTCGGCGACGGTGCCGGAGAACAGGAAGGACTCCTGGGTCACCATCACCACCCCGCGCCGCAGCTCGGGGGTGGCGAGGTCGCGCAGGTCGATCCCGTCGAGGGAGATCCGCCCGCCGGTCGGGTCGTAGAAGCGGGCCAGCAGCTTGGCGACGGTCGACTTGCCCGCGCCGGTCGCACCGACCACGGCCACGGTCTGCCCGGCGGGCAGCACCAGGTCGAAGGCGGGGAGCACCTCCTTCCCCGTGCGGTAGCCGAACCGGGCCTTCTCGAAGTGCACCTCCCGCCCCTTGGTGAGGGACTTCGGCAGCTCCTTCGGCTCGGCCGGTTCGGCGACGGTCGGCTCGTGGGCGAGCAGGCCGGCGATCTTCTCCAGGGCGGCGGCGGCCGACTGGTAGCTGTTCAGGAACATCGCCAGCTGGTCGATCGGGTCGTACAGCCGGCGCAGGTAGAGCACGAAGCCGGTGAGCACGCCCAGCTCCACCGCGCCGTCGGTGACCAGGAAGGCGCCGAGCAGCACGACGCCGGCCGTCCAGACGTTGGCGGTGGTGCGGGAGAGGCCGACGTACCGGGCGATCTCCAGCAGGCCGTCCGCCATGGCGGTGGCGGACTGCCGGTTCACCACGCCGAACGCGGCGTCGTTGGCCCGCTCGCGGCGGAACGCCTGGACCGGGCGGATGCCGTTCATGGTCTCGGTGAACCGGACGATCAGTGACGCGGCCGAGGTGCGCGAGCGGCGGTAGACCAGGCGCGAGCGCCGCCGGAACGAGCGGGCGATCAGGAAGAGCGGCACGAAGGAGCCCAGCGAGACCAGGCCGAGCCGCCAGTCCATCACCAGCAGCAGCACCGAGATGTAACAGACCGAGAGGAAGACGGTCAGCAGTTCCTGGAGGCCCTCGGAGAGCAGCTCGCGCAGCGCGTCCACGTCACTGGTGGCGCGGGAGATGATCCGGCCCGAGGTGTAGCGCTCGTGGAAGTCCAGGCTGAGCCGCTGGGCGTGCCGGAAGATCCGGCCGCGCAGCTCGAGCAGGATGTCCTGGTTGATCCGGGCGCTGATCTTGATGAACGTCCACTGCAGGACGGTGCTCAGCAGCGCGAAGGACAGGTAGGCCGAGATCACCGCGATCAGCGGGCCGGCGTCGTGGTCGCGCAGGGCCGGGATGCCCCGGTCCATCGCGATCGCCACCAGCAGCGGGCCGGACTGCAGCGCCGCCTGCTGGACCAGGATCACCACCATCGCGATCGTGATGCGGGTCCGGTGCGGGCCGAGCAGCGCACGCAGCAGCGCGCGGGGGGCGCCGGGCGGGACGGGGATGTCCTCCTCGTCGGCCGGCGGGGGCGGCAGATCGTCCTCGGGCTCCGCGGCCTTCTCACCGGGCTCGATCGTGGTGGTCATCGGGCGGGGCTCCCCTCCGGTACGAGGGCGGCCTCGCCCGACATCAGTTCGCGGTAGCGCGTCGAGGTGCGCAGCAGGTCCTGGTGGGTGCCGACGGCCTCGATCCGGCCGTCCGCCAGCACGGCGACCCGGTCGGCGAGCAGCACGGTGCTCGGCCGGTGGGCCACCACCAGGGCGGTGGTGGAGCCGAGCACCTGCCGCAGCGCCTGTTCGACCAGCGCCTCGGTGTGCACGTCCAGGGCGGAGAGCGGGTCGTCCAGCACCAGGAAGGCCGGGTCGCCGACCACCGCGCGGGCCAGGGCGAGCCGCTGGCGCTGGCCGCCGGAGAGGCTGAGGCCCTGCTCGCCGACCTCCGTCTCGACGCCGTCGGGCAGCTTCTCGACGAAGCCGGCCTGGGCGGTGGCGAGGGCGGTGGCGAGTTGCCCGGCGTCGGCGCCGGGTGCGCCCATCAGGACGTTCTCCCGGACGGTGGCCGAGAACAGCGTGGGCTCCTCGAAGGCGACGGCGACCAGCTCGCGCAGCCGCTCCCGGGACAGCTCGCGGATGTCCCGCCCGTCCAGGGTGATGCTGCCGGCGGTGGCCTCGTAGAGCCGCGGGAGCAGGGCGGTGAGCGTGGTCTTGCCGCTGCCGGTGGCGCCGACCAGGGCCATCGTCTCGCCGCTGCGGATGTGCAGGTCGATGCCGCGGAGCAGGTCGGGGGTGTCGGACGGGGCGTCGGGGTAGCGGAAGCGCACGCCGGTGAGGCGGATGCCGTCGGGGGAGCCCCCGGGAAGGGGCGCCCGCTCGCCCGTCGCCCGCTCGTCCGGCACCTTCTCGCCCGGCGCCTCGTCCACCTTCTCGTCCGGCAGCTCTGCGTCGAGCACCTCGAAGTAGCGGTCGGTGGCGGTGGCGGCCTCGTTGGCGTAGGCGAGCAGCCAGCCGAGCGACTCGACGGGCCAGCGCAGTGCCAGCGCGGTGGAGAGGAAGGCGACCAGGGTGCCGGTGGTCAGCTCGTCGTGCGCGACCAGGTAGCAGCCGGCCGCGAGTGCGCAGCCGAGCGCCAGCTCGGGCAGGCCGACGATCACCGCCCAGAGGTTGGCCAGCAGGCCGGCCTTGCGCAGTTCGGTGCGGCGCAGCCGGTGTGCCTGCCCGCGGAACCGCTCGGCCATCGAGCGGTGGCGGCCGAAGGCCTTGAGGATGCGGATGCCGAGGATGGACTCCTCGATCACGGTGGCGAGGTCGCCGTTCTGGTCCTGGGCGCGGCGGGCGGCGTCCGAGTAGCCGGTCTCGAAGCGCCGGGTCAGCAGCAGCAGCGGCCCGGCGGGGAGCAGCACGATCAGTGCGAGCCGCCAGTCCTGGGTGAACATCAGCGCGGTGCCGGCCAGGAACGTCACCGAGTTGACGATCAGGAAGACCAGCGGGAAGGTCAGGAACAGCCGCATGGTGAACATGTCGGAGGTGGCCCGGGAGAGCAACTGGCCGGAGCCCCAACGGTCGTGGAAGGCGACCGGCAGCCGCTGGAGCCTGGCGAAGAGGTCGCCGCGCATCGCGGTCTCCACCCGGGCGAGCGGTCTGGCCAGAATCACCCGCCGGGTGTAGAACAGGCCCGCCTCGAAGAGGCCGAGGGCCAGCAGCAGGGCGATCAGCGGCCAGAGCGCGTCGAGGTCGTGGTCGGCGATCGGTCCGTCGACGATCCGGCCGAGCACGATCGGTACCAGCAGCAGGCTGAGCGCGGCGAGCAGGGCGGAGCCGACCGAGGCGGCCAGCCGCCAGCGGATCGGGCGGACGTACGGCCACAGGCGCAGCAGCGAGCGGACCGTCGACCGTCGGGCGGGCGCGGGCGTGGGGGCTTGGTTCTCGGCCATCGCCGTGAGCGTAGGTCGTGACCGCGTCATTTCTCATCCGGTTTTTCGGACCTGTCGGCGAGAACCGGCCACGTGCGCGGGGGCGCTCCGGCGGATGTCAGGCGGCGGGTGTGCGCAGGAGGCGCAGGGAGCGCCCGCCCAGGGTGACGGCGTCCTGCGGGTGGTGGGTGTGGGTGCCGTTGCCGGTCTCGTCCGCGGCGGTGTCGAGGACGGTCGTGTACTGCGCGTCGGGTGCGGCCCAGGGTTCGCCGGGGAGGGTGAACGGGACGGCCTCGGGGCCGGCGTTGAGCAGCAGCAGGAAGCTGTCGTCGCGCAACGGGCTGCCGTACTGGTCGCGTTCGGACATCGCGGCGCCGGAGAGCAGCATGCCGAGGCAGGCCGTCGGGCCGAACCAGTCGGCCTCGGTCATCTCCTTCCCGCGCGGCGTGAACCAGGCGAGGTCGGGCTGGCCGCCGGGCACCGCGGCCCGGCCGGAGAAGAACGCCCGCTGGCGCAGCACCGGGTGGGTGCGGCGGAGCCGGACGAGGCGGGCGGTGAGATCGCGCAGCCCGGCCCAGCGCCGGTCCTCCAGCAGGGACCAGTCCAGCCAGCTGACCTCGCCGTCCTGGCAGTAGGCGTTGTTGTTGCCGCCCTGGGTGCGGCCGAACTCGTCCCCGGCGGTGATCATCGGCACGCCGGTGGAGAGCAGCAGGGTGGCCATCAGGTTGCGGAGCTGGCGCAGCCGCAGCGCGTTGACGGCCGGGTCGGCGGTCTCGCCCTCGGCGCCGTGGTTCCAGGACCGGTTGTCGTCGGTGCCGTCCCGGTTGGCCTCGCCGTTGGCCTCGTTGTGCTTGCGGTTGTAGGAGACCAGGTCGCGCAGGGTGAAGCCGTCGTGCGCGGTGACGAAGTTGACGGAGGCGTACGGGCGCCGGCCGCCGCGCTGGTAGAGGTCGGAGGAGCCGGAGAGCCGGTAGCCCAGCTCGCGCACGTCGGGGCGGGCTCCGCGCCAGAAGTCCCGCACGGTGTCGCGGTACTTGTCGTTCCACTCGGCCCAGAGCGGCGGGAAGCCGCCCACCTGGTAGCCGCCGGCGCCGACGTCCCACGGCTCGGCGATGAGCTTGACCCGGCTGAGCACCGGGTCCTGCGAGACGGCGGCGAGGAACGGGTGGTCCATGTCGACGCCGTCGTTGCCCCGGGCGAGGGCGGCGGCGAGGTCGAAGCGGAAGCCGTCCACGCCCATCTCGGTCACCCAGTACCGCAGCGAGTCGGTGACCAGCCGGACGACGTGCGGCCGGCGGGTGTCCAGGGTGTTGCCGCAGCCGGTGTAGTCGGCGTAGCCGCGCGGGCGGTTCAGCGGGAGGCGGTAGTAGCCGGCGTTGTCGATGCCGCGCAGGGAGAGGGAGGGGCCGAGTTCGGCGGCCTCGGCGGTGTGGTTGTAGACCACGTCGAGGATCACCTCGATCCCGGCGGCGTGCAGCGCGCGCACCATCCGCTTGAACTCGCCGACCTGGCCGCCGAGACCGCCCGAGGAGGAGTAGCCGGCGTGCGGGGCGAAGTAGCCGATCGTGTTGTAGCCCCAGTAGTTGACCAGCCCGCGCGCCTGGAGGTGGTCCTCGCTGGCGTGCTGGTGGACGGGCAGCAGCTCGACGGCGGTGACGCCGAGCGCGGTGAGGTGGGCGACGGCGGCGGGGTGCGCGAGGCCGGCGTAGGTGCCGCGCAGGTGCGGCGGGACGTCCGGGTGGCGCATGGTGAAGCCGCGCACGTGCAGCTCGTAGAGGACGGTCTCGGCCCACGGGGTCTTGGGGCGGTGGTCGTCGTACCAGTCGTCGTCGTCGTGGACGACCACGGACCTGGGCACGTACCGGGCCGAGTCGCGGTTGTCCCGGACGGTGTCGGCGACGTCCGCCTCGGGCCAGTTGCGGACGGCGGCGCAGACCGCGTCGTGGGAGGTGTAACAGCCGTCGATGGCGCGGGCGTACGGGTCGAGCAGCAGCTTGGCCGGGTTCCAGCGGGCGCCCGTCCACGGGTCCCAGCGGCCGTGGACGCGGAAGCCGTAGCGGGTGCCCGGGCGGACGCCGGGCAGGAAGCCGTGCCAGGTCTGGAAGTCCTGCTCGGTGAGGCGGTGTCTGCTCTCCTGCCCGTCCTCGTCGAACAGGCAGAGGTCGACGGCCTCGGCGCCGGCCGCCCAGAGCGCGAAGTTGGTGCCCTGGCGCCCCTGGGCGTCGGTCCGGAAGCGGGCGCCGAGCGGCTGCCAGCTGCCGGGCCACGGCTGTTCGGCGGCCGCCCCGCCGCGCGGCCGCACTCCGGCTTCCAGCTCCTGCCCTGACGCCATGGCCGTACCCTCCCTGAACCGGGGTGTCCCGGACCCCGTTCACCTTCTCTTTCCCTGATCCCACGGAGCGGAAGCCCGCTGAACGGAGGCTTACGCCGGCCCGAACTCCCGGCCCTCCCGTGCCCGGGCGCCGCCGGGGCCCGCACGGCGGCGCGCACGGGAAGTCGGACCGGCCGACTTCCCGTGCGGAGCGCGTCAGGGCACCCGGCCCGCGATTGCTCCTCCGGTGTGCGGTTTCCGGGGTTTGGGCGTGTCCTGTCGTGCTCGCCCTCGTTGTGGGGGGTATCGGACGGAAGAGGCGGGAGGCCCCGGAATGCGGCCCCGAGGACGGGTTTGGGCACGGCGCGCGGGGGCCTTGGCCTGGTGCCTGGCGGTGCTGACGGGCTGCGCCGGCGGGGGCGGTACCCCGGTCGGCGGCGCGGCGTCGTCGGGCCCGGCCCACGCCGCGCCGCCCGTCTCGCGGGCGGCCATCACCGCGCTGCCCGCCGACGGCACGCAGGACGTCCCGCCGGAGGGCCCCGTCCGGGTCACGGTGGCCGAGGGGCGGCTGGTCTCCGTCCGGCTGGCCGACTCCAAGGGCGCCGAGGTGTCCGGGACGATCTCCGAGGACGGCTCGACCTGGATGCCGGACGGCCTGCTCCCGCTGGGCACCGCCTACACCCTGGACTCGGTGGCCGAGGACGAGCAGGGGCAGAAGGCGGCCCAGCACACGGACTTCTCGACGGCGGCGCGGGCCCACACCTTCGTGGCCTTCTTCACCCCGGAGGACGGCTCCACGGTCGGCGTCGGCATGCCGGTCTCGCTGCGCTTCAGCCGGCCGGTCGCCGACCGGGCGGCCGTGGAGAAGGCCGTCGCGGTGACCGCCGACCCGCCGGTCGAGGTGGCCGCGCACTGGTTCGGCAACCAGCGGCTGGACATCCGGCCGCAGAAGTACTGGGCGGCGGGCACCAGGGTGGAGGTGGCGCTGCGGCTGAAGGGCGTCCAGGGCGCGCCGGGCGAGTTCGGCACCCAGGTGAAGGACGTCCGCTTCACGGTGGGCCGGGCCCAGGTCTCCACGGTGGACCTGGACGCCCACACCCTGACCGTCCGGGCCGGGCAGGGCGGCAGGGTGGTGAAGGTGCTGAAGGTGTCCGGCGGCGACCCGAAGCACTCGACGTACCGGGGCGTCCTGGTGGTCTCCGAGAAGTACAAGGTGACCAGGATGAACTCGCAGACCGTCGGGATGGGCGACGAGTACGACATCAAGGACGTCCCGCACGCGATGCGGCTGACCAACTCGGGCACGTTCATCCACGGCAACTACTGGGCCGACCCGGAGGTGTTCGGCACCGCCAACACCAGCCACGGCTGCATCGGCCTGGCCGACGCCAAGGGCGGGACGAGCACGGAGACCCCGGCGGGCTGGCTCTTCGAGCACACCGTCCCGGGGGACGTGCTGGAGGTGAAGGCCTCCGCGGGGGAGGTCGTCCCGCCGAACAACGGCCTGAACGGCTGGAACCTGCCCTGGGGCCAGTGGCTGGCCGGCAGCGCCGTCCCGCACGAGGCGCACTGACCCGGCGGGCCCCCGCCGGCCGGGCGGGGAGGGCGGCCCGGCAGGCGTTCGAGGCCCCGTCTTCACCCCGGGTCCACCCCCGGTCCACGGACCTCCCCCCAGGATTCACTCATTCGGCTTAGCTATCCTGCTTCCGCGCCGGAAGCCCGGCGCAGAAAGATCGCCGGTCAGGTGCAACCCGTCCGGGTCGATGCGCGTCCATCAGGGTGGACACCGGGAGGGGAGAAACCGTGAAGCCGGTTTGGGCGGCCGAGGCCGCAATACGCACCACCAACCGTCGCAACCGTGGCCTGCGCCGCAGTGCGGTGGCACTGGCGATGGGTGGGGTGCTGCTGTTCACCGCAGCCTGCAACGACGACAAGGGCGGTGACAGCAAAACCGGCGGCGGTGACGCGGCCGCGACGGCGGGGGCCAGTGGCGCCCCGGCGGCCGGCCAGAGCCAGGGGACGCCGAAGACGTCGGCCGCGGTGCTGACCGTCGACCCGAAGGACGGCGCCCAGGACGTCGCGCCGACCAACGGGCTGAACGTGTCGGTGGCCAACGGCAAGCTCACCACGGTCGAGGTGACCGACAAGGAGGGCAAGCCGGTCGCTGGGGCGATCTCGGCGGACGGCACCGGCTGGAAGCCGAGCGGTGCGCTGGCCGTCGGCATGGCGTACAAGGTGAGCGCGCAGGCCCAGGACGCCGAGGGCCTGGTGGCCGCGTCGACGACCTCGTTCACCACGCTGACGCCGGCGAAGACGATCTCCACCAACGACAACATCGCCGACAACGCCACCTACGGCGTCGGCATGATCGTCTCGGTGGTCTTCAACAAGGACGTCAAGAACAAGGACGCCGTGCTCAAGGGCATCACGTTCGAGACCAGCGACGGTGCCGCCACCGAGGTGAAGGGCCACTGGTTCGGCGCCCGCCGGCTGGACTTCCGCCCGGCCGAGTACTGGAAGCCGGACACCAAGGTCACCATCAAGTACCGCCTGAAGAACGTCGAGGTCGCGCCCGGCATCTACGGTGACGTGGACAAGGACGAGCCGTTCACCATCGGCCGCTCGCAGGTCTCCACCGCGGACGCGGCGGCGCACAAGATGACGATCGTCCGGGGCGGCCAGAGCACGACCGTGCCGGTCACCCTCGGGGCGGACGCGACGCCTTCCTGGGGCGGCACCATGGTGATCATGTCCAAGGAGAAGGTCACCCGGATGAACTCGCAGACCGTCGGTCTCGGCGGCGAGTACGACATCCAGGACGTGCCGCACGCGATGCGGCTGACCACCTCGGGCACCTTCGTGCACGGCAACTACTGGGCCAACCCCTTCGGCAAGACCAACGCGAGCCACGGCTGCGTCTCGATGCAGGACGAGAAGGGCGGCAGCGACTCCTCGGTGGCGGGCAAGTTCTTCAACGACTCGCTGGTCGGCGACGTCGTCAAGATCGTGAACACCAAGGAGAAGACGGTCGCGCCCGACAACGGGCTCGGCGGCTGGAACATCGCCTGGGCGAACTGGTAGACCGGCCGGCCGTCCCGGGGAGGCGCTTTACCCCGCTGACGGCCCTGGTAGTCCCGGTTGGGTAACGACCGGCCCGATCCTCACTCGTTGGGGTCGGGCCGGTCCTCGTTCGTGGGGTAATTGCCCCTCGAATGGCGCAACCTTTCCGTTGGCTGCGGCGTGTATCTGTCGGATCCCGCGGGATCAGGGACGGGATCGAGGGAGGGAGTCGACGTGAGGTCGATACGCAGGATGGTGGCCGCCGGCTGTCTCGGTGGCGTGATGGTGCTGACCAGCGCCTGTGGCGGCGGTGGCGGCAGCGGGAGCGCGGCCAAGGCCGAGCTGGGGGGCGGCGCGGCCGCGGGGGCCGCGCCGACCGCCTCGGCGACCGCCGCCGGCTCCGCCACGGCCCCGGCGGCCGCGACGCCGAAGACCTCGGCCGCGGTGGTGGACATCCAGCCGAAGAGCGGCGCGGTGGACGTGGCGCCCAGCGGCGCGCTGAAGGTCGCGGTGGCGGGCGGCAAGCTCACCACCGTCAAGGTGAGCGACAAGACCGGCAAGGAGGTGGCCGGCACGATCGCCGCCGACGGGAGCAGTTGGACCCCGTCCGCCGGTCTCGCGGTCGGCACCGCCTACCAGGTGAGCGCGATGGCGGCGGACGCCAACGGCGTGGTCGCCACGGCGGACAGCAGCTTCACCACGCTGACGCCCGAGCGCGAGGCGAAGGCGAGCGACAACGTCGAGGACAACGCCACGTACGGCGTCGGCATGATCGTCTCGGTCGACTTCGACAAGGACGTGAAGAACAAGGACGCCGTCGCCCAGGGCATCGCCGTCAAGACCGACAACGGCACGGTCGTGAAGGGCCACTGGTTCGGCGACCGCCGGCTGGACTTCCGCCCGGAGGCGTACTGGAAGCCCGGTACCAAGGTCACCGTCCAGTACCGCCTGAAGAGCGTGGAGATCGCCCCCGGCGTGTACGGCGGCGTGGACCGGGACGAGCCCTTCACGATCGGGCGATCGCAGGTCTCGACGGTTGACGCCAAGAGCCACCGGATGACGGTGGTCCGCGACGGGGCGACCTCCACCATCGACATCACCTCCGGCTCGCCGGAGCACCCGACCTGGAACGGCACCATGGTCGTCATGTCGAAGGAGGGCGTGGTGCGGATGCAGTCCAGCAGCATGCCCGGCATGACCGGTGCGCCCTACGACCTTCAGGTGCCGCACTCGATGCGGCTGACCACGTCCGGCACGTACGTGCACGGAAACTACTGGAGCAACGCCTTCGGCGAGGACAACGTCAGCCACGGCTGCGTCGGCCTCAAGGACGTCAAGGGCGGCGGCGACGCCACCTCGGCGGGCAAGTTCTACGACGACTCGCTGATCGGCGACATCGTGACCGTGCAGAATTCCTCGCGCGGCCAGGTGGAGCCGGACAACGGCCTCAGCGGCTGGAACCTGGCCTGGAGTGCCTGGTAGGAGCCGGTTCGCGGCAACCCGGGCTTGACGGCGCGCGGGTCCGGGTTGCACGCGGCATATGCCGATCGAGTGGTGATCGTTTGCTCATTGTCCGTACGCGGCCGCTTGCGTTCCGCAATGATGGTCCGCATGGCGGGTTGGGGCGAAACAGATCAGTCATCACTTCCTGGGTCCAGCTTGGTTGCTGACGCGTCGTGGATGTGCTTCCAGGACACTCTCGCGGCCCTGGAACGACTCAGCTCCGAGGAGCTGGAACACATGTACTCCGGCAGGCTGTGCGACCAGACGGACCCAGGGGAGGTGCGGCTGCCGTCCCGGCCGGAGTCCGGTCCGGTGGCCCGCCGGCTGGTGCTCTCCGTCCTCGAATCCTGGGACCTCCACCAGCAGCTGGAGGTCGGCGAGTTGCTGACCAGCGAGCTGGTGGCCAACGCGGTGCGGCACGCGGCCGGGCGGACCATCGGCCTCCAGGTGTCGCGCAAGCCGGGCTGGCTCCGGGTCGAGGTGCGGGACTCCTCGCGGGCGATGCCCTGCCTGATCCTGGCCGAGCCGCTGCCGGTCAACGAGCGCGGGCGCGGCCTCAAGGTCGTCGACGACCTGGCGGACCGCTGGGGCGCGGACCTGCTGCCCCGCGGCAAGGGCGTCTGGTTCGAGCTGAAGGTGCGCGAGCGGCACTGAGGGTGCCGGTGCGCCGGCGTGTGCGGGGGCCCGGTGGGCGTGCGCGGCGCATGCTGCGGGCCCGGAAAACACGCAGGGCCCCCGACGCGCCGTGGTCCGGCAGCTGGGGGCCCCTGC
This sequence comes from Kitasatospora sp. RG8, assembly GCF_017813315.1. NCBI lineage: Bacteria > Bacillati > Actinomycetota > Actinomycetes > Kitasatosporales > Streptomycetaceae > Kitasatospora > Kitasatospora sp. RG8. The sequence goes on from NZ_JAGIYX010000004.1 coordinate 335,938, forward strand.
AAGTCATCGCGCCGGCCAAGGGGGTGCGTGCCGCGCGATGGACGACGGCCGTGCCAGGTCGGGCCGGCCGTAGTTCCGGTGCCCACGGCGGATTCTCTGGCGTCCGCCCTTGGACACCTCGACTATCGCACGGATCTCAGCATGTGGGCAAACCGAGCGTCTTTGATTGCAAGGTTTGTAACCTGGTTCACCTTTGGAATTTGCATAGGTTAACGCTGTGGCCTGAGATTATTCATGATCGATGCAAAGTGCGGGGTGCCCGCTACGCACTGGGCAGGCGCAGCGCGAGTCCGTCGAGGATGACGTCCAGGCCGTAGGTGAACTTGGAGTTGCGCAGGGCCACCGGGTCGGCACCCACCACGGCGTCGTACGAGGAGGCGAGGTGTTCGCTGCCGGCCACCGCCTCCTGCGCCGCGGGAATCAGACGGGCGATGAAAGCGGTCTCGGTCTCGCCCGAGCGGGCGACCGTGGTCAGCCAGGCGGCCTCCGTCGTACTCATGCCGATCGCGTACGAGAGCACGGTGTCGATCGCGCGTGACGGCTCGGGGAAGCCGGCGGCGGTGAACAGGGCGGCCACCTGCTCGGCGTAGGCCATCAGGTTGGGGCCCAGGTAGGCGAGCCCGGCCTGGCCGAGGACCGAGGCCAGCCAGGGGTGGCGCAGCGTCGTCGCGCGGAAGGACTCGGCGGCCAGGGTGACCGCCGCCCGCCAGTCCGGGCTGTCGGCCGCCGGGACGTCGATCTCGCCGAAGACCTCGTCCACCGCGAGCTCCATCAGCTCCTCCTTGGTGGCCACGTGCCGGTAGAGCGAGGTCGCGCCGGCGTTCAGGCGGGCGCCGAGCTTGCGCATGCTGAGCGCCTCGACGCCGTCCGCGTCCAGCATGACGACGGCCTCCCTGACGATCGCCGCCCGGCTCAGTGCGGGCTGGTCGGGCTCGCGCTGCTGCCGCGCCCACACGGACGGGATCGGCTTCTGCTGCGCCTTTGCGGGCATGGTCGTCCTCCACTCTTCTGCGTACACCGTGCGCATCCAGCGTACATGTGCAAGGGGTTGCGCACACTGTTCCGCCGTGCGTACAGTGTTCGCAACGAAGGAACAGCGTGCGCAGCTCGGAAGGAAGAACCATGGAAACCCGCAACCCACGTCGTTGGTGGATCCTCGTCGTGCTCTGCCTCAGCACGCTGGTCCTGGTGATCGACAGCATGGCGCTGACCGTCGCCGTCCCGTCCATGACGGAGGACATCAAGGCGAGCGCCCAGGACACCCAGTGGATCCTCGACTCCTACATCCTGGTGTTCGCCGGACTCCTGCTCACCTCGGGCAGCCTCGGGGACCGGTTCGGCCGCCGGAAGGTGATGGTGATCGGCCTGCTGCTCTTCGGAGCCGCCTCACTGGGCGCCACCCTCTGCACCAACCCGGGCGAGGTCGTCGCCGCCCGGATCGCGATGGGCGTCGGCGGCGCGCTGATCATGCCGTCCACCCTCTCGATCCTGATCACCGTCTTCGAGGAGGACGAGCGCAGCAAGGCGATGGCGGCGTGGGGGTCGGTGTCGATGCTCGGCCTGGTCGGCAGCCCGGTGCTCGGCGGCGTCCTGATCGACCACTTCTCGTGGCACTCGATCTTCTTCATCAACGTCCCGGTCGTCGTCCTGGCCGTGCTCGCCGCCCTCACCCTGATGCCGGAGTCCAAGGGCCCGTGGCAGAAGGCCGACCCGCTGGGCGCGGTCCTCTCCGCCGCCGGCATGACCGCACTGGTCTGGTGGATCATCGAGATCCCGCAGCACGGCGCCTTCGAGGGCAGGTCGCTGATCACCCTGGCCGTGGCCGTGGTCGCCCTCGGCGGGTTCGTGATCTGGGAGAACGTCACCGAGTCCCCGATGGTCCCGCTCGTCCTCTTCAAGCACCGCAACTTCAGCGGCGGCTCGCTTTCCCTCACCCTGGTCCAGATCGGCAACGGCGGTCTGCTGCTCGTCCTCACCCAGTACCTGCAGTTCGTCCTCGGCTACTCGCCCGTCAAGGCCGGCCTCGCGTTCGTCCCGCTCGCCGTCGCCGCGCTGATCGGCAACGGCGCCGGTGCCGGGCTCGCCGCGAAGACCGGCCACCGGCTCCTGATCCTGGCCGGCATGCTGGTCATGGCCAGCTCGTTCGGCCTGCTCACCACCGTCTCCGCCGACAGCGGCTTCGCCCTCCCGGCCGTCGCCCTCGGTCTGCTCGGCCTCGGCGCCGGCCTCGCGATGCCGGCCGCCGTCGGCGCCCTGATGGGCACCATCCCCGCCGAGCGGGCCGGCGTCGGCTCCGCCCTCAACGACACCATCCAGCAGGCCGGCACCGCGCTCGGCATCGCCATCCTCGGCTCGCTGCTCTCCAGCCGCTTCGCCCACGAGATGCCCGCCGGCTCGTCCGAGCAGGCCAAGCGCTCCATCGGCGACGCGCTGGCCGCCGCCAACGGCGACGCGGGTCTCGTCCACGCCGCCCGGGAGGCCTTCACCTCCTCGATGTCCACCACCTTCACCATCAGCGCGGTCAGCATCCTGGCCGCGGCCGTCCTGGCCGCCCTGGTGATGCGGGACAAGAAGCCCGAGGCCGCGGAGGCCGGGGCGGAGGAGGCGGAGCTGGTCGCCTGAGCCCCAGCCCAAGGAAGGCCGGCACCCCGGGGAGGGGTGCCGGCCTTCCGTCGTCCGCCGGGCCGACCGCCCGGATCACCGGTCGGTGATGGTGGTGGGGGACCAGCCGGCGTGGTCGTCCTTGTAGAAGTAGGCCGGGGCGCCCTTCAGGGCGGCGGTGCGGAAGGGCTTGTCCTGGCGGTCGCCGATCCGGAGCTTCCCCTGGCGGTCGCCGCTGGTCCAGGCCACGTCCAGGTACCAGGAGACGTCCTGGGAGACGGTGCCGGCGTCGATGTTCAGCACCTGGGGGTCGGTGGCCGAGACGGTGTAGGGGAAGTTGGTGGTCCTGCCCTTGACGTTGCCCTCCATGGCCGGGACGGGCACCGGCCGAGGGGCCGACGCGTCGAGGTCGACGGCGAAGGCCGCCGGGGTCAGCTCGCCGCCGCAGCCCGAGCCCATCATGTAGGCGTTCCACTTCGGGGCCGGCTTCACGTCGACCACGTGCACGTACAGGGCCTGGAGGACGACCGGCTTGGCCTCGGAGCCCTGTGCGGTCAGTTGCAGGCGCAGGTGCCCGCCGGGGAGGGCGTTCTGCGCGGCGGCCCAGCTGTCCGTCTGCTGGTTCTCCGGGGGAGCGGGCACGGAGCGCGGGGACTTCGGGCTGAGGAACCACTGACCGCAGACGCTGCCCCAGTTGTCCGTCAGGACGCTGACGTGGAAGGGCGGCTTGTCGTCCTCGGGGGCCGACGTCGCCGAGGGGGTGGGCGTCGCCGAGGTGGCCGACGTCGCCGATGGGGCGGGAGCGGACGGGGACGCGGTGGCCTCCGCGGCCGGGGCGGTGGCCGCGGCCGTGGGGGTGGGAGCCGGCGACGGCGTGAGTGCGGGCACGGGCCCGGTGGCCGACGGCGGGGGGCTCGCGACCGGGGTGCCGGTGCCGGTGTTCAGGGCGACCACGGGGATCACCGCGGCGGCCACGGCGGCGACGGCGGCCGCGCTCAGCAGGACGCGGACGTTGGGCCGCCGACGGGGCCGCTCCGGGCCGGCCGGGCCGTCGACGGGCGAGGGCTCCGGCCCGACGACGGGCTCGGTCTCGGGCACGCCCTCCGGTTCGGGCGCCGCCGGAGGGGTCGGTGCCGTCGGTGCCGGAGCCGCCGCCGGAGTCGTCGGTCCCGGAGTCGGTGCTGGAGCCGCCGACGGGGCCGTCGGTGCCGGTGCCGTGACGGGTGTCGCCGCCGGCGTGGACGGCTCCCTGCGGCGGGACGCGTCCGCGAGGATCCAGCGGCGGTGCAGCTCGACGAGCTCGTCGGGGCCCGCCCCGCAGACCCGCGCGAGCCGCTCCACCGGCGCGTACTCGTTCGGGACGGCGGCGCCGTTGCAGTAGCGGTGCAGCGTGGAGGTGCTGACGTGCAGCCGGGCCGCGAGCGTTCCGTAACTGCGGCCCGAACGGTCCTTCAGCGCACGCAGCATCGCCGCGAACTCGTCCGTCTCCACGCTCATGTCGGCATCCCCCTCGTTCCGGTCCGGCGTTCCAGGCTTCCCCGAATCCGCAGCTCACGGTACCTGTCGCCGTTCCAGCGTCCCGAACTGCCCGGCAGGGCTGGCGGCCGGGACGGACCGGGAGCCAGTGTTCGGTCAGCGGCAGCCCGTGACCCCGACGGCGCGGTGCCCGAACCGACCACGCCCTCGGCGGAGGAGAGAAGACCCATGTCCGTGAAGCGAATCCTGATCCCCGGTGCACTGCTCGTGCTCGGCGCGGCCGCCCTCACCGGGTGCTCCGGCGGCCCGGTCGCCGCCACGCCGGCGCCGAAGGCCGTCGCGGCGGTGCCGAGCGCGGTGTCGAGTGCGGTGCCGAGCGCCGCGCCGAGTGCCGTGCCGTCCGTGGCCCCGGCCGCCGCGGCCTCCCCGGCGCCGGCGGGTGCCCCCGCCGAGACGCCGACGGGGGCACCCGCCGCGGCACCCGTGAAGGCCCCCGCCGCGGCACCCACGAAGGCGCCGGTGGCAAGGCCGACGGCGGCCCCCGCCGGCACGGGCTCGCAGGGCGGGGCGTCCCGGCCCGGCAAGCCCGCGGCCCCGGCGGCCCCCGCCGGCGCGCCCGCCCCCGGCCCGACGCCGTACTGCACCGCTGCGCAGCTCGCCGTCACCGCGACCCCCGCCCCGGCGGGCCGGCTGCTGCTCACCGCCCGCAACGCCTCCACGAGCCCGTGCGACCTCGGGTTGATCGGGCTGGTCACCTTCGACGGCGGGACGAAGGCGGCCGTCCCGGACGGTCTCGGCGGCGGGCCCAACATCCTCAAGCCGGGGGAGTCCGGCTACGAGGCGGTCGAGCTGGTCCGGCCCGGTGCACCCGGAAGCGGCGCCAACGCGTTGAAGCTCATGGTCACGTTCGACGGCGGCGCCACGGTGACCGTCGACGCCAAGGCCTTCGTCCACGGCCCCTCGGTCGACACGTGGCGGCCCACCGCGGCCGACGCCGTCCGGCCGTGACCCCCGGGCCCCCGGTGACCCCGGGACCCCGGAACCCCCGACAGTCATCCGAATCGAAGAACCGAAACCGAGAAGGCGAGTCCGTCCGCATGCGCAAGCCGAAGCGAATCCACATGAGCATCCCACTGGTCGCCGCCGGTCTGGTGGCCGCCGCCGCCTCGCCGGCCGCCGCCGTGCACGGCGGTTCCGACACCACCACCGCGGCCAACCCGTTCGTCGTGGCGCTGGAGACCCCGGCCGGCGAGCAGTGGTGCACGGGGGCCCTGATCGCGCCCACCAAGGTGCTCACCGCCGGCCACTGCATCGCCGAGGCGGGCGACCCGGCCGGGCTGCGGGTGATCGCCGGCCGGACCGACCTGACGAGCTCCGCCGGGCAGGTGCGGCACGTGAAGAGCTACAAGCTCGACCCCCGCTACACCGACGGCCTCCAGCACGACTCGGCCGTCATCACCCTGGACCGGCCGCTTCCCCACCGCACGGTCCGGGTGGCGCGGCAGCGCGACGAGGGGCTGTACCGGTACGGCGCCACGGCCACCGTCTACGGCTTCGGCCGCACCGGCACCGACGGGCCGGGCGCGCGTCTCAAGCAGGCGACGCTCACCCTCGCGCCGCTCGCCGACTGCGACCCCTACACCTGGCCCGGCGACACCCCGGCCCTCAAGGCCTGCGGCGCGCCCAAGCCGGGGAAGACCGACAGCGTCTGCAAGGGCGACTCGGGCGGGCCGCTGGTCGCGAACGGCGTGGTGATCGGCATCGTCTCGACCGGCAACCACTACTGCGACGACCAGCAGCCGCTCTCCGTCTTCACCAGGGCCACCGACGTCCCGGCGGAGATCCTGCGCTAGGGCGAGGACCTGGCACGGGACGGGCGCGTGATCGGTGCCACGGCGGTTCGGCTCCGGCCGTCGACGCCGTGGACCGTCTCAGACAATCTCCGGTGGAGGACTACACGCCCGACACGGCCCGCATCCACGCGAGGCTGATGGCGTACGTCCGACGACAGGGCAAGCCCCGGGGCGCGCACGATCTGATCATCGCGGCAACGGCGGTGGCCACCGCGCGAACCGTGGTGACGGCCGATCCGTCCGCCGCGTTCGCCGACCTGCCGGGTGTGCAGGCGATCACGCTGCGCCCGTCCGGCTGAGGCCCCGCAACGACGCCCGGGCCCCCGGAGCGGTCGCGTTCCGGGGGCCCGGGCGTGGGCGGAGGGGGGGATCAGCACTCGATGACGTTGACGGCGAGGCCGCCGCGGCTCGTCTCCTTGTACTTGATCTTCATGTCGGCGCCGGTCTCCTTCATGGTCTTGATCGCCTTGTCGAGGGATACGTGGTGGCGGCCGTCGCCGCGCAGGGCCATCCGGGCGGCGGTGACGGCCTTGACGGACGCCATGCCGTTGCGCTCGATGCAGGGGATCTGGACCAGGCCGCCGACCGGGTCGCAGGTGAGGCCGAGGTTGTGCTCGATGCCGATCTCGGCGGCGTTCTCGACCTGCTCGGGGCTGCCGCCGAGGACCTCCGCGAGACCGCCGGCCGCCATCGAGCAGGCGGAGCCGACCTCGCCCTGGCAGCCGACCTCGGCGCCGGAGATGGAGGCGTTCTCCTTGAAGAGCATGCCGATCGCTCCGGCGGCGAGGAGGAAGCGGACGATGCCGTCCTCGTCCGCGCCCGGGATGAAGTTCAGGTAGTAGTGCAGGACGGCGGGGATGATGCCGGCCGCACCGTTGGTCGGGGCGGTGACGACGCGGCGGCCGGAGGCGTTCTCCTCGTTGACGGCCATCGCGTAGAGGGTGACCCACTCCATCGCGTTGGCCGGACCGATGCCCTCGGCGCGCAGGGCGCGGGCGCCCGAGGCGGCGCGCCGGCGGACCTTGAGGCCGCCGGGGAGGATGCCCTCGCGGGACATGCCGGCCCGGACGCATTCCTGCATGACCCGCCAGATCTCCAGCAGGCCGGCCCGGATCTCCTCCTCCGTCCGCCAGGCCTTCTCGTTCTCCAGCATCAGGCCGGAGATGGACAGGCCGGTCTCGCGGGTGAGGCGCAGCAGCTCCTCGCCGGTGCGGAAGGGGTACTTCAGCGCGGTGTCGTCGGGCTTGACCCGGTCGGCGCCGATCGCGTCCTCGTCGACGACGAACCCGCCGCCGACCGAGTAGTAGGTCTTCTCCAGCAGGGCCGAGCCGTCGGCGGCGTAGGCCCAGAGGGTCATGCCGTTGGCGTGGTACGGCAGCGAGCGGCGCCGGTGCAGCACGAGCTGGCTGCCGGGGTCGAAGTCGATGGCGTGGACGCCGAGCAGGTTCAGCCGCTTCTCGGCGGTGATCCGCTCGACGTCGGCGTCGGCCCGGTCGACGTCGACGGTGCGCGGGGAGTTGTTCTCCAGGCCCAGCAGGACGGCCTTGGGCGTCCCGTGGCCGTGGCCGGTGGCGCCGAGCGAGCCGAACAGCTCGGCGCGCACGCTCGCCACGTCGGTCAGCAGGCCCTCGGACTTCAGGCGGCGGGCGAACATCCGGGCGGCGCGCATCGGGCCGACGGTGTGGGAGCTCGACGGGCCGATGCCGATGGAGAAGAGGTCGAAGACGCTGATGGCCACGGAGGACGTCCTTGTCTGGTCTCGTGGAAGGTGGAGCAGGCGGGGTACCGGCACGGAACGGGGCACCGCGCGCCCTGTCCAGTGTGCGCGGTGCCCCGGAATCCGAGGTGGACCGGCGGGGTGAGGCCGGTCACCTACGGCCGAACTACAGGTTGGGGTAGAGCGGGTACTTCTCGGCGAGGGCGGTGACCCGGGCCTTCAGCGCGGCGGCGACGGTCTCGTCGAAGGCGGGCTTGAGCGCCTCGGCGATGATGTCGGCGACCTCGCGGAAGTCCTCGGCCTGGAAGCCGCGGGTGGCGAGGGCCGGGGTGCCGATCCGCAGGCCGGAGGTGACCATCGGCGGGCGCGGGTCGTTCGGGATCGCGTTGCGGTTGACCGTGATGCCGACCTCGTGGAGGCGGTCCTCGGCCTGCTGGCCGTCGAGCTGGCTGTTGCGCAGGTCGACCAGGACCAGGTGGACGTCGGTGCCGCCGGAGAGCACGGAGGCGCCGGCCTCGGCGACGTCGGCCTGGAGCAGGCGCTCGGCGAGGATCCGGGCGCCGTCCAGGGTGCGCTGCTGGCGCTCCTTGAACTCCTCGGACGCGGCGACCTTGAAGGCGACGGCCTTGCCCGCGATCACGTGCTCCAGCGGGCCGCCCTGCTGGCCGGGGAAGACCGCGGAGTTGATCTTCTTGGCCCACTCGGCCTTGGAGAGGATGACGCCGCCGCGCGGGCCGCCCAGGGTCTTGTGGGTGGTGGTGGTGACCACGTCCGCGTACGGCACCGGGTTGGGGTGCAGGCCCGCGGCGACCAGGCCGGCGAAGTGCGCCATGTCGACCATCAGCAGGGCGCCGACCTCGTCGGCGATGCGGCGGAACGCGGCGAAGTCCAGCTGGCGCGGGTAGGCGGACCAGCCGGCGATGATCAGCTTGGGCTGGTGCTCCTTGGCGAGGCGCTCGACCTCGGCCATGTCGACCTGGCCGGTCTTGTCGTCCACGTGGTACGCGGCGACGTTGTAGAGCTTGCCGGAGAAGTTGATCTTCATGCCGTGGGTCAGGTGACCGCCGTGGGCCAGGGACAGGCCCAGGATGGTGTCGCCCGGCTGGATCAGCGCGAACATCGCGGCGGCGTTGGCCTGCGCGCCGGAGTGCGGCTGGACGTTGGCGTGCTCGGCGCCGAACAGGGCCTTGATCCGGTCGATCGCGATCTGCTCGACCACGTCGACGTGCTCGCAGCCGCCGTAGTAGCGGCGGCCGGGGTAACCCTCGGCGTACTTGTTGGTCAGCACCGAGCCCTGGGCCTCCATGACCGCCACCGGGGCGAAGTTCTCGGAGGCGATCATTTCCAGGGTGGTCTGCTGGCGGTGCAGCTCGGCGTCGACCGCGGCGGCGATCTCGGGGTCGAGCGAGTGCAGGGACTGGTTGAGAACCGTCATGGTGTGGTCTTCCCGGGAGGAGAGAAGGAGGTCCCGCGCGTGGCGCGCCCCCGCGGGGGTGGCGGCGGGCGACGGGAGGGAGGGACGGCCGGCGGCGGGGCGGCCGCAGCGCTGCGGCCGCCCCGGCGGGTGGCTCAGGCCGGGTTGGTGAGGGCGTCGTACTCGGCGGCGCTCAGCAGCTCGTCGGTCGACTCGACACGCACCTTGAACAGCCAGCCGCCCTCGAACGGGGCGCTGTTGACCAGGGAGTTGTCGTCCAGGACGTCCTGGTTGACCTCGGTGATCTCACCGGTGACCGGCGAGTACAGGTCGCTGACCGACTTGGTGGACTCCAGCTCGCCACAGGTCTCACCCGCGGTCACGGTCTCGCCGACCTCGGGCAGCTGCACGTAGACGATGTCACCGAGGGCGTCGGCCGCGTGGGCGGTGATGCCGACCGTGGAGACACCGTCCTCGGCGGCGGTCAGCCACTCGTGCTCCTTGGTGTACTGCAGGTGCGTGGGGTTGCTCATGGCGTCATTCTCCAGGATGGGAAGCGGGTACGACGAAGCGGCCCGGCGGCCGGGCACGCCTCGGCGGGGGAAGCGGAGGGGGGAAGCGGCGGGGAGGGGTCAGCGGGCGCGCTTGTAGAAGGGCAGCGCCACGACCTGGACCGGCTCGTGCTTGCCGCGGACGTCCACCGCGACGGTGGTGCCGGGGGCGGCGTGCGCCGCGTCCACGTAGGCGATCGCGATCGGCTTGCCCAGGGTGGGGGAGGGCGCGCCGGAGGTGATCCGGCCGATCGGGGCGCCGTCGGCGGAGACCACCGTGTACTCGGCGCGCGGCACGCGCTTGCCCTCGGAGACCAGGCCGACCAGCACCCGCGGCGGGTTGGCCTCGGCCTCGGCGGCGGCCTTCTCCAGCGCCTTGCGGCCGACGAACGCACCCTCGTTGGTGGTCTTGTCGAAGCGGACGACGCGGCCGAGACCGGCGTCGAACGGGGTCAGGTCGGTGGAGAGCTCGTGCCCGTACAGCGGCATGCCGGCTTCCAGGCGCAGCGTGTCGCGGCAGGAGAGGCCGCAGGGGACGAGGCCGCGGTCGGCGCCGGCCTCGGTCAGCGCCTGCCAGATCTGCTCGGCGTCGCCGGGGTTGCAGAAGATCTCGAAGCCGTCCTCGCCGGTGTAGCCGGTGCGGGCGAGCAGCACGTCGCGGCCGGCGACCTGGGCCGGGAGGATCGCGTAGTACTTCAGGCCGGGCAGGTCGGCCTCGGTGGTGGCGGTGAGGATCGCGGTGGCCTCGGGGCCCTGGACGGCGATCAGCGCGTAGGTGTCGCGGTCGTCGGTGACGACGGCGTCGTAGCCCTTGGCCCGGGCGATCAGCTCGTCCAGCACCAGCTGGGCGTTGGAGGCGTTGGCGACGACCAGGAAGGCGTCCTCGCGCAGGCGGTAGACGATCAGGTCGTCCAGGATGCCGCCGTCCTCGGCGCAGATCATGGTGTAGCGGGCGCGCAGCACGCCGAGCGCGGAGACGAAGCCGACCAGCGCGTGGTCCAGCATCTCGCCGGCCTGCGGGCCGGTGACGGTGATCTCGCCCATGTGGGAGAGGTCGAAGAGACCGGCCTTGGTGCGGACGGCGAGGTGCTCCTCGCGCTCGCTCCCGTAACGCAGCGGCATGTCCCAGCCCGCGAAGTCGGTCATGGTGGCGCCGAGGCTGCGGTGCAGCGCGTCGAGCGCGGTGAGGCGGAGGGACGACATGGCCTGGAACTCCTCGGTCTGGGCACTCAGGGGTGCGCACGCCGGACCGGTCCCGCTCGGAGAGGGACCTGACCTGCGCGCGGGCATGCGGCGGCTGGGTCTCCCCATCTGTCGTCGTACCTGAGAGCTTCACCGCACGCGGGCCCGCAGCTCTTTACAGCTAACAGGACAGCATGGCGGCTTGCACCGTGGGTGGGCGCGCGACCGGGCCGTGCGCCGCTTTCCAGATGTGCCTAATCCGTGCGGTAGGGGTGCCTGAGAGATTCCGGGGAGGACTTGCTCCTTCGGCGCCGGTCCTGCCGCCGTCGGCGGCACTCCGGACTCTCCCGCGCGGGTTCGAGCGGCCGGTATGGAGTTAGGGGGCGGCCCGGCGAGAACGCGGAGCCGCGGACATCATGGCACGTCCGGCGCCCGTGCGGGAGAGGGGCCCCGGGCGGCCCGCTAGGCTGCACGCGTCGACGAGCCAGTGAGGCGGTACAAGGGGCGCATGGGGTACCCGGTGGAGCAGCAGCAGGGGTGGGGCGGTCCGGACTCGGTGCCGCCCGGCGGCGGATGGCCTGCCAACGAGCTGGAGCAGGTGCTCACCGCCGCGCTCGGCGATCCGGGCGCCACGCCGCGGGTGTTCGAGGTGCTCGCCCGCAGCCAGGTGTGGATCCCGCTGCCGGCCGGGGCCGACCCGCAGGGCCAGGCGCTGAACCTGCCGACCGTGGAGCTGGGCGGGGAGCCGTACGTGCCGGTCTTCTCCTCGCAGGAGGTGTTCCTCCAGCAGGCGCCGGGGATGCCGTTCGCGATCGCGCCGGTCTGGGAGTTCGCCCGCGGGCTGCCGCTGGGCGTGGGCATCGCGGTGAACCCGGAGGCGGCGGTCGGCATCCCGGTGCCGCCGCAGGGTGTGGCCGAGCTGCGGCGCGGGCCGCGGGAGGACCGCTGGGAGGCCGCGCAGGCGCCGTCCGGCGGCCGGGTGGCGCTGCGCGAGCCGGTGCCGGGCGAGGACCCGGAGGCCTTCCTGGCCGCCTGCCGCGGCGAACTGTCGGCGCTGCCCGGGGTGCTCACCGCCCGGCGGGCGCTGGCCAGCGTCGAGGGCGAGCCCACCGTGATGTTCGTCGGCGTCCAGCTGGACCGGCTGGCCCCGGCCGACCCGGCCGCCGTGAACGAGGCGCTGGGCCGGGCGCTGGGAACCGCGCCGCTGCCCGGCGGCGTCCACCTCGTACTGCTCGACCTCGCGGAGGACCCCGTGGTCGAGTGGTTGCTCGACAAGGTCCAGCCGTTCTACACACGGATGTGACCCGGCGCGGAAGCGACGTGCCCCTCCCCGCCCGCCGTCGGGCGGCCCGCGAACGGGTAGGAGGGGCCCAAGGCAGGCACGTCGGCGTGGCGGTGGTCGGTGGCGCCCCATAGGGTGCGTGCAGACACCCGTCGGGCCGGCGGCAGGTGAGGGAAAGAAGAGGCGCAGCGAGGTGGGCGCATGAGTGCGGGAGCGGTAGCGGGCGGTGTACCGGGGCCCTGGGGCCAGGCACCCGCCGGGCGCCCCGGCGCGGATCCGAGAGCGCTGGAACACGCCCTGCGCGAGGTCGCGCCGGAGCGCTGGGAGGCGTACGAGGCGCTGCTGCACGCCCTGGCCGACGGCCAGGTGCTGATGCTGCTCTGGCACGGGACGCCGGGAAGCCCGGACGCCCAGTACGGGAACATGGAGATCAGCGGCCACGGCTACGCGCCGGCGGTCACCTCGCCCGAGCAGCTGGCGGCGTCCGGCTGGGCGCGGGCGCACGAGGTGATCTCGGGGCGCGAGATCGCCGCCTCGCTCTACCGGACCCGCTGGGGCCTCTGGCTCAACCCGCACGCCCCCGGCGGCGGGGTCGGCGTGCCCTGGGCGGACCTGCGGCGGATCGCGGCCGGCCTGGACCGGCTGCCGGCCGGGCCGCTGAAGCTGAGTGAACCGCAGGTGCCCGCCCAGCAGTTCTTCGCACTGCTGGAGCACCAGGCGGGCGAGGTGCGGGCGGTCAAGGCGCTCCGCCGGGCCTGGGTGCAGCCCTCCGTAGGCGAACCGTACCTGGCCATCGGCCTTGAGCTGTACGAGAGTTCGCCGCCCACGGTGGAGGCCGTCCGGGCGTTGATGCAGCGGGCGATCGCGGTCGCGCCGGAGGGCCTGGCCGTCTCCACGGTGGCGATGGGCGACGAGTACGACCCGGTGGCGCTCTGGATGCGGGCCAACGCACGGCCGTTCTACGACCGCGAGGCGGGTGCCCAGGGCCGGCCGCCGGCCACGGCGTACCCGCCGGTGCCCCCGCCGCCGTACGCCTCGCAGGCGGGGCCGGGGTACGGCTACGGCACCCAGCCGCCCGCCCCGGGCTGGCAGGGCCAGCCGCCGCCGCAGCAGCCCTGGCCCGGCTACCCCACCCGCTGACGCGGTAGCGGCCGAGCGGCGCGGCAAAGGCCGAGCGACGCGGTAAAGACCAAGCAAAGAAACCGGTTTGACGATCCGTCGGACCGGTTTCGGCGTTTTCCGGACGAAGTTCCCGTTCGTGCTGGCAGACATCTTGACATGGCTGTTACAGCTGTGTGAAGAGCGGTATGCCGAAGATCCAGAGGTGCATGTCGACAGATCACAGTTGGGCATCTGTCGGTTGTCAGGGCTGGCGCAAGCCAGTTCGGATGGCAGAGAGTTCTGCAAACGCACCGCGCGTGGTTGGCGCCCCACAAAGGCGAACGCGCAGGCGGACAGCTTGATCCACGCGATGCCCATCCCGCGTGGCGGCAGTACCCGAGCACGCAGTACCGCACGTCGTACCGCTGCGAACACCGCCCTGTACCTCCGTACGTCCGCACCTCCGCACGTCCGCACCAGCCGTCCCGCCGATCCCGGCGACCGGCACCCGTGGGCCGGCCACCGTCGGCGAGGGGACCGAACTGACCATGACCGCACCCATCAAGACCGCCGGAAACGCACCGGAGGCAGACGCCGCCGCGAGCCCGGCCAAGAAGATCGAGGGCCGCTCGCTCGGCCAGATCGCCTGGACCCGTTTCAAGCGGGACAAGGCCGCCGTCGCCGGCGGCATCGTGGTGATCCTGCTGATCCTGCTCGCCGTGCTGGCCAAGCCGATCGAGTCGGTCTTCGGCATGGACCCCGACGCGCTCAACCAGGACCTCCTGGACGCCAACCTCGGCGGCCTGCCGTTCGGGGACTGGGGCGGCATGAGCATGGACCACCCGCTCGGCGTCGACCCGCTGCAGGGCCGCGACCTGCTCGCCCGCGTCATCGAGGGCTCCTGGGTCTCGCTGCTCGTCGCCTTCGGGGCGACCCTGCTCTCCAACACCATCGGCACCGTGCTCGGCGTGATGGCCGGCTACTACGGCGGCTGGGTGGACAACCTGATCAGCCGGGTGATGGACGTGTTCCTCGCCTTCCCGCTGCTGCTCTTCGCCATCGCGATCTCCGCCTCGCTGCAGGGCGGCGCCTTCGGCCTGCACGGCCTCCCGCTGCACATCATGGTGCTGATCTTCGTGATCGGCTTCTTCAACTGGCCCTACATGGGCCGGATCGTGCGCGGCCAGACCCTCTCGCTGCGCGAGCGCGAGTTCGTCTACGCCGCCCGCAGCCTGGGCGCCCGCGGGCCGTTCATCCTGTTCAAGGAGCTGCTGCCCAACCTGGTCGGTCCGATCCTGGTCTACTCGACCCTGCTGATCCCGACCAACATCCTCTTCGAGGCCGGCCTGAGCTTCCTCGGCGTCGGCATCCAGGCCCCGCAGTCCTCCTGGGGCGGGATGCTCAACGACGCGATCAAGTACTACCAGGTGGACCCCCAGTACATGGTGGTCCCCGGTATGGCGATCTTCCTCACGGTTCTCGCCTTCAACCTGCTCGGCGACGGGCTGCGTGACGCCCTCGATCCCAAGAGCAACTGACCTCTCGTCAGGACCCTCCGATACGCCACCACTCCTCAAGGGGTTGATCCCACCATGCGTAGGTCCCGTACCGTCGCGCTGACCGCAGTGGCTGCCGCCACTGTCCTGGTCGTCACCGGCTGCTCGTCCAGCTCCTCCAAGAGCGGGGACAGCAACTCGTCCTCCGCCGCCTCCTCCGGCGGTGCCGACGCGGCCACCAAGGGCATCGTCAACGCCTCGGACAAGAAGGGCGGGACGGTCACCTACGAGATGAAGGGCACGCCGGACTCGCTCGACCCCGGCAACACGTACTACGCGTACATCTACAACTTCTCGCGCCTGTACGGGCGTCCGCTGACCACCTTCGCCCCGGGCCCCGGCGACGAGGGCAACAAGCTGGTCCCGGACCTCGCCGAGTCGATGGGCCAGCCGAGTGCGGACGGCCTGACCTGGACGTACAAGCTGCGCGCGGGCCTCAAGTACGAGGACGGCAGCGCGATCACGTCCAAGGACGTCAAGTACGCGGTGGAGCGCTCCAACTGGGCGCCGGACGTGTTCTCGAACGGTCCGACGTACTTCAAGGAGCTGCTGGTCGACAACCCGACCCCGTACGAGGGTCCGTACAAGGACACCACCGGTGACCTGAAGTCGATCGAGACCCCGGACGACCTGACCGTCGTCTTCCACCTGAAGCACGCCTTCGCGGACTTCGACTACCTGGTCTCCGCCCCGCAGACCGTCCCGGTCCCGAAGGACAAGGACAAGGGCGCCGACTACGTCAAGCACCCGCTCGCCTCGGGCAGCTACAAGTTCGAGTCCTACGAGGACGGCAAGCAGCTCACGCTGGTGCCGAACACCAACTGGGACGCGAAGAGCGACCCGATCCGCAAGCAGCTCGCGGACAAGATCCTGCTCAAGATGAACATCGAGCAGTCCACCATCGACAAGGACCTGCTGGCCGGCAACGCCCAGGTGGACCTCGTCGGCGGCGGCGTCGACCCGCAGACCCAGGCGCAGATCCTGCAGAACCCGAAGCTCAAGGCCAAGACCGACAACGCCTACGGCGGCCGTCTGGTCTACACCGCGATCGACAGCCACGTCGCGCCGTTCGACAACGTCGACTGCCGCAAGGCCGTCCAGTTCGCGATCGACAAGGTCTCGGTGCAGACCGCGATCGGCGGCCCGATCCGCGGCCAGATCGCCAACTCGGTGCTCCCGGCGGACATCCCGGGTCACCAGGACATCAACCTGTACGAGACCAAGGACAACAAGGGCGACGAGGCCAAGGCCAAGGAGGCCCTCAAGGCTTGCGGCAAGCCGGAGGGCTTCTCCACCGTCCTGTCCGCCCGTACCGAGCGGGCCACCGAGATCGCCGCCGCGACCTCGATCCAGGCCGCGCTGAAGAAGATCGGCATCAACGCCGAGATCCAGCAGTTCCCGCAGGGCAAGTACCTCTCCGACAACGTCGGCGTGCCGGCGAAGAACAAGGAGAAGAACATCGGCCTGATGATGATGCAGTGGGGCGCCGACTGGCCGACCGGCTACGGCTTCCTGCAGCAGATCGTCGACGGCCGCGCCATCAAGGAGGCCGGTAACAACAACCTGGCCTCGCTGAACGACCCGGCGATCAACAAGCTGCTCGACGACGCCGCGGTCAACACCGACAAGGCCGCCCGCGAGAAGATCTACTCCGAGATCGACAAGAAGGTCATGGAGAGCGCGGTCTACGTCCCGCTGACCTACTTCAAGGTGTTCCTGTACCGCTCGGACACCGCCACCAACGTCGTCTCCACCTCGGCCTTCTCGGGTGAGTACGACTACCTGAACATCGGTACGAGCAAGTAAGAGCCTGGCTCCGCATCCCTGAAGGCAGGTGAAGGCAGCGGCGCCCGCCGCCGTCCGGAAGATCCCGGACGGCGGCGGGCCGCCGGAGCCGCCCTACTGTGTTTGCCTACATCCTCCGCAGGACGCTCGCGGCCGTGGTGCTGCTGCTGGTGGTCAGCGCGGTCACCTTCGCGATCTTCTTCCTGCTGCCGCGCCTGGCCGGCGAGACGACCGACCAGCTGGCCACGCAGTACATCGGGAAGAACCCCTCCCCCGAAGCGGTCGCGGCGGTCAAGAAGAACCTCGGGTTCGACCAGCCGATCTACGTCCAGTACGGGCGCTTCCTGAAGGCGCTGGTCACCGGGGCCGAGTACAAGTTCGGCCCGGACGCGGCCACCTGCCACGTTCCCTGCTTCGGCTACTCCTTCAAGAACCACCTTGAGGTCTGGCCCGAGCTGACCAAGCGCATCCCGATCACGCTCTCGCTGGCCATCGGCGCCGCGGTGCTCTGGCTGGTCTCCGGCGTCACCACCGGCGTCATCTCGGCGCTCAAGCCGCGCTCGATCTTCGACCGCCTCTCCATGGGCGTCGCCCTCGCCGGCGTCTCGCTGCCGGTCTTCTTCACCGGCGCGCTGCTGCTCACGCTCTTCAGCTACGAGTGGCCGATCCTGGACAACCTGCAGTACGTCAACTTCACCGACGACCCGCTGATGTGGGCCCGCAACCTGATCCTCCCCTGGATCTCGCTGGCCTTCCTCTACTCCGCGCTCTACGCCCGGCTCACCCGCGCCGGAATGCTGGAGACGATGAGCGAGGACTACATCCGCACCGCCCGGGCCAAGGGCCTGGTCGAGCGCAAGGTCGTCGTCAGGCACGGACTGCGCTCCGCGCTCACCCCGGTCGTCACCATCTTCGGCATGGACCTCGGCCTGCTGCTCGGCGGTGCGCTCATCACCGAGCAGGTCTTCTCGCTCCAGGGCGTCGGCGCCTTCGCGGTCTCCGCGATCGCCGACAACGACCTGCCGAAGATCCTCGGCGTCACGTTGCTCGCAGCCTTCTTCATCGTCCTCTGCAACCTCGTGGTTGACCTCCTGTACGCCGCTGTCGACCCCCGGGTGAGGCTGTCGTGACCGAGCTCCAGAAGACCCCGGCGCCCGTGGCCGCCCCGACCGGGGACGCCTTCCTCTCCGTCCGGGACCTGCGGATCCACTTCGACACCGACGACGGCCTGGTCCGCTCGGTCGACGGGGTCAGCTTCGACCTGCACAAGGGCAGGACCCTCGGCATCGTCGGCGAGTCCGGCTCCGGCAAGTCCGTCACCTCGCTGGGCATCATGGGCCTGCACCGCTCCAAGCGGGCCCGGATCAGCGGCGAGATCCGCCTCGACGGCGAGGACCTGATCGCGGCCGGCCCCGAGCGGGTCCGGCAGCTGCGCGGCCGCGAGATGGCGATGATCTTCCAGGACCCGCTGACCGCGATGCACCCGTACTACACGGTCGGGGCGCAGATCATCGAGGCCTACCGGGTCCACCATCCGCAGGCCACCAAGAAGCAGGCCCGGGCCCGCGCGGTCGAGATGCTCGACCGGGTCGGCATCCCGCAGCCCGACCGCCGGGTCGACGACTACCCGCACCAGTTCTCCGGCGGCATGCGCCAGCGCGCCATGATCGCCATGGCCCTGGTCAACGACCCCTCGCTGCTGATCGCTGACGAGCCCACCACCGCCCTGGACGTCACCGTCCAGGCGCAGATCCTGGACCTCATCCGCGACCTCCAGCAGGAGTTCGGCTCGGCCGTCATCATCATCACCCACGACCTCGGGGTGGTCGCCGAGATCGCCGACGACATCCTGGTCATGTACGGCGGCAAGTGCGTCGAGCGCGGACCCGCCGACACCCTCTTCGACGCGCCCGAACACCCCTACACCTGGGGCCTGCTGGGCTCGATGCCACGCCTCGACCGCGAGCTCCAGGAGCGGCTCGTCCCGGTCAAGGGCACCCCGCCCAGCCTGATCAACGTGCCCAGCGGCTGCGCCTTCCACCCGCGCTGCCCGTACGCCGGGCAGACCGGGGGCCGCTCCACGAGCGAGACCCCCGTCCTGACCGAGGCGGCGCCCGGGCACCACGCGGCCTGCCACCTCGCCACCGCCGACCGGCACCGCATCTTCGCCGAAGAGATCGCGCCCCGGCTGTGAGCCCGGCCTCGTACCACCTTTCTGGAGAGAACCGATGACGGACACTCAGGCGGCAGCCCCCGAGCCCTTGAAGAAGGTGCCGGCGCCCTCGCCCGCTCCCGACCGCGAGCCGCTGCTCCGGGTGACCGGACTGACGCGGCACTTCCCGATCCACGGCGGGCTGCTGCGCCGCCGGACCGGCGCGGTGCGGGCCGTCGACGGCATCGACTTCACCGTCAACGCGGGGGAGACCCTCGGCGTGGTCGGCGAGTCCGGCTGCGGCAAGTCGACCATGGGCCGACTGGTCACCCGGCTCGACGAACCCACCGGCGGGAAGATCGAGTTCGAGGGGACCGACATCACCCACCTGGGTACCGGGGCGATGCGTCCGCTGCGCCGCGACATCCAGATGATCTTCCAGGACCCGTACTCCTCGCTGAACCCCCGGCACACCGTCGGCACCATCGTCGGCGCGCCGTTCAAGCTGCAGAAGGCCGAGCCGGCCGGCGGGGTCAAGAAGGCCGTCCAGGAGCTGCTGGAGCTGTGCGGGCTCAGCCCCGAGCACTACAACCGGTACCCGCACGAGTTCTCCGGCGGCCAGCGCCAGCGCATCGGCATCGCCCGGGCGCTCGCCCTGCGGCCCAAGATGGTCGTCGCGGACGAGCCGGTCTCCGCGCTCGACGTCTCCATCCAGGCGCAGGTGGTCAACCTGCTGGACGACCTCCAGCGCGAGCTGGGTCTGACCTACCTGATCATCGCGCACGACCTCTCGGTGGTCCGGCACGTCTCCGACCGGGTCGCCGTGATGTACCTCGGCAAGGTGGTCGAGATCGCCGACCGGGACTCCCTCTACGCGAACCCGATGCACCCGTACACCAACGCGCTGATGTCGGCCGTGCCGGTGCCCGACCCGCGCCGCAGGCAGCGCCGCGAGCGCATCCTGCTCAAGGGCGACGTGCCGTCCCCGATCAACCCGCCGTCCGGCTGCCGGTTCCGCACCCGCTGCTGGAAGGTGCAGGAGATCTGCGCCACACAGGAGCCGCCGCTGGCCGCGCTCAAGACCGGGCACCAGGTGGCCTGCCACTTCCCCGAGCGGAGCGAGGGGAACGACTAGCAGAGCCCGGAGAACGCGCCTTCGGCGGGCGGTACGGCGGAGAAGGCCCCCGCCTCGGCGTGAGGCGGCCGGGTTGAGCCGAATCGGAGGGGGAGGTTCCGCGGGTCCATAGTTGTGCGGTGACCTCGCAGATCTTCCCCTCCGACGTCCAGCAGTCGCTGGACCTGATCGGCATCTTCGTCTTCGCCCTCTCCGGGGGCCTGCTCGCCGTCCGCAAGAACATGGACATCTTCGGGATCTGTGTGCTGGCGGAGGTCACCGCCCTCGGCGGCGGGGTGATGCGAGACCTCGTCATCGGGGCCACGCCCGTGGCCGCCTTCACCAACCTCGGGTACTTCGTCACCCCGCTCGTGGCCGGCCTGGTGGTCTTCTTCCTGCACCCCGAGGTCGAACGGATCAACCGTGCGGTGCAGACCCTCGACGCCCTCGGGCTCGGCCTCTTCTGCGTCACCGGAACGGCCAAGGCGCACGACTACGGCCTCGGCGCGGTGGCGGCCATCGCGCTCGGCATGGTGACGGCGGCCGGCGGCGGCGTGATGCGCGACGTGCTGGCCGGCGAGATCCCCTCGCTGCTCCGCTGGGACCGGGAGATCTACGCCGTTCCGGCCCTGGTCGGCTCCACGCTGGTGGTGGTGCTGATCGGCCTCGACCGGCTCAGCGCGGCCACCGGCACGGCCGCCGCGCTGACCGCCTTCGTGCTGCGGATGCTCGCCCTCAAGTACGGCTGGCGTGCCCCGCGGGCCTGGCACCGCAACGGTTCTCGCACCAGCGAGGAGTAGGCGAGCCCCCGTACGCCAAGGAGATCGCCTCGGCCGTGCAGAGCAGCTCCGGCAGCAGCCGGACCAGCTCGAACGGGGCCATCTCGTAGGTCGGGGCGCTCACCGCGCACGCGGCCACCGGCCGCCCCGCACTCCCGGCCACCGGCGCGGCCACGCAGGCCACCGGCTCCCGGTGCTCGGCCGACTCGGCCGCCCAGCCCTGGCGGCGGACCCTGGCCAGCTCGGCCGGCAGGTCGTCCTCGCGGGTGCCGTCCTCGGGCAGTCCGGCCAGCAGCACCCGGCCGATCGCGGTGCCGGTCGTCGAGGCCCGCCGCCCGATCCGGGACGGTCGGCCGGCCCCCGGGTGCCAGCGGCCGGCCAGCTCGTCCAGGTAGAGCACCTCGTCGTCCTGGAGCACGGCCAGCTGGACGGTCACCCCGAAGCGGCGGTTGAGCGCGGCCAGGTAGGGCGCCGCGATCCGCCGCACGTCGATCTCCTCCAGCGCCCGGTGGGCGAGCGACAGCAGCCGGCCGCCGAGCCGGTAGCGCCGGTCGTCCAGGCGGTGGACGAAGCCGTGCTCCTCCAGGGTGCGCAGCAGGCGCAGCGCCGTGGACTTGTGCACGCCGATGCTGGTCGCGGCCTGTTCGAGGGTCACCGGGCCGTCGCCGAGGGAGCCGAGGATGGTCAGCGCGCGATCGACAGACTGCGACATCCCGCCCCCAGTCCTGTCCCGTACGGCCTCTTTTGCGGTGGGTCGTCAGGCTAACCGCTGGCCCCGGCGGGCGGCCAAACCGGGCCCGGACGCGGGCGTCCGGCGGGCGGGACGGTGCCACCGGCGCGGTCCCGGGTCCGGTGCCGTACGTGGCCGGTGGGTGGTCCCGGGTCCGGTGCCGTACGTCGCTGGTACGCGGTCCCGTGAGGCGTGGGTGGCCGGATTGCGCCGGTGGCCGTGACGGCGGCGGGCGGCCCTCTACAATCGGATGGTTATGCCATACCTGGACCATGCGGCGACCACGCCGATGCTGCCCGAGGCGATCGCCGCGATGTCGGCGCACCTGGGGGTCGTCGGCAACGCCTCCTCCCTGCACGCCTCGGGCCGCCGGGCCCGCCGCGTCGTCGAGGAGGCCCGCGAGTCGCTCGCCGAGTCCCTGGGCGCGCGGCCCAGCGAGATCGTCCTCACCGGCGGCGGCACCGAGTCCGACAACCTCGCGGTCAAGGGCCTGTACTGGGCCCGCCGCGACGCCGACCCGGCCCGGACCAGGGTGCTCAGCAGCCCCGTCGAGCACCACGCGGTGCTGGACGCCGTGCACTGGCTCTCCGAGCACGAGGGCGCCACCGTCGAGTACCTCCCGGTGGACGGGCTCGGCCGGGTGCACCCGGCGGCCCTGCGGGAGGCGATCGAACGGGACCCGTCGTCCGTCGCGCTGGTCACCGTGATGTGGGCCAACAACGAGGTCGGCACCGTCCAGCCCGTCGTCGAACTCGCCGCCGTGGCGGCCGAGTACGGCATCCCGATGCATGCCGACGCCGTCCAGGCGCTCGGTCAGGTCCCGGTCTCCTTCGCCGAGTCGGGGCTCACCGCGCTCACCGTCACCGGCCACAAGATCGGCGGCCCCTTCGGCATCGGCGCCCTGCTGCTCTCCCGCGGCGCCAGCCCCGTCCCGCTGCTGCACGGCGGCGGCCAGGAGCGCGACGTCCGCTCCGGGACGCTGGACGCCCCCGCCGCCGCGGGCTTCGCCGCCGCCGCGGCCCTGGCGGTCGAGCGGCGGGCCGAGCACGCGGCCGTGCTGGGCGCGCTCCGCGACGAACTGGTCGCCTCGGTGCTGGCCGTCGTCCCCGACGCCGTCCTCAACGGCGACCCGGCGGCCGAGGGCCGGCTGCCCGCCAACGCGCACTTCTCCTTCCCCGGCTGCGAGGGCGACGCCCTGCTGATGCTGCTCGACGCCCAGGGCATCGAGTGCTCCACCGGCTCCGCCTGCTCGGCCGGCGTCCCGCAGCCCAGCCACGTCCTGCTGGCGATGGGCGTCGACCCGCTGCTGGCCCGCGCCTCGCTGCGGTTCTCGCTCGGTCACACCTCGGTGCGGGAGGACGTGGCGGCGCTCGCGGAGGCCATCGGCCCGGTGGTCCAGCGGGCGCGGAACGCCGGTCTGGCGTCCGTGCGGCGCTGATATCGGCTCGGGGAACAGCCGGCCGAGCACGTACGCTTACTGGCATCATGACTGACTTCCCGGGTGCCCCGACCACTCCGTCCACCGGCCGCCTGCGCGTGCTCGCGGCGATGTCCGGCGGAGTCGACTCCGCCGTCGCCGCCGCCCGCGCCGTCGAAGCGGGGCACGAGGTGACCGGCGTCCATCTGGCGCTCTCCGCCAACCCGCAGTCCTTCCGTACGGGCGCGCGCGGCTGCTGCACCATCGAGGACTCCCGGGACGCCTGGCGGGCGGCCGACGTGATCGGCATCCCGTTCTACGTCTGGGACCTCGCGGAGCGCTTCCGCGAGGACGTGATCGACGACTTCGTCGCCGAGTACGCGGCCGGCCGGACGCCGAACCCCTGCCTGCGCTGCAACGAGAAGATCAAGTTCGCCGCCCTGCTCGACAAGGCGATCGCTCTCGGCTTCGACGCCGTCTGCACCGGCCACTACGCCCGGATCGTCGACCTGCCGGACGGCTCGCGCGAGCTGCACCGCGCCGTGGACGCGGCCAAAGACCAGTCCTACGTGCTGGGCGTGCTCGACGCCGACCAGCTCGCCCACTCGCTCTTCCCGCTCGGTGACACCACCAAGGACGTCATCCGCGAGGAGGCCGAGCGCCGGGGCCTGGCGGTGGCGAAGAAGCCGGACAGCCACGACATCTGCTTCATCGCGGACGGCGACACCCAGGGCTTCCTGGCGAAGCACCTCGGGACGGCCACCGGCGACATCCTCGACACCGACGGCACCAAGCTCGGCGAGCACGACGGCGCGTACGGCTTCACCATCGGCCAGCGCAAGGGCCTGCGGATCGGCCGCCCGGCGGCGGACGGCAAGCCGCGGTACGTGCTGGACATCTCGCCGGTGAACAACACGGTGACGGTCGGCCCGGTCGAGGGGCTCGACGTGACTGGGCTGACCGCGATCCGCCCCCGCTGGTGCGGCACCGAGGAGCTGGCCGACGGCCGCTACACCGCCCAGCTGCGCGCCCACGGCGAGGAGGTGCCGGTGACCGCCTCGATGGTCGACGGCGAGCTCCACGTCCGCCTGGACTCCGCGGTGCGCGGCATCGCCCCCGGCCAGGCCGTGGTGCTGTACGACGGCACCCGCGTCGTCGGCTCCGCGACGATCGCGACGACGGAGCGCCCGGCGGTCAACGCGTAGTCCGACGACATGGGCGGGCTCGGCGGATGCCGCCCGGCCCGCCCTACGCCTCGTACTCCCACGGGTTGAGCACGAGGGCTCCTGTCCGGGCCAGGTGTTTGATGTTGCGGCTCACCACCGTCCAGCCGTTGGCGAGGGCGGTCGCAGCGATCAGTGCGTCCGGCGGGTCGATACTCGTTCCGGAGCTCTTGAGTCGTCGGTGGATGGCGAGGTACGCGAGCGCCTCACGCTCGCCGACGGCAGCAATCCGGTCTCGGTACGCACTCCGGATGCCCTCAAGGGCCCGCTCGAACCCAGCCCGCCGTAGCGGGTCGGGTGCCGCCGCGATTCCTGCCTCGATCTCCGCGACGGTGATCACACTCAGGTAGAGGGCAGGGATCGGGACCGATCGGGCCCACGCGACGACAGCCGGAGCCGGCTTCGGCCGGGTGGTGAGCTCAGCAACCACGTTGGTGTCGAGCAGGTAGATCATTCGCCGCCCGCCGCGTCGTCATAGGAGCGCTCCCCGAAGTCCAGCCCTTCGAACGGGGTCGACAGCAACTTGTCGAGAAACCCATCGCTTCCGAGCGTCGCCCAGCGGTGGAGCATGGCAGGCAGTGCGTCGATGTCGGTGTCGGCGAGCTCGGCGTCGAAATGCTCGGCCTGGTCCGCGGGCAGGGAATCCCGGATCTCCCGGATGGTCCGCAGAGGATGCGGTTCGTCGGGGCGGCGCGGCGGAAGCGGCAAATCCGGGGCAGTGCTCATGGTCGGCTCCTCCTCGTTGCAGGCCGCTGGGCAGTGAGACCACTCCAGCCTAAAGTTCATCGGCCTCCCCTGTCAGTCCGCCCTGGAGGACGCCGACCTGGACGTCGGCAACGGGAGCGCCCGGCGGTACGGGCCGGTCCGGGTTGCCGGGGCCCGGCCGTCCGAAGCGGGGCGGCCGGGCCGTGTCACCGGTGCTGCGGAACGGGGTGCTCCGGGGAGTCCAGCCAGACGAACTGCCCGCCCGGGGTGACCGACAGGCCGAACCGCTCGTGCCCGGGGCGGCCCCGGCCGGCCCACCACCGGTACGCGGCGTCCACCTCGTCCCAGAGCCTGCGCGGGCCGGACTGGTACACCTCGTACTGCGTGCGGCCCGGCTCGTAGTCGGCGGAGGCCCACGACCGGGTGTCGCGGCTGTAGAGCCACAGCGTGTACGCGCCGTCCTCGTAGCGTTCCGCCCTCCAGAACGCACCGGGCACGCCGGCGCCGATGACGAACTGCTCGAACCACCCTCCGGTGTCCGGCGGGGCGAGGGTGGTCGTGCTCCTCACCCCGTCGGCGGGCCACGGCTCTCCCCGTAGGTAGGCCTCGAAGAGCGGCCGGTCCGTGCGCTGCTGCCGGAGCCGCATGAACGCGGAGCCACGGGTGAACCGCCCGCTCGCGCCGGCTCCGTCGTCGTGGACGGTCAGACGGACGATGTGCTCGCCGCCGTACTCGGTGCCGAACGGGGGGCATGCGGCTCTCGCTGCCGGAGCCGATGACGACCACCCGTGGTTGAGTCCGTTCGACGACGCCACGCTCGCCAGTGAGTCCGCACTGGCGTTCAGCGACCTCGGCCGTTCCAAGGACGCCCTTCAATATGGCGAACAGGCCGTAGCCCTACGTCAGGAAGGCCGGGCACGCTCGCTTGCTTTCAGCCGCATCACGCTTGCGCGCATCCATGCCGACCGAGGCGACCTGGACGCCGCGATCGCTGTCGGAACCGAGCTTCTGGCCACAGGCCCGACGCTCGGGTCCGTACGGGTCGTTCACCAGCTGGACGACCTCGGTGAGCTCCTTGCGCGGCACCGCGAGTACGGGCCGGTGCGTGAGTACCTGGCACGATTCGACGAGGCACGCAGAACCTGGCTGCTTCTGCTCGCCGACATCATCCCGTCGTCTCAGGGAGGTTCAACGTGAGGCCCGCGCCCACCGACACCAACGCCTGGAACGCCTACCTCGCCGAGGGCAATGCCCGGCAGGCGCGGAAGCGCGTCTCCGCGGACGTGATCCTGCGCGACCAGGCCGGTCGTATTCTGACCGTCAACCCGACCTACAAGGAGGGTTGGGACCTGCCCGGCGGGATGGCGGAAGCCAATGAGCCGCCGGACGACGCAGCGGTGCGGGAACTGCGCGAGGAACTGGGCCTGGAGATCACCGTCCATCGCCTGCTGGTCGTGGACTGGGTCCCCCCGCATGGCCCGTGGGACGACCAGATCGCCTTCATCTTCGATGCGGGCACCCTCACACCTGAGCTGGCCGGAAGGGTGCGACCGCACGACGAGGAACTCTCCGAGGCCGTGTTCCTCCCCGCGTCGGAGGTCGCAGACCGGCTGCGCATTCGCCAGCGGAACCGGTTGCACGCAGCCGTCAGGGCACTCGCTGACGGCAGCGCCAAGTACCTGCACGATGGGGTGGAGGCGTGGGGGCAGTGACGGTTCACCTACTCGGGGGCAAGCAGGCAGCGGAGCTTGAGCGGCAGCTGAAGGAGGTGTTCGCGGAAGCGTTCGCAGAGCCCCCGTACGGGGAGGTGCGGGCCGACGTGGAGCGGGCGTTCCGCCGTTTCGCTCGCAGGTCCGCCGGCGTGGCTTCCTGGCCGCTGTCGCCTATGACGCCGACCTCGTTGTGGGCATGGCTTACGGCTACCCGCTGCCGGCAGACACCGGGTGGTGGGACACCCTGACTGATCCCATCTCCGACGATCTCCGGCGCGAGGACGGGAAACGTACCTTCGGTCTCTTCGAGTTGGCGGTCCGGCCGAGGTGGCGTCGTCAAGGCATCGCGACCCGGATGCATCGCGTCCTTGTCGAGGGGCTCGACAACGGCCGGGTGATGCTGAACGCCAGGCCGGAGGCGACTGCGGCCCAGGCGTCCTACCGCGCCTGGGGCTATCGGCGGGTTGGCTCAGCGGTTCCGTGGGAAGGTGCAGCCCGGCACGACGTGATGGTTCTCGACCTCCTCTGATCTGCCGTCCAGCCGAGTTGGGAGTTTGCGATTGCCCGAGCATCGCGAGCCGTTTCTCTACGTCGTCGTCTGCGCCTCGGGCATCGCGGACGACGTGGGCGAACTGATTGCCGCCGCCCAGGCCGAGGGCTGGAGGGTCGGCGTGATCGCAACGCCGAGCGCCCTCGGATTCGTAGACCAGGAAGCCATCGAGGCCCAGACGGGCTATCCGATCCGCTCGGCCTGGCGTACCCCGAGCATCCCGCAGCCGCTGCCACCTGCCGACGCCATCGCGGTAGCCCCCGCCACCTTCAACACCATCAACAAGTGGGCTGCCGGAATCTCTGACACCCTCGCGCTCGGCATCCTCTGCGAGGCGTACGGGCTCGGCATCCCCGTGGCCGTCCAGCCGTACATCAACTCCGCCCAGGCCGCCCACCCCGCGTACGAGGAGAGCCTGGCGCGCCTGCGCTCGATGGGCGCCCTGATCGGCGACTACGTTCCGCATAAGCCCAAGTCGGGCGGGGGCCGGGACAAGTACAGCTGGACCCACGTCCTTGACCTGCTTCGCCCGCTGGTGCACTCCACGGCACGGCAGCCGTGGTCACCCGGCGGCCTGCTCGCCGAGCAGGCCGCCGGGAGCTGAAAGCTTCCTGGCGTCCGGCGCGAGAGCTCGCAGTGCGCGTGAGATGGTCAGGGCGCCAGCGGCAGAGCCTGATGGCGCGGAGAACTTGCCCCGACTAGCGAACAGCCCGCCTCGCGTGAGCACTGACCGCAGTGAATCTATGACTGTCCGTCAAATCAGCTGCTCTCTCGGCGTAAACTGGAATGGCCACCGCCCAGTTGGGCGGTGGCCATTCCCGCGTACGCCTGTAACTTGGCGGTTCCGGCGTACGCGTTTCTCCAAAGCTCGGCCAGTATGCCAGCCAGGCTGCCTTCCGGCTCGCATATCGGCCATGAAAGGCTGAACGTGCACGCCATCACCACCGAAGCCCTCGCCCTCGCCCGTCCCACCGGCACCCCACCCGCGAACGAGTTCCGGGTCCGCGTGGGGCAGTGGATGCAGAGCGTCCCGACCGGCGGGCCCTGGAAGTCCCTCGGGTCGTCCTTCGTCCTCTTCCTCATGCACGCCGCGCAGAAGGCCGACGCGGACGGGACCAACCTCCACTGCCCACCCTCCAACCTCTGGTTCTCCCGCGCCTGCCGGGTCTCCAAGGACTCCGTCCCTGGCTTCTACCGCGCCGCCGAGGCCGCCGGGGTCCTGGCCCTCGTCCACGGCCCCTCCGGCACCCGCGTGCGCGGCTACGCCGTCACCATGCCCCTGGGCGGCGTCCCCGACTGGGACGCCGCCCTCGCCGTCCTGCGCGCCGACGCCCGGCGGGTCAAGCAGGAGCAACTCCGCTGCGACGCCGGTAAGTCCGCACATGCGGAGCCGGTGAAGTCCGCACGTGCGGTGCTGCCGAGGCCGCGCTGCGGTGAGCGGAAGTCCGCACCTGCGGATCCGGGCAAGTCCGCACGTGAAGGCTCGAAGCTCCGCACGTGCGGACGGAACCAGGAAGTCCCTTACCAGGAAAGGCAGATGGTTGCTGTTGTGGTGACAGGTACCACTCCGCGCGCGGGCGAACGGCCCGCGCCGGTACCGCTGCCGCCGCTGCCCGACCCCACGGCCTGGGAGCGGATGATCGAGCACCTGCCGCCCGACCTCCAGGAGCCCGCCCGCGCCGTCCCGGAGGACGACCTGCTGCGCCGGGTCACCACCACGGCCCTCCGCGACGGCTGGGCGTCCCCGGGCTGGCTCGCCGCCCGCCTGGCGTCCCACCGGCCGGAGAATGCCCCCGCCGCCACCCCTGCCGACCGTCTCGCCGCCGCTCTGGTGGCCGTCCTGTGCGCCCTCTCGGACCGACACGCCCGCGCGGCCCGGGGCCTCCGTCCTGCTGCGCATGAGTGACGGTGCCGGACCGCCCCGGTCAACGCCGCTCCACTCGGTGTCCGTCGCGGGAGCGGTGGTGCGCGAGGACGGCCGGGTGCTCGCGATCCGCCGGGCCGACAACGGCACCTGGGAGCCTCCGGGGGGAGTGCTGGAGCCGGCCGAATCCATCGAGGACGGGGTGCGCCGCGAGGTCTACGAGGAGACCGGGATCAAGGTCGGCGTCGAGCGGCTGAGCGGCGTCTACAAGAACGTGAGCCGCGGCGTCGTCGCCCTGGTCTTCCGCTGCCGTCCCGAAGGCGGGACCGAGCGGCTCTCGGCCGAGTCGACCGCCGTCGCCTGGCTCACACCGGCCGAGGTGTCCGATCGCATGGCCGAGGTCTACGCCGTGCGCCTGCTGGACGCACTGCGGGACGACCCTGCATCGGTCGTCCGCACGCACGACGGTCGGCGGCTGCTCGGGCAGGGCTGAGCGTGGCCGACAGTGCCGCGCGCAGAAGCGGACGTGACGCCTGGGACCGGCCGGGACCGCTGGACCGGTTCCGCGGATTCCGCCGTGCGCACTTCCTACAGCGGTGCGTTGTCGTCGGCCGTGAACGGGGCGCCGTGGCCGGGCACGATGACGTCCGCGGCGGCCAGGACCCGGAGGCGGGAGGCGCGCAGGACCTCGCGGTCCGGGGCCACCGGGTCGTCGGCCGGGCCGTTCCGGTGCCACCACAGGTCGCCGGCGAAGGCGACCACGCCGGTGTCCGTGCCCGCCAGCAGCGTGATGTCCTCGTTGCTGTGGCCCGGGGTGCGGATCAGCCGCAGCGACGGGGTGAGTTCGTAGCCCTCCGCGTCCCGGTTCGTCCAGTGGTGGCCCTGGTACTCCACCTTGTGGTCGTGGACCCGGGCGCGGCCGAAGAGGCCCACGTTCATGGTGTTGTCCGGGTGGTGGTGGCTGAGCACCACGTCGGTGATGTCGTCGGGGCCGAGGCCCAGTTCCGCGAGCGGTGCGAGGATGTCGTCGTGGTCGGCGACCATGCCCGGGTCGAAGATCACGTGCCGTCCCGCGTCCGAGACGTAGGAGACCGTGGCGGCGACTCCCGGGCCGGTGGAGCCCACGTAGCCGGTGGTCAGGACCTTGTACACGGCGCTGCGGCCGAGCGGTGCGTCTGTCATGCCTCGATCCTGTCGAACGGGCCGAGTCCCGACGAGTGGCACGGATGCCAGCGATCGCAGGAAATGTGCCATCATCCGCGGATGGCACCCTTCGCGACCGTCGCCGCGTACGTCCCGCCCGGCGCCGGCATGTTGTCCGTCGGCATCGTCGCCGAGGTGTTCGGGGCCCACGGGGCGGCGGCGCCCGGTTTCGACTTCGCGCTCTGCGCCGACCGCCCGGGGAGTGTCCCCACCGACCTCGGCGTGCCGCTGACGGTCGGGCACGGCCTGGACCGGCTGGCCGCCGCGGACCTCGTGATCGCCCTGCCCGGGGCCGGCTTCCGCACGCCACCCGGCCCCGCCGTGCTCGACGCCCTGGTGGCCGCGTACGAGCGCGGTGCCCTGGTGGCCGCCCACTGCGTCGGCACCTTCGCGCTCGCCGCCGCCGGGCTGCTCAACGGCCGCCGGGCCGCGACCCATTGGCGGTTCGCGGACCTGCTGGCACGCGACTACCCGGACGTCGCCGTCGAGCCCGACGCCCTGTACCTCGACGAAGGGCGGATCGTCACGGGAGCGGGGGCCGCCGCGGGGTTCGACCTGTGCCTGCACCTGATCCGGCGGGAGCACGGAGCCGCCATGGCCAACCACATCGCCCGCGACATGGTGCTGCCGTCGCACCGCGACGGCGGGCAGGCCCAGTACCTGGCCGCGCCCGCCCCCGAGGACGGTCAGGACGAGCGCCTCGCCGAGGTACTGGCCTGGGCCCGCGAGCACCTCCACGAGCCGCTGCCGGTGGCGGAGCTGGCCCAGCGGGCCATGATGAGCAAACGGTCCTTCGCCCGCCGCTTCACGGCCGCCACCGGCACCACCCCGCACGCCTGGCTGCGGGACCTGCGGCTCAGCAGCGCCGAGGAGCTCCTGGAGACGACGGACCTGCCGGTCGAGGAGATCGCCCGCCGGGTCGGCTACGGCAGCGCGTCGGTCCTCCGGGAACAGTTCGTCCGCCGCCGTGGCGTCCCGCCCCGTGACTACCGCCGCTCCTTCACCCGCATGACGACTCCGGCGGGATGAGCCGGTCCGTCTCCACGAAACGGTCCGCGGTCGGTAGGTCGGTAGTCGGTAGGTCGGTACGCAAGCAGGTACGCAGGCAAGCAGGTACGCAGGCAAGCAGGTACGCAAGCAGGTGCGCAGGCCGGCCCGGTGCGCCCGTGCGGAAGGAAAGCCGGTGGGCCGGGCAGCGGGCACGTGGTACACCAGAGAACACTATGAATATCTGCGTCTTCTGCTCCGCGTACTCGCTCGACGACCGCTACACCGGCCCCGCCGCCGAATTCGCCCGCCTCCTGGGGGAGGGCGGGCACACCCTGGTCTGGGGCGGCTCCAACGCCGGCCTGATGGGGCTGCTCGCGGACGGCGTGAAGGAGGCCGGCGGCCGGCTGGTCGGCGTCATGGTCGAGATGCTGAAGCACAAGGGGTACGTCGGTGCCGACGAGCTGGTCATGACGCGGGACCTCGCGGAGCGGAAGGCCGAGCTGGCGGCCCGGGCGGACGCGATCGTCGTCCTGGTCGGCGGCCTCGGCACCCTCGACGAGGTCACCGAGGTGCTGGAGCTCAAGAAGCACGGGATGTTCGACAAGCCGGTGGTCGTCCTCGACACCGAGGGCTTCTACGGCGGCATGCGCACCCAGCTGGAGCGGATGGACGCCGAGGGCTTCCTGCCGCGCCCGCTCGGTGACCTGATCACCTTCGCCGACACCCCCGCGCAGGTCTTCGAGCAGCTCAAGGCCTGAGAGGATCCGGACCATGGCTGCACATCTGATCACCGGCGCGGGCTCCGGCATCGGCGCCGTCCTCGCCGAACGCCTCGCCGAGCGCGGGGACGACCTCTGGCTGCTGGCCCGCGACGCCCGCCGGGCCGCCGAGCTGCGCGAGCGCTTCCCCGGGGCGAACACCCTGGTCGGGGACCTCAAGGACCCGGCCAAGCTCTCCTGGGCCTTCGGCCACCAGGCGCTTCCCGTCGAGCTGGACTCCCTCCTGCACGTCGCGGGCGTGGTCGAGCTCGGCCAGGTCGGCGAACTGCCGGTCAAGGCCTGGCAGGAGACCCTGAACGTCAACCTGGTCGCGCCCGCCGAACTGACCCGGCTGCTGCTGCCCTCGCTGCGGCTAATCAAGGGCCACGTCGTCTTCGTGAACTCCGGCGCCGGCCTCAACGCCCACGCCGAGTGGTCGGCGTACGCGGCGAGCAAGCACGGGCTGAGGGCGCTCGCCGACTCGCTGCGCCAGGAGGAGCACGGCCACGGCGTCCGCGTCACCTCGGTCTACCCGGGCCGCACCGCCACGGCGATGCAGGTCAAGGTGCACCAGCAGGAGGGCAAGTCGTACGACGCCGACAAGTGGATCGACCCGGAGTCCGTGGCGAAGGCGGTCCTCGCCGCGCTCGACGCCTCGCGGGACGCGGAGATCACCGAGATCACCGTCCGCCCGGGCAGGTAGTCCCCGGGCAGGTAGTCCCCGGGCAGCGCAAACGTTTACCAAAGCCTTGCGCCGGCGGGTATTTCGGCCGGTATCTCCGGTGTGGAATGATCCGCTCGCCGCTTTTCCGGACGCGTTTCGAGAAGGCGGCGAGCGGCGCACCCAGCGCCGCCCGATCGTCCAGGGGGACTTCCATTTCCAGAACCCGCCTTGCGCTGGCGCTCAGCGCAACGCTGCTCGGGACGGCCGCTCTGCCGGCCATCGGTGCGAACTCCGCGGTTGCCGCGGCCACCACGCTCTACGTCAACAACAACGCCCAGGCCAACTGCACCGACGGCGGCACCGGCACCCAGGCCGCGCCGTTCTGCACCGTCGCCGCCGCGGCGGCCGTCGTCCAGCCGGGCCAGACCGTCCAGATCGCCCGAGGTGACTACCCGGAGAACGATCTCACGATCACCCGCTCCGGCACGTCCGGGGCCCCGATCACCTTCCGCGGCCCCTCGCCGTTCGAGCCCGGCTACGGCGGCAGCGCCAGCATCGGCACGAGCAAGGCGCCGGGCGGCGGCCTCACCGTCCGCGGCGCCGCGCACGTCCGCTTCGAGCACTTCGGCGTGTACGCCGCCGCCTCGCGGCCGGTCGTGCTGGCGGACGGCGCGCAGGACGTCTCGTTCGACGACTTCGCGGCCTTCGGCGACACCGGCGCGCGCATCACCAATGGCTCCGGCCAGGTCCGCTACTCCCGAGGCACCTTCCTCGGTACGAAGGGCCCGACCATCAAGGTGGACGGGGGCTCCACCGGCACCGTTGTCACCACCAACCTCCTCGTCCCCGGCTCCGGCGACGACCGGGCCGCCGTGCTGGTCGACAACGCGCCCAACAGCGTCGTCGTGGCCAACAGCATCGAGGGGGTCTGCGCGCCCGGCATCGTGCTGACCGGAACCTCGACCGGTGCCGTCGTCGAGAACAACGTGATCAACCCCACGGGCGACCAGGCAGTCCCGTGCGGCGGCCCGGACGCGCCCCAGGACTTCGGTCTCAGCGTGGCCCAGAGCGCCACCGCGGGCACCAAGGCCGACTACAACACCTTCGACGCGCAGAGCAACACCCCGGCGTACAACTGGGCCGGCACCACCTACACCGACCAGGCGTCCTTCACGGCCGCCAGCGGCGGGCAGGGCGCCCACGACTTCCTCGCGCCGATCAGCCGTTTCCGGGGCCCGGACTACACCGACCACGCCGGTGACGCGGCCGACGAGACCGCGCCCGGGATGCTGCCGACCGACCGGTTCTACAAGACCGCGGTGGAGGACCCGACGCTGCCCGACACCGGTACGGGCAGCGGCATCCGTGACCGCGGCGCGGAGGAGCGCACCGACGTCGGCAGCGCGTTCACCCCGTCCGGCCCGACCCGGCTGCTGGACACCCGTCTGGCGATCGGAGTCCCGAGCACGCAGGCCGTGTCGGCGTGGGGCACGGTCGACCTGCCGGTCACCGGTGTCGCGGGTGTGCCGGCGAGCGGCGTGACGGCCGTGACGATGACTGTGACGGTGACCGAGCCGCAGGTGGACGGTCACCTGACGGTCTACCCGCACGGCGGCGCGGCGCCGGACTCCTCCAGCGTCAACTGGGCGTCCGGGCACACCATCGCCAACCAGGTGACGGTGCCGGTGAAGGACGGCAAGGTGTCCTTCTTCAACGCCTCCGGCGGCACCGTGCACCTCGTCGCCGACCTGGCGGGCTACTACAGCCCGCAGGGTTCGCTGTTCCACGCGCAGGGGCCGACCCGGCTGCTGGACACCCGTCTGGCGATCGGAGTCCCGAGCACGCAGGCCGTGTCGCCCTGGGGCACGGTCGACCTGCCGGTCACCGGTGTCGCGGGTGTGCCGGCGAGCGGCGTGACGGCCGTGACGATGAACGTGACGGTGACCGATCCCACGGGGGGCGGCCATCTGACGGTCTACCCGCACGGCGGAGCGGCGCCGGACTCCTCCAACATCAACTGGACGGCCGGGCAGACGATCCCGAACCTGGTGACGGTGCCGGTGAAGGACGGCAAGGTGTCCTTCTACAACGCCTCCGGCGGCACGGTGAACCTGATCGCCGACCTGGCGGGCTACTACGCCACCACCGGCAAGACCGCCTTCTACCCCGGTGGTCCGACGCGGATCATGGACACCCGACGGGATTTCGCGGACCACAGCTACCACCGTCCGGCAGGCCCCGTCCCGGCCTGGGGCACGCTGGACCTGAACACCAGCGCGACGAACGGCCTCCCGGTGACCCTGAACGTCACGGTCACCGAGCCGGGCGCCGAGGGCCACCTCACCGTCTTCCCGTACGGGGACGCGGTGCCGGACGTCTCGAACCTCAACTTCAAGCCCGGTGACACCATCGCCAACCAGGTCGTGGTCCAGCAGTCGGGCGGCCGGATCTCGCTGTACAACGCGAGCGGCGCGCCGCTGCACCTCGTGGTCGACGTGTTCGGCACCGAGCGCTACTGAGCGCTCCCGCCACACCAACGCACCAACGCACCAACGCACCAACGCACCAACGCACCAACGCACCAACGCACCACCGCACCAACGCACCAACGCACCACCGCACCACCGCACCACCGCACCACCGCACCACCGCACCACCGCCCGGGGGCGGCCCTGCTGCGGAGCTCCGCGCTCTGCGGCAGGGCCGCCCTCGGGTGCGGGCCGGGGCCGCCGGTAAAGCCTTGGTAGAGCTCTGCCCCCTGTGCGATGATCCGCTCCGCCCTCCGTTCGATCACTTTCGGACGTCCGAGGGTTGGAATGCGCCATAGCGCTTCGTCATGCCCAGGGGGGCTTCGATTTCCAGAACCCGCATAGCGCTGGCCGTCGGTGCGACGCTGCTCGGCACGGTCGGTCTGCCGGCCGTCGGGGCCAACAGCGCGGTCGCCGCGGCCACCACGCTCTACGTCAACAACGCTGCCGGTGCCAACTGCACCGATGCCGGTACGGGCGCCCAGGCGGCACCGTTCTGCACGATCGGCGCGGCGGCGGCAGTCGCCCAGCCGGGGCAGACGGTCGAGATCGCCGACGGTACCTACACCGAGGACCTGACCTTCACCCGATCGGGTACCGCCGAGGCGCCGATCACCTTCCGCGGCAAGCGGCCGGACCCGCTCTACCTGTCGAGCGGCGTCAGGCTCGGCACTTGGGACAAGCCGGTCAACGGCTTCACCGTCAAGGGCGCCCAGCACCTGCGCTTCGCGAACCTGTCGATCACCCCGGCCTTCCAGAAGCCCTCCGTGGTGGTGGACGGCGCCGGTGACGTGGCGTTCGACGGCGTCGACGTCGGCGGCGGCACCAGCATCCGGATCACCAACGGCTCCGACAAGGTGCTGTTCGGGCGCGGCCGCGTCTACACGGCGGGCCCGGCCCTCCTCGTGGACGGCGGCTCCACCGGAACGGTGCTGACCACCAACGAGGTGCAGCCGAGTGCGCCGACCGACGGGACGGGCATCCTGGTCAAGGACGCCCCGAACACCGTCGTGGTGAGCAACTCGATGAACACGCGCTGCTACGCGGGCATCGTGCTGGACGGCGCGTCGACCGGCGCGGTGGTCGAGAACAACGTGGTGGACACCGCGCTGGACCTCGACAAGTCCTGTGCCGACAAGGCCGCCAAGGCCACCGGGATCACCGTCGGGGCGAACGCCACCGCCGGTACCAAGGTCGACTACAACGTCGTCGACTCGCGCAGCGGCGGTGCGGCCTACAGCTGGGCCGGTACCACCTTCACCGCCCAGGGCCAGTTCACCGCGAACACCGGCCAGGGCGCGCACGACCTCGTCACCCCGTCGTGGTCCCAGAAGGGCCCGAACGCGCCGGTCGACCCCACGGTCGACTCGGCCGACGAGAACGCCCCGGGCATGCTGGCGTCCGACCGCATCGGCGCGGCCCCGGTGGACGACGTGACGGTGCCGAACAGCGGGACCGGCAGCGGCATCCGCGACCGCGGCGCCCACGAGAACCTGGACGTGGGCAGCGCGTTCACCCCGGCCGGCCCGACCCGTCTGCTGGACACCCGTGCGCCGATCGGCGTCCCGACGGCGCAGGCCGTCCCGGCGTGGGGAACGGTCGAGCTGCCGGTCGCAGGCGTAGCCGGGGTCCCGGCGACGGGTGTGACCGCGGTGACGATGAACGTGACGGTGACCGAGCCGCAGGCGGACGGCCACCTGACGGTCTACCCGCACGGTGACCAGGCGCCCGCCTCGTCGAACCTCAACTGGACCGCCGGGCGCACGATCCCGAACCTGGTGACGGTCCCGGTGAAGGACGGCAAGGTGTCGTTCTACAACGCCTCCGGCGGCACCGTGCACCTGATCGCCGACCTCGCCGGCTACTACGGCACCAAGGGCTACCTCTTCCACCCGCAGGCCCCGACCCGGCTGCTGGACACCCGGGAGCCGATCGGCGTCCCGGCGGCGCAGGCCGTGCCCGCGTGGGGCACCGTCGACCTGCCGGTCGCGGGCGTAGCCGGGGTCCCGGCGGCGGGCGTGACCGCGGTGACGATGAACGTGACGGCGACCGAGCCCACGGCGGACGGTCACCTGACCGTCTACCCGCACGGGGACAAGGCGCCGAACGCCTCCAACCTCAACTGGACCGCCGGGCGCACGATCCCGAACCTGGTGACGCTCCCGGTCAAGGACGGCAAGGTCTCGTTCTACAACGCCTCCGGCGGCACCGTGCACCTGATCGCCGACCTCGCCGGCTACTACACCGCCGAGGGCAAGGTGAGCTACCGTCCGGAGGGGCCGTGGCGGCTCATCGACACGCGTGAGTACATCCGCTGGGAGGACGGCGAGCGTCCGGCCGGCACCGTGCCGGCGTGGGGCACGCTGGACGTCCCGGTCGGTGACATCCCGAACGTCACCGCGGTGACCCTGAACGTCACGGTCACCGAGCCGGGCGCCGAGGGCCACCTCACCGTGTACCCGCACGGCGATGCGGCGCCGAACGCCTCGAACCTCAACTTCCTGCCCGGGGAGACCATCCCCAACCAGGTCGTGGTCCCGGTCAAGGACGGCACGATCTCGTTGTACAACGCCAGCGGTGCGCCGCTGCACATCGTCGTCGACCTGTTCGGCTACCAGGCGTACTGACCCCCCCCGAGCACCACCCCCGCGGCCCCGGACCGAGCCCCGCGCTCGGTGCCGGGGCCGCTTCGGATTACCCCGTGGTGCGGTTCCCACCCCCTGTGGCATGATCCCGATCGACCCTCCGCCGGGAGACCCAGGCCCTCCGCCGGGAAACCCCAGGCCGACGAGGGCTCGCACGCGGCACCGGTCCGCATTTCCGCCCAGGGGGGCATCCCATTTCCAGACTTCGCACAGCCCTGGCCGTCGGGGCCACGCTGCTCGGCACGGTCGGCCTGCCGGCCGTCGGTACGGGCGGCGCGGTGGCCGACGCCACCACGCTCTACGTCAACAACAAGGCCGGGCTGAACTGCACCGACAGCGGCGCCGGCACCCAGGCCGCGCCGTTCTGTCACGTCGGTGCCGCCGCCGCGGCCGCCCGTCCGGGCCAGACGGTCGAGATCGCCGACGGCGTCTACGACGAGGGGGACCTCACCGTCGCGGGCTCCGGTACGGCCGAGGCGCCGATCACCTTCCGCGGCCCGGCCCGGTACTCCGGAGGCATGGCCCACATCGGCGAGTCGGGCCACCCGATCAACAGCTTCGTCGTCAAGGGCGAGCACCTCAGGTTCCAGAACCTGGTCGTCTTCACGCCCGACGGGAAGCCGCTGACGGTGGACGGCGCGCGAGACGTGTCGTTCACCGCTGTGAGCCTGATGACCGGGGGCGCCCATATCACCAACGCCTCCAGTCAGGTGGTCTTCTCCCGCAGCGAGACCAGCGTCAACGTGGACGGGGCGGCGGCCTTCACGGTGGACGGCGGCTCCACCGGGACCGTGCTGACCACGAACACCATCAGCGATACCCGCGGCACGGCCGTCCTGGTCGACGGCGCCCCGAACACGGTGATCGTCAGCAACAGCATGCTGCCGCTCTGCGGACCGGGTGTGGTCCTGACCGGGGCCTCCGGCGGTGCCACGGTGGAGAACAACGTGGTCGACACGGGGACCCTGTTCGGTGGGGCCTGCGCCGGCGTGGACCCGGCGCAGCACACCGGCATCACCGTCGCGGCCGCCGCGACCGCCGGGACCAAGGTGGACTACAACATCGTCGACTCGCGCAGCGACGGCCTCGCCTACAACTGGGCCGGCACCGCCTACACCGACCAGCCGGCGTTCACCGCCGCCAGCGGGCAGGGCGTTCACGACTACGTGGAGCCGGACTCGTCCGCCTCACCGGGAACGGACGCACCCGTCGGCCACAGGATCGACTCCGCCGACGAGAACGCGCCCGGGATGCCGGCGACCGACTTCGACGGCCGCGCGCCCGTGGACGACCCGCGGGTGCCCAACACCGGTACCGGCAGCGGCTTCCGCGACCGCGGTTCAGGTGAGAAGACCAACGTCGGCAGCGCGTTCACGCCCGCCGGTCCGACCCGCCTGCTGGACACCCGGGAGCCGATCGGGGTGCCGTCGGCGCAGGCCGTCCCGGCGTGGAGCAGCGTGGAGCTGCCGGTCGCGGGTGTGGCGGGGGTGCCGGCCACCGGCCTGACGGCGGTGATGATGAACGTGACGGTGACCGAGCCCACGAAGGGCGGCCACCTGACGGTGTATCCGCACGGTGACGCGGTACCGAACGCGTCGAACCTGAACTGGGAGGCCGGCCGGACGATCGCCAACCTGGTGACGGTGCCGGTGAAGGACGGCAAGGTGTCCTTCTTCAACGCCTCCGACGGCCCGGTGCATCTGATCGCCGACCTGGCCGGCTACTACAGCTCGAAGGGCGACCTCTTCCACCCGCAGGGTCCGTCCCGTCTGCTGGACACCCGGGAGCCGATCGGGGTGCCGTCGGCGCAGGCCGTCCCGGCGTGGGGCACCGTCGACCTGCCGGTCGCGGGTGCGGCAGGGATCCCGGCGACGGGTGTGACCGCGGTGACGATGAACGTGACCGTGACCGAGCCGACGGTGGACGGCCACCTCACCGTTTACCCGCACGGTGGTGCCGCGCCCAACGCGTCGAACGTGAACTGGACGGCGGGCCGGACGATTCCGAACCTGGTGACGGTGCCGGTGAAGGACGGCAAGGTGTCGTTCTACAACGCCTCCGGCGGCACCGTGCACCTGCTCGCGGACCTGGCCGGCTACTACACGGCCGAGGGCAGGCTCAGCTACCGCCCGTACGGTCCGACGCGGATGATGGACACCCGGACGAACTTCAGCACCGACCGGTACCACTCGCGTCCCGCAGGTGCCGTTGCGGCCTGGGGCACCTTGTCGGTCTACATGGGCTCCAGCGGTTCCACCGCTGCGAGGACCCTGAACGTCACGGTCACCGAGCCGGGCGCCGAGGGCCACCTCACCGTCTACCCGGGCGGTGAGGTGATGCCCAAGGTCTCGAACCTCAACTTCGTGGCCGGCGAGACCATCGCCAACCAGGTCGTGGTGCCGGTGAAGGGGGACTGGGTGTCGTTCTACAACGCGAGCGGCGCGCCGATCCACGTGGTGGTCGACTCCTTCGGCTCCGAGCAGTACTGACCGCAGCCCGCACGGACATCCCGCGGCCCCGGTGCCGAGCCCCGCGCTCGGCACCGGGGCCGCGCCCGTGTGCGGGCCGCGCCCGCCCGGCGCACTAGGCTCGGACGGGTGAGCAACGGACACCCCTTCCCCGACCTGACCGGCGCCGCCACCGGCGTCGGCTCGCTGCCCGGCACCGACGCGCGGGAGGCCGCCAGGACGGCCACCGGGGCGCTGGAGCACCTGCCGTTCCTCCCGGAGCTGCCCGCGCGCGGACCGGGCGCCGACATGATCGGGCGCGGGGCCGGCCTGCTGGTCGAGCTGTTCGCCCAGACCGAGCCGAGCGGCTGGCGCTTCACCGACCACCCGGGCCGGGACACCCGGCGCGCCCACTCCTGGCTCCGCGAGGACCTGGACGCCCTGGAGGAGTACACCCAGGGCTACCGGGGCGCGCTCAAGGTGCAGGCGGTCGGGCCGTGGACGCTGGCCGCCACGATCGAGCTGAAGCACGGCGAGAAGGCGCTCGCCGACCCCGGGGCCTGCCGTGACATCGCCGGCTCGCTCACCGAGGGCCTGCGCCGCCACCTCGCCGACGTCCGCAGGCGGATCCCCGGCGCGGAGGTGGTGCTCCAGCTCGACGAGCCCTCGCTGCCCGCCGTGCTGGCCGGCGCGGTGAAGACGGCCAGCGGCTTCCAGCGGCTGCGCGCGGTGGACCGGCAGGTCGCCGAGGAGACCCTGCGCGAGCTGGTCCGCGCTCTGGACGCGCCGGTGATCGTGCACTCCTGCGCGCCGAACGTGCCGATTCCCCTGCTGCGCCGGGCCGGGGTGGCCGGGATCTCGCTGGACTTCTCGCTCCTGACGGACCGGATGGACGACGACCTCGGCGAGGCGGTCGAGGGCGGCACCGCGATCCTCGCCGGTGTCGTCCCCGCCACTGACCAGGCGGTGTCGGACCCGGCCGGTAGTGTCCAGGGTGTCAGGACGTTGTGGCGCAGGCTCGGGTTCGCCCCGGAGCTGCTCGGCCGCCGCGTGCTGGTGACACCCGCCTGCGGGCTGGCCGGGGCCTCCCCGGCGTACGCGCGCCAGGCGTTGTCGCTCAGCGCGCGGGCGGCGCAGAGCCTGGTGGACAACCCGGAGTAACAGGTAACGGAGGGCTTGCGGTGGTGGCTGTCGAGGGCTGGGAGGACGTCCCGGCAGAGGTGCGCAGACGGCACGCCGAGCTGGCGGTGGAGATCACGGACCACCGTGCCCGCTACTACGAGCAGGACGCGCCGGTCGTCAGCGACGCCGAGTTCGACGCGCTGATGCGCGAGCTGGAGGGGCTGGAGGCCGAGCACCCGGCGCTCGTCACCCCGGAGTCGCCGACCCAGCGGGTGGGCGGCGCCCCGACGGAGCTGTTCGCCGCGGTCGAGCACCGCGAGCGGCTGCTCAGCCTGGACAACGCCATGGACGACGACGAGCTCGCCGCCTGGGCCGAGCGCGTCGCCGGCGAACTGCACGGCATCGACTACCACTACCTGTGCGAGCTCAAGGTGGACGGCCTGGCCGTCAACCTGACGTACGAGAACGGCCAGCTGGTGCAGGCCGCGACGCGCGGCGACGGCCGGGTCGGCGAGGACATCACCGCCAACGTCCGCACCATCCGGGAGATCCCGCACCAGCTCAAGGGCGACAACATCCCCGAGCTGGTCGAGATCCGCGGCGAGGTCTACTTCCCGACCGAGGCCTTCGAGGCGCTCAACGCCTCCTTCGCGGAGGAGAACGAGCGCCGCCGGCAGGAGAACGAGGAGCGCGCCAAGGAGGGCAGGCGGCCCCGGGCGATGATCCGGCTGTTCATGAACCCGCGCAACGCCGCCGCCGGTTCGCTGCGCCAGAAGGACCCGCACGTCACCGCCTCCCGGCCGCTGCACATGGTGGTGCACGGCATCGGCGC
The DNA here is from genome assembly GCF_017813315.1 of Kitasatospora sp. RG8. Classification (NCBI taxonomy): domain Bacteria; kingdom Bacillati; phylum Actinomycetota; class Actinomycetes; order Kitasatosporales; family Streptomycetaceae; genus Kitasatospora; species Kitasatospora sp. RG8. The sequence goes on from NZ_JAGIYX010000004.1 coordinate 377,891, forward strand.
CCGGGTCGGCTTCGACATCGACAACCAGTCGCACGCCTACCAGCTGCTGCACGACTGGGGCCTGCCCACCGCGCGGCACAACCGGGTGGTCGCCACCCTCGACGAGGTCCGCGCCTTCATCGGGCAGTACGGCGAGCAGCGGCACTCGGTCGAGCACGAGATCGACGGCGTGGTGGTCAAGGTCGACGAGATCGCCCTCCAGGGCCGGCTCGGCGCCACCTCCAAGTCCCCGCGCTGGGCGATCGCTTGGAAGTACCCGCCGGAGGAGGTCACCGGCAAGCTCGCCGCGATCAAGGTCGGCATCGGCCGCACCGGCCGGGCCACCCCGTACGCGGTGCTGGCGGAGCCGGTCAAGGTGGCCGGCTCGATGGTCCAGTACGCGACGCTGCACAACCAGCAGGTCGTCAAGGCCAAGGACGTCCTGCTCGGCGACACCGTGGTGCTGCGCAAGGCCGGCGACGTCATCCCGGAGATCCTCGGCCCGGTCTACGACCTGCGGGACGGCACCGAGCAGGAGTTCGTGATGCCCGCGCACTGCCACGAGTGCGGTGCGGAGCTGCGGCCGATGTCCGAGGGGGACATCGACCTCAGGTGTCCGAACGCGCAGTTCTGCCCGGCGCAGATCCGGGAGCGGATCGCCTTCCTCGGCGGCCGCTCGGCGCTGGACGTCGAGGGCCTCGGCTACGTCGCCGCCACCGCGCTGACCCAGCCGCTGGAGCCGGCCGAGGCTCCGGTGAGGGACGAGGGCGACATCTTCGGCCTCACCGAGGAGCAGCTGCTGCCGATCAAGGTGCTGGTCCGCGACCAGAAGACGGGCATGCCGAAGCTCGACGACAAGACCGGCAAGGAGAAGGAGGTCTTCTTCTTCGCCACCACCACGGGCGCGGCGAAGAAGTCGCTCGGGACGCTTCTCGACAACCTCGGCAAGGCGAAGGACCGCCCGCTGGCCAGGTTCATCAACGGGCTGTCGATCCGCCACGTCGGCCCGGTGGCCGCCCAGGAGCTGGCCCGGGAGTTCCGCGACCTGGACAGGATCTTCGAGGCGAGCGAGGAGGAGCTGGCGGCGGTCGAGGGCGTCGGCCCGATCATCGCCCGCTCGATCAAGGAGTGGCACCAGGAGGACTGGCACCGGGAGATCCTGGAGAAGTGGCGCCGGGCCGGCGTCCGCTTCACCGAGGAGGCCGGGGACGACGAGCAGGGCGAGCGCCCGCTGGAGGGCCTGACCGTCGTCGTCACCGGCACCCTGGCCGGGCACACCCGGGACGGCGCCAAGGAGGCGCTGACCTCGCGCGGAGCGAAGGTGACCGGTTCGGTGTCGAAGAAGACCCACTTCGTGGTGGCCGGCGACAACCCCGGGTCCAAGTACGACAAGGCCGTTCAGCTGGGACTGCCGGTGCTGGACGACGCGGGCTTCGCCGTCCTCCTCGACCAGGGGCCGGGGGCGGCGCGGCTCCACCTGGGCCTGCCGGAGGAGCCGGAGCCCGTGGAGGCGGCGCCCGCGCGGAAGCGGGCCGCGAAGAAGGCCGACGGGCAGGAGGCCGCCGAGGAGCCCGTGGAGGAAGCCCCGGCCGAAGGCTGACCCGCGCGCGGAAGCGCCGAATCCGTCTTGTTATCGTCCTGATGCAACGTCACCGGGTGCCGCACAGTGAAAGCGGGCATTGTGTCACTGCGCGGCACCCGAACTCGGTGGCGTGTTCCCGGTTGTCCGAAAGTCTGCCCGCCGGGTGGACCCCGGAATACCCTGGAGCGCAACAGAGTGTCAGCAGGGGTGGGGGCACCGGCTGAGCCGGTCTCCGCGGGGTCGCTCCATGCCCGGCAGCTGCCGGCACCAGCACGGTGCCTCACCGTAAGGCGGCCTGACGGGGCGGGCCCGACGGAGGACAGGGCTTATGGATCGTACGACCGGCGGTGCGCCCACACGCCCGCCGCAGGGGGTGGCGGGTGCGGTCCTGCTGCTCGGCGTGCTGCTGGCCGGCGCCGCGCCGCTCATCCCGCTGGCCGTCCTGGTCTACCGGTACGAGCCCGAGCTGCTGCCGCTCTTCGCGGTGCCGCTGGCCGTGCTGGTCGCGGCGTGGCGGATCGCCCGTGACCGGGCCCGGGACCAGCTCACCGACCCGCTGACGGACCTGCCCAACCGCCAGGCGCTGCTGCTGGCGGCCCAGGAGGCGATCGCCGAGCACGAGCAGGGGTACAGCGTCGGGCTGATACTGCTGGACCTCGACCGGTTCCGGTCACTCAACGACACGCTCGGGCACACCGCCGGCGACCGGTTACTCGTGCACATCGCCCGCCGGCTGCACCGGGCGCTGCGGTCCGGCGGCCCGGCGGGCAGCGCCACCCGGGAGTCGATCGACGACGTCTTCGCCGGGCTGCCCCGGCACTACCGGGGCGGGCGTCCGCTGGTGGCCCGGATGGGCGGCGACGAGTTCGCCGTCCTGCTGCCCGGCGTCGGCTGCCCGGACACCCTGGAGCGGGTCGCCAAGGCGCTGATCGCCGAGCTGGCCGCGCCGATCCGCCTGGACGGGCTGCTGCTCGTCCTGGAGGCCAGCGCCGGCGTCTGCGTCTACCCGCAGCACGCCCAGGACGCCGAGTCGCTGCTGCGCCGCGCCGACGTGGCGATGGGCCACGCCCAGCACGGCCGCACCTCCGTCGAGCAGTACAACGAGACCCAGGACGCCGACACGCCCTACCGGATCGGGCTCCTGGGCGACCTGCGGCGGGCGCTGGAGACCGGAGAGGTGCAGCTGCACTACCAGCCGAAGGTGGCCTTCGACGGCCGGGTGGTCGGCCTTGAGGCGCTGCTGCGGTGGGAGCGGCCGGGCCAGGGCAAGGTCTCGCCGGACGAGTTCGTCGGCCTCGCCGAGTCCAGCGGCCTGATGCCCCGGCTCACCGACTACGTGCTGGAGGCGGCCGTCGGCCAGCTCGCCTACTGGCGCGAACAGGGCCTCCAGGTGCAGGTCGCCGTGAACGTCTCGCCGCGCGACGTGCTCAACCCCGGCTTCGCCCAGCGGGTCGCCGGGCACCTCGTCCGCCACCAGGTGCCGGCCCACGCGCTCCAGCTGGAGATCACCGAGCGGCTGCTGCTGGACGACTCCCGGCGCGCCGCGGACACCCTGGCCGAGCTGCGCGGCTACGGCGTGGGGATGTCCCTCGACGACTTCGGCACCGGCCACTCCTCACTGGTGCGGCTGCGCAGCCTTCCGGTCGGCGAGCTGAAGATCGACCGTTCCTTCGTCTCCCGGATGGTCGCGGACGACCACGACGCGGCGGTGGTCCGCTGCTCGGTGGAGCTGGCGCACTCGCTCGGCCTGACCGTGGTCGCCGAGGGCGTCGAGGACGACGAGACCTGGGAGCGGCTGCACCGCATGGGCGTGGACGCCGTCCAGGGCTGGCTGGTCTCGGCGGCGCTGCCGGCCGAGCAGGCCACCGCCTGGCTGCGGGTGCACCGCACCGGCGCGCCGAAGGTGGAACGGTTCAGCGCGGCCGCCCAGCTGCCGCCGGCCGTCCAGCCGGGGCTGCCGCCGGTGCTCCAGCCCGGTGCCCAGCCGGCCATCGCGCCCGCGATCCCGCCGGTGCTCCCGGCCGGTGTCCAGGCCGGCCTCCAGGCCGCTGCCCAGCCCGTGCTCCAGGCCGGAATCCAGGCCGGAATCCAGGCCGGAGTCCAGCCGGTGATCAGCCCGGTCGGCCAGTCCGTCCTGCCGCCGGTGATCCAGGCCGCGCAGGCCGCGCAGATGGAGATCCGGGCCCCCGGCGCGCCGAACTAGCCCCCGAACCGGCCGCAGTGGCGCCCCCGGCACGCCGGGCCGGCCGGCGCCCGTGGCCGCAGTGACCGGGCCCCGGCGTTACTCGTTGGCCGGTGGCAGGGCCGCGCCCCATAGGATGGGGCCACAGACCAAGAGGACGGGAGCGCCGAGCCGGCTGCTCCCGCCCGGGCCCGGCACCGCCTCACCGCACCGCCGGGCCTCACCAGAACTCACCCTGAGGATCGCTGCATGCCTGGCATCACGCGCGAGGAGGTCGCCCACCTCGCTCGGCTGTCGCGTCTTGAGTTGCAGGCCGAAGAGCTGGACCACTTCGCCGAGCAGCTCGACGTGATCATCGGCGCGGTCGCCCGCGTTTCCGAGGTCGCCGGACAGGACGTCCCGCCGACCTCCCACCCGCTCCCGCTGACCAACGTCATGCGCGCGGACGAGGTGCGGCCGTCGCTCACCCCGGAGCAGGCCCTGGCCGGTGCCCCGGCCGCCGAGGAGCAGCGTTTCCGCGTTCCCCAGATCCTCGGGGAGGACTGACCGAGATGACCGACCTGATCCGCTACACCGCCGCCGAGACCGCGGGCGCCATCGCCAAGGGCGAGGTCTCCGCCGTCGAGGTCGCCCAGGCGCACCTGGACCGCATCGGGGCCGTCGACAAGAAGGTCAACGCCTTCCTGCACGTCGACGCCGAGGGCGCGCTGAGCGCCGCCAAGGCCGTGGACGAGAAGCGCGCCAAGGGCGAGGAGCTCGGCCCGCTGGCCGGCGTCCCGCTGGCGCTGAAGGACGTCTTCACCACCAAGGGCGTGCCGACCACCTGCGGCTCGAAGATCCTCGAAGGCTGGATCCCGCCGTACGACGCCACGCTGACCACGCGTCTCAAGGACGCCGGCGTCGTCATCCTCGGCAAGACCAACATGGACGAGTTCGCGATGGGCTCCTCCACCGAGAACTCCGCCTTCGGCGTCACCGGCAACCCGTGGGACCTCACCCGGATCCCCGGCGGCTCCGGCGGCGGTTCGGCCGCCGCGCTGGCCGCCTTCGAGGCACCACTGGCGATCGGCACCGACACCGGCGGCTCGATCCGCCAGCCGGGCGCCGTCACCGGCACCGTCGGCGTGAAGCCGACCTACGGCTCGGTCTCCCGCTACGGCCTGGTGGCGTTCTCCAGCAGCCTCGACCAGGGCGGCCCGTGCGCCCGCACCGTGCTGGACGCGGCGCTGCTGCACGAGGCCATCGCCGGCCACGACCCGCTGGACTCCACCTCGATCGACGCGCCGGTCCCGGCCGTGGTCGAGGCGGCGAAGCTGCGCGACGTCCGCGGCATGCGGATCGGCGTGGTCAAGGAGTTCGCCGGCGAGGGCTACCAGGCCGGCGTGATGCAGCGGTTCAACGAGTCCGTGGAGCTGCTGCGCGAGCTGGGCGCCGAGGTCGTCGAGGTCTCCTGCCCGTCGTTCACCCTGGCGCTGCCGGCGTACTACCTGATCGCGCCCAGCGAGGCCTCGTCCAACCTGGCCCGCTTCGACGCGATGCGCTACGGCCTGCGGGTCGGCGACGACGGCACCCGCTCGGCCGAGGACGTCACCGCCCTCACCCGTGAGGCCGGTTTCGGCCCCGAGGTGAAGCGCCGCATCATCCTCGGCACCTACGCCCTCTCCTCGGGCTACTACGACGCCTACTACGGCTCGGCCCAGAAGGTCCGCACGCTCATCTCGCGCGACTTCGACGCGGCCTTCGCCGGCGTGGACGTGCTGATCTCGCCGACCACGCCGACCACCGCCTTCCCGATCGGCGAGCGCGCCGACGACCCGATGGCGATGTACCTGGCCGACCTGTGCACGATTCCGTCGAACCTCGCGGGCAACGCGGCCATGTCGCTGCCCTGCGGTCTGGCCCCGGAGGACAATCTCCCGGTCGGCCTGCAGATCATCGCACCCGCGATGGCGGACGACCGCCTGTACCGCGTGGGCGGCGCCGTCGAGGCCGCGCTCAACGACAAGTGGGGGCACCCCCTGCTGGAGGAGGCACCGGCACTGTGAGCAAGATCGAGAAGGCCAAGGGCTTCAAGCACAGCAAGCCCGGCCTGTGGCTGTCCATCGGGACCAGCGCCTTCGGCGCCATCTCCGTGTACAAGGACGTCAAGAAGGCCCGCACCGAGAACGACACGCTGAAGCTGGTCAACGCCCTGGTCGGCGCCGCCGCCCTGATCACCGGCACGGCCCTGCTCGTGCGCGAACTGCGCTGCCTCGGCGACGACGACGTCCTGCTGGGCTGAGCAGCCCCGGCCCGGCCCGCACCCGTGTGCGCGGCCGGGCCCGTACCTCCACAGACTTTTAGCGAAGGGGACGCTGTGAGCGTCATGAACCTGGTCTCCTACGAGGACGCTCTCGCGTCGTACGACCCGGTGATGGGCCTTGAGGTCCACGTCGAGCTGGGCACCAAGACCAAGATGTTCTGCGGTTGCTCGACCGAGCTGGGCGCCGAGCCGAACAGCCAGGTCTGCCCGACCTGCCTGGGCCTGCCGGGCTCGCTGCCGGTGGTCAACGCGATCGGCGTGGAGTCGGCCGTCAAGATCGGCCTGGCGCTGAACTGCGAGATCGCCGAGTGGTGCCGGTTCGCCCGGAAGAACTACTTCTACCCGGACATGCCGAAGAACTTCCAGACCTCGCAGTACGACGAGCCGATCGCCTTCAACGGCTACCTCGACGTGCAGCTGGAGGACGGCTCGACCTTCCGCGTGGAGATCGAGCGCGCCCACATGGAGGAGGACACCGGCAAGTCCAGCCACGTCGGTGGCGCGACCGGCCGGATCCACGGCGCCACCCACTCGCTGCTCGACTACAACCGGGCCGGCATCCCGCTGATCGAGATCGTCACCAAGCCGATCGAGGGGGCCGGCGAGCGGGCCCCCGAGGTCGCCAAGGCGTACGTCGCCGAGCTGCGCGAGCTGATCAAGGCGCTGGGCGTCTCCGAGGCCCGGATGGACAAGGGCCAGATGCGCTGCGACGTCAACCTGTCGCTGCGCCCGAACGGCACGAAGACCTTCGGCACCCGCTCGGAGACCAAGAACGTCAACTCGCTGCGCAGCGTGGAGCGGGCCGCCCGGTTCGAGATCCAGCGGCACGCCACCGTGCTGACCGACGGCGGCACGATCGTCCAGGAGACCCGGCACTTCCACGAGGACGACGGCAGCACCACCTCGGGCCGGATCAAGGACAACGCCGAGGACTACCGCTACTTCCCCGAGCCGGACCTCGTCCCGATCGCGCCCTCGCGCGAGTGGGTCGAGGAGCTTCGGGCGGGGCTGCCCGAGCTGCCGCGCGTGCGCCGTGCCCGGCTCCAGGCCGAGTGGGGCCTGTCGGACAAGGACATGCAGTCGGTGCTGAACGCCGGTGCGGTCGAGCCGATCCAGGAGACCATCGCCGCCGGTGCGCCGGCCGACCAGGCCCGCAAGTGGTGGATGGGCGAGCTGGCCCGCCGCGCCAACGAGACCGGCACCGAGCTGAGCGAGCAGCCGATCACCCCGGCGCAGGTCGCCCGGGTCACCGCGCTGGTCGCCGAGGGCAAGCTGAACGACAAGCTGGCCCGCCAGGTCATCGAGGCCGTGCTGGCCGGCGAGGGCGAGCCGGACGAGGTCGTCGAGAAGCGCGGCCTGGCCGTCGTCTCGGACGACTCCGCGCTCGGTGCCGCCGTCGATGAGGCCATCGCCGGCAACGAGGCGATCGCCGCCAAGATCCGCGACGGCAAGGTCGCCGCGGTGGGCGCGCTGGTCGGCGCGGTCATGAAGGCCACCCGCGGCCAGGCCGACGCGGCCCGCGTGAAGGACCTCATCCTGCAGCGCCTCGGCGTGGAAGGTCAGTAGGCACGGTCTGCAGCGCCTCGGCGTGGAAGGACAGTAAGCGCCTCTCTGCGGTGCCAGTCGCCTAAGGTTCTAAGGCGTCTAAGGCCTTCTAAGGTGCCTTAGTGCGGTCTAAGGCCCGGATTCACCCTTGTAAGTGGGGATGAATCCGGGCCTTCGCCGTTTCCGGGGCCCCGCCTAAGGCGATCGGCCCCCGGAAGATGCGGCAGGCTGCCGATGTGGTGCACCCCCCTGGGAGAGGAGTCTTTACCTCAGAACGAGAGACCACCACGAGGGGAAACACCGTGATCGAGTACGAGCTCATCCAGCAGCAGGTGCGGGAACTCCACGCCCAGGCCGACCACCAGCGTCTGGTCCGTGAGGCCAAGGTCGGCCAGGGGCTGCGCCGCCTGGTCACCACCCGTGCCGACCGGCGCGCCGCGCGTCTGAACGAGTGCTGACGGGCCGGCACCCGGCAGCGGCCGGGGCGGACGAGGAAGGGGAGGCGCGATCCAGCGCCTCCCCTTCCGGGCTTCCGGAGGATGGGATAACCCCTCGGCCGGGCGGATCGGCTTATGGCATGCTCGCCTCCATGCAGCAGATATCGGTGAGTCCCGTCTTCGTCGGCCGTGGAACGGAGATCACCGAGCTGACGGACGCTCTGAAGCGGGCCGGCTCCGGCAGCCCGCAGACCGTGCTGGTCGGCGGCGAGGCCGGCGTCGGCAAGACCCGGCTGCTGGAGGAGTTCCTCGCCCGGGCCGCCGCCGACGGCGGGGGAGTGGTGACCACCGTCGGCGGCTGTCTGGAGGTCGGCGCCGAGGGCCTGCCGTACGCGCCCCTGTCCTCCGCGCTGCGCCGGCTGCACCGTGGTCTGGGCGCCGAGCTGGAGGTGGCCGCCGCCGGCATGGAGGGTCATCTCGCCCGGCTGCTGCCCGACTTCGGCGAGGCCGACGGCGAACCCAACGACGAGTACGGCCGGGCCCGGCTGTTCGAGCACACCGCGAGGCTGTTCGAGCGGCTCGGCACGGACCGTACCCTCGTCCTCGCCGTCGAGGACCTGCACTGGTCCGACCGCTCCACCCGCGAGCTGCTCGCCTACCTGGTCCGCACGCTGCACCGGGCCCGCGTCCTGCTGGTGGCCACCTACCGCACCGACGACCTGCACCGGCGGCACCCGCTGCGACCGTTCCTGGCCGAGCTGGAACGGCTGCGCACCGTACAGCGGATGGAGCTGGAGCGGTTCGGCCCGGGCGAGGTCGCCGCGCAGCTGGCCGGCATCCTCGGCACCGCCGACCCGGACCGGCAGCTGGTCGACCGGATCCACCGCCGCTCGGAGGGCAACCCGTTCTTCGTCGAGGAGCTCGCGACCGCCTTCCAGGACGGCTGTTCGGCCGGGCTCACCGACTCGCTGCGGGACATCCTGCTGGTCCGCGTCGAGGCGCTGGACGAGGAGACCCAGCGGGTGCTGCGGATCGCCGCCGAGGGCGGCTCCTACGTCGAACACGCGCTCCTGGCGGCCGTGCTGGACGACGAGGAGGAGCTGATCGAGTCGCTGCGCGCGGCCGTCGGCGCCAACATCCTGCGCCCGGATACCGACGGCGACGGCTACCGGTTCCGGCACGCCCTGGTCCGTGAGGCCGTCTCGGACGACCTGCTCCCCGGCGAGCGGCACCGGATCAACCGCCGCTTCGCCACCGCGCTGGAGGCGCAGCCGCACCTGGTCGGCAGTGACGTCCGCCCGGCCAGGCTGGCCAACTACTGGTACCACGCGCACGATCCGGCCCGCGCCCTGCCGAGCGCCCTGGACGCCGCCCGGGCCGCCCGCCGGCGCAACGCCTTCGCCGAGCAACTGCGGATGCTGGAACGCGCCCTGGAGCTGTGGGACCAGGTCTCCGAGGAGGTGCTGGCGCACACCCTGCGCCCGTACGACTGGGCCGAGACCTACCCGCCGTGCTCCTGCGACGTGGTGACGCACGACCCCGAGCGGCTGCAACTGGTCGACGTCCTCGCGGAGGCGGTGGTCGCGGCCCGGCGCAGCGGTGACCGCGAGCGCGGCCTGAGCCTCTCCCGGCGGGCGCTGAAGCTGGTCGACGAGACCAAGGACCCGGCCCGCGCCGCCTGGTTCCGGATGAACCGGGCCCGGATGTTCGGCCACCTCAACCGGTCCAAGGACCAGGACGAGGCGGCCTACGCCCGGCGGCTGGTCGAGCAGCTGCCGCCGTCCGCGGTGCAGGCCGAGGTGTTCGCGCTGAGCGCGGGCATCGCCATGCTGAACAGCCCCACCGGCGAGAGCGTCGAGCTCGCCGAGCGGGCGGCGGCGATCGCCCGTGAGGTCGGGGCGCACGCCGTCGAGCAGCACGCCCGGATGACGCTCGGCACCCTGCGCAACGACCTGGGGAACGACCCCGAGGCCGCCGTCGCGGAGCTGTCCGCGGCGGTCGCCGCCACCCGCGAGCTCGGCGTGCCGGACCTCATGCTCCGCGGGCTCAACAACCTGGCCAGCCTGCTGCAGTCGCTCGGCCGCGCGGAGGAGGCCGTGGTGCTGGCCCGCGAGGGGCTGGAGACCGCTGACGGCAACGGCCTGCTGCGCAACATCGGCACCCTGCTGGTCGGCAACCTCGCCGAGGCGCTGATGGACCTCGGCCGGACCGAGGAGGCGGCCGAGGCGCTGGCCGGCGCCGAGCGGACCCAGCAGCCGGGCAGCCACGCGGAGTTCCTCGACCGGCTGCGGGGCGAGCTGGCCCTGATGAGCGGGGACCTCCCCTCGGCGGCCGGCATGCTGGCCCAGGCCCGGGCCTCGGACCGGGTCTGCCAGTTCCAGCACTCCGTGCCGATCTCCCGGCTCGCGGTGCTGATCGCCGCCCGCAGCGGGCGCCTGCTGGAGGCCCGGGCCGAGCTGCTCGCCGTGATCGACAACCCGATCCCCGCCGGGAACGAGGCCGCGCTCTACCCGCTGCTGGTGGACGGCGCCGCGGCCGAGGCCGACAGCCGGGGCCTGCCGGAGGCCGGGCCGGGCCGCGCCGAGGTGCTGGCGAAGATCGCCGCGGTGGCCGCCCTGCTGACCCCCAAGGCGTCGCTCCACCACGGCTGGGCGCGGCTGCTGGAGGCCGAACTGGCCCGGGCCGAGGACCGGGACACCCCGGCGCAGTGGGCCGCCGCCGTCGAGGCGCTGCGGCCGGCCGGGCTGCCGGGCCCGCTGGCGGCGGCGCTGCTGCGGGCCGGCGAGGCCGAGGTGCTGGCCGGGCACCGCGAGGCGGGCGCCGAATTGCTGCGCGAGGCGCGGAAGCTGGCCGGGGCGCGCTCCGACACCGCGCTGCTCGCCGAGATCACGGCGCTGGCCGAGCGGGCGGGCCTGGCGCTCTCCGGGCGCGCCGGGGCGGGTGCCCCCGTCCCCGCCGCTCCGCCGTCGGGGGGAGACTCCTTCGGCCTCACCCCCCGTGAGCGGGACGTGCTCCGGTTGCTCGCCCGGGGCCGTACCAACCGGCAGATCGCGGAGGAGCTGTACATCTCCCCGAAGACCGCGAGCGTCCACGTCTCCAACATCCTCGGCAAGCTCGCGGTGGCCGGCCGGGGCGAGGCCGGCGCGCTGGCCCACCGGTTGCGGCTCTTCCCGGAGGACCTGGCGCCCGCCGGCCGCTGAGCCGGGCCGCCGTCCGGGCCCGCCGACCGTACCGGTCCGACCGGTCCCCGGTCGGCGGGCGCCTCCGTGTGCTCCTGTGCGCGCCGCGTGAGCCCCTCGCCGCACGCCCCCGCCAACCGGCCCGTTCTGGCGGATTCGGGTGCAATTCCCCACCCCTGCACCATTACTCTAAGTTGAGTGTGCGTGTCATTGAGTGACCGAAGTGGTGTAGGGTCCCGACCGGGAACATCGGTGCGGTGCGTCGGCCGACAGGCCGTCCACCCCCTGGGCCACCGCCCTGACGGGGCGCCAGGTCACCGCGTACGGCCACCAGGTGCGCGGCCGGTGGCCCGTGGCCGGGGCGCAACGCCCCGGGTCGGAGGGGGAGAGGCCGAGTGAGCTCCACCGATGCGGTGCTGCCCGGAGCCGGACGGCCGGGCGCGCCGGACGCCGACACGCCCCGGTGTACCGGGCGCGGCCCGGTCTGCCGGATGCTCCACAGTCGTGGCCTGCCCGGCGCAGCCCTCGGCGTCCTCTGCGTGGCCTATGCGACCGGCGCGGCCTCCGGCTGGGGATCCCGCCAACTGGCGATCTTCATGGGCGACTTCGGCCTGGCCGCGGCCGCCCTCGCGGCCGCGCTGTCCTGCCTCGCCTACGGCTGCGCGGTCGGCGGCCACGCCCGCCCGGCCTGGCTGCTGTTCGGCCTCTCCTCGCTCATGGTCGCCTTCGGCAACGGCACCTGGGGCTGGTACGAGCTGGTCGAGCGCACCCCGCTGCCGCAGGACTCGCTCGCCGAGTACGCCTTCCTGCTCTTCGCCCCGCTCGCCATCACCGGCGTGCTCGTCCTCGCCCAGCGCCCGCGCAGCGCCGCCGGCTGGCTCTGCCTGCTGCTCGACGGCTGGCTGGTGGCCGGCTCGCTGTTCACCCTCAGCTGGAGCCTCGCGCTCGGCCGGATCGCCGCCGGGGAGGACGGCTCCCCGCTGCGCCTCGCCCTCAACCTGGCCTACCCGGTGCTGGACATCCTGCTGGTCAGCCTGGTGGTCGGGCTGCGCTTCGGCGGCCGGGACGGCAACCGGGCCGCGGTGCACACCGCGATGATCGGCCTGGCCGTCACCGTGCTCTGCGACGCCCTCTTCACCTCCCCCGAGCTGCGCAACAGCTACCACTCGGGGGAACTGCTGGACGCCGGCTGGTTCGCCGGCAGCCTGCTGCTCGCCTGGGCGCCGTGGTCGCCGCGCTGGCGCCGCCCGCTGCGCGAGCACCCCTCGGCCGGGGGCCTGCCGCGTCGCCGGGTGGCCACCACCTTCAGCGCCCTCACCCCGTACGCGGCGGCCGCGGTCTGTACGGCCGGGATCCTCTACAACGCCCTCGGCGGGCGGCCGTTGGACCGGGTGGTGGCCTCCGCCGCCTGCACCGTCGGCCTGGCGCTGATCCTGCGGCAGGGCGTGATGCTGCTGGACAACCTCTCGCTGGCGCAGGAACTCGCCCACAAGGAGGCGCACTTCCGCTCCCTGGTGCAGGGCTCCAGTGACGTCATCATGATCGCCGGTGCCAACGGCGTGCTCTCCTACGTGTCCCCGGCCGCGCTCGGCGTCTACGGGCGGGACCCGGAGGAGCTGGTCGGCGGCAACCTGCTGGACCTCGTCCATCCCGAGGACGTGGACCGCGTACTGCTGGAGGTGCGCCGCTTCCTGGCCCGCGGCCGGCTGCTGGCGCACCGCTCGTCGGGCACCGCCGCCGAGCCGTCGGCGGCCCGGGTGGAGTGCCGGATCAGCTCCGGCGGCGGTGAGTGGCTGCACGTCGAGTCGACCGTCAACCGGTACCGCGACGGCCTGATCCTGAACAGCCGGGACGTCACCGAACGCGTGATACTCCAGGCCCAGTTGCAGCACAACGCCTCCCATGACCCGCTCACCGACCTGCCCAACCGGGCGCTCTTCGCACAGCGGCTGCGCGGGGCCCTCGCCACGCGCGGACAGCAGGGCGGGGCCGGCGCCGGGGTCGCGGTGCTCTTCCTCGACCTGGACGGCTTCAAGGCGGTCAACGACAGCGCCGGCCACCAGGTCGGCGACGAGCTGCTCGTCCAGGCGGCCCGCCGCCTCCAGGGCGCCGTGCGCTGCGGGGACACCGTCGCCCGGTTCGGCGGGGACGAGTTCGCCGCGCTGGTCTGCGGCCCGCTCGGCCGGCTCCAGGTCCAGGAGCTCGCCGAGCGGCTGCGGGTCGCGCTCTCCGAGCCCTACTGGATCGGCGGCGCCGAACTCGCCGTCGCGGCCAGCATCGGCATCGCCTTCGGCACCCCCGAGCGCGGCCCCGCCGCCGACCCCAGGGCCGCCGCCGACGAGCTGATGCGCAACGCCGACCTCGCGATGTACCGGGCGAAGTCCGAGGGCAAGGGCCGGGTGGTGCTCTACACCCCGGCCATGCGGGCCGACCTGGAGCGCCGCTCGGAGCTGGAGGAGCGGCTGCGGGTCGCCGTCCGGGAGGGCGGCTTCACGCTGCTGCACCAGCCCGTGGTGGACCTCCTGTCCGGCTCCGTCACCGGCGTCGAGGCCCAGGCCCGCTGGCGCTCGGCCCAGGGGCTGCTGCTCACCCCCGCCGAGTTCCTGCGCTCCGCGGAGCACGGTGACGCGGCCGCCCGGTTCTCCCGCTGGCTGGTCCACGAGGCGGTGACCGCCGCGGCGCTGCGGCGCGGGCTGCCGGCCAGGACCCGTTCGGCGCCGCCGCCCGTGCCGGTCTCGGTCCGGTTGTCGGCCGAACGGCTCTGCTCGCCCGGCATGTACGAGGCCGTGGTCGCCGCGCTGCGGGACAGCGGGCTGCCGGCCGGCCAGCTGGTGGTCGAGGTCGCCAGAACGGGCCCGGACGCGCTGGCCGACGAGCTCGGCCGTCGGCTGGCCGCGCTGCGCAGGCTCGGCGTCTCCACCGCCCTGGCCGGCTTCGGGGCCGGCCACGGCTCGCTCGGCGCGCTGGGCCGGCTGCCGTTCGACGGGCTCAAGCTGGACCGCACGCTGGTCCAGGACCTCGGCGAGTCAGGGCTCGGCCGGACGCTCGCCGGGCACGCCCTGCGGCTCGGCCGCGACCTCGGCCTGGTGACGGCCGCCGAGGGGGTGGACCTGCCGCGCCAGGTCTCCGTGCTCCAGGAGTTGGGCTGCCGGCAGGGCCAGGGTTCGGCCTTCGCGCCGCCCCTGGACGAGACCCGGCTGCGCCGCGCGCTGGTCCGCCGGGTCTACCCGCTGCCGAGACCGCTCGGCTCGCTCTCGGCCCGCCGCGCGCACCTCGCCGCGGACACCCGTACGAGTGGCTGCGGGGAGTCCGCGACGGGGCGTGTCGTACATCACCACGGCGGCTCCGACCTGCCCGAACACCGCGCGGTGGCCGGTCCGGGGCATGGTCCGCATGGCGAGACTGTCATCCCACCTGCTTGACAGTCGGCCCCGCACGGGAGGAAGGTCGTTGCCATGCGCACCCGAATTCTCGTACTTGGCGGGCGCGTCGGCTGAGCGGGCCATGCCCGACTCGTGAGAGACCGACGCGCCACCCCTCGCATGCCCTAGGCACGAGGGGTTTTTTGTTGCACTGACACTGTTCCACTCCGCAAGACCACTGGCCCCGGCCGCCCCCGACCACCCCGATCCACCGGGAAAAGGGGGACGATTGGGGCAGAGCCGGCGATCGGCCCGACCCCCGGGACCCCACCCTCGACAGACCGGGGCCCGCAACCACCCGGGCCGGCAAAAACCGAGAAGAGACAGGCAGATGACTGAGCACGCCGCATCCCCCCGCCGCGGGGACACCCCGGCCGCCCACGCTCCCGCTCCCCAGCACGTCGTCGAGACCATGACCGGCGCCCAGTCGCTCATCCGCTCGCTGGAGGCCGTGGGCGCGGACACCGTCTTCGGCATCCCGGGCGGGGCCATCCTTCCCGCGTACGACCCGCTGATGGACTCGACCAAGGTGCGTCACATCCTGGTCCGCCACGAGCAGGGCGCCGGCCACGCCGCCACCGGCTACGCCCAGGCCACCGGCAAGGTCGGCGTCTGCATGGCCACCTCCGGCCCCGGTGCGACCAACCTGGTGACCCCGATCGCCGACGCCTACATGGACTCGGTGCCGATGGTGGCCATCACCGGCCAGGTCGCCTCCAAGGCGATCGGCACCGACGCCTTCCAGGAAGCGGACATCTGCGGCATCACGATGCCGATCACCAAGCACAACTTCCTGGTCACCGACCCGGCCGAGATCCCCCGGGTGATCACCGAGGCGTTCCACATCGCCGCCACCGGCCGGCCCGGCCCCGTCCTGGTCGACATCGCCAAGGACGCGCTGCAGGCCACCACCACCTTCCGCTGGCCGGCCGAGACCTCGCTGCCCGGCTACCGCCCGGTGACCAAGCCGCACGCCAAGCAGATCCGCGAGGCCGCGAAGATGCTGGTCGGCGCCAAGCGCCCGGTGCTGTACGTCGGCGGCGGCGTGATCAAGGCGAACGCCACGGCCGAGCTGCGGATCCTCGCCGAGCTGACCGGCGCCCCGGTGGTCACCACCCTGATGGCGCTCGGCGCCTTCCCCGACAGCCACCCGCAGCACCTCGGCATGCCCGGCATGCACGGCTCCGTCCCGGCCGTCACCGCGCTGCAGAAGTCGGACCTGCTGTTCACCCTCGGCGCCCGCTTCGACGACCGCGTCACCGGCCGGCTGGACAGCTTCGCCCCGTACGCCAAGATCGTCCACGCCGACATCGACCCGGCCGAGATCGGCAAGAACCGCCCGGCCGACGTGCCGATCGTCGGTGACGCCCGCGAGGTGCTGGCCGACCTCATCGTCGCCGTCCAGGCCGAGTTCGACGCCGGCCACAAGAGCGACTACGTGGACTGGTGGGTCAAGCTCAACGAGTGGAAGAAGACCTACCCGCTGGGCTACGAGCCGGCCCCGGCCGGGCAGCTCTCCCCGCAGCAGGTCATCGAGCGGATCGGCCAGCTGGTCGGCCCGGACGCGATCTACGCCGCGGGCGTCGGCCAGCACCAGATGTGGAGCTCGCAGTTCATCCAGTTCGAGAAGCCGGCCACCTGGCTGAACTCGGGCGGCGCGGGCACCATGGGCTACGCCGTCCCGGCCGCCATGGGGGCCAAGGCGGGCCGCCCGGAGACGTCGGTCTGGGCGATCGACGGTGACGGCTGCTTCCAGATGACCAACCAGGAGCTGGTCACCTGCGCCCTGAACGACATCCCGATCAAGGTCGCGGTCATCAACAACGGCTCGCTGGGCATGGTCCGCCAGTGGCAGACCCTCTTCTACAACCAGCGGTACTCCAACACCGTGCTGCACTCGGGCCCCGGCCACGACGGCATCGAGCCGCCGGCCCAGGGCACCCGGATCCCCGACTTCGTGCTGCTCTCCGAGGCGATGGGCTGCGTCGGCCTGCGCTGCGAGCGCCCGGAGGACCTGGACGCGGTGATCAAGCAGGCGATGGAGATCAACGACCGCCCGGTCGTCATCGACTTCATCGTCCACCAGGACGCCATGGTCTGGCCGATGGTGGCGGCCGGCACCAGCAACGACGAGATCCAGTTCGCCAAGGGCGTCCGGCCCGACTTCGGCGACGACACCGACTGACCCCGACCTCGAAGACCTAGGGATACAGAGACCCATGTCCAAGCACACCCTCTCCGTCCTGGTCGAGAACAAGCCCGGCGTGCTCGCCCGCATCGCCGCGCTGTTCTCCCGTCGGGGCTTCAACATCGACTCCCTCGCCGTCGGCCCGACGGAGCACCCGGACGTCTCCCGGATGACGATCGTGGTCAACGTCGAGGACCTCCCGCTGGAACAGGTCACGAAGCAGCTCAACAAGCTCGTCAACGTGATAAAGATCGTCGAGCTCGACCAGTCCGCTGCGATCCAGCGGGAACTGGTCCTGGTGAAGGTCCGCGCCGACAACGAGACCCGGTCGCAGATCGTCGAGATCGTCCAGCTGTTCCGCGCCAAGACGGTCGACGTGTCCCCGGACGCGGTGACCATCGAGGCCACCGGCAGCTCGGACAAGCTGGAGGCCATGCTCCGGATGCTGGAGCCGTACGGCGTCAAGGAGCTGGTCCAGTCGGGTCTGGTCGCCATCGGGCGCGGCGCCCGGTCGATCACCGACCGCTCGCTGCGCGCCCTCGACCGGAGCGCGTGACACCCGGCCGTCGCCCGTCACCACCCTTCCAACGGTGCGACACCGCCCCTCATGCGCCCCGTCTCACCCCCTGAAGCACCGCCCCACCCCCCCGCCGGGTCGACGTACCGTAGGAAACGCAGTACCCGGCAAGACCATCACGCAAGGAGATGTGCCCCCGTGGCCGAGCTGTTCTACGAAGACGACGCCGACCTGTCCATCATCCAGGGCCGCAAGGTCGCGGTCATCGGCTACGGCAGCCAGGGCCACGCCCACGCGCTGTCCCTGCGCGACTCCGGCGCCGACGTCCGGGTCGGCCTGAAGCCGGAGTCCAAGTCCCGTGCCAAGGCGGAGGAGGCCGGCCTGCGCGTCGTCACCCCGTCCGAGGCCGCGGCCGAGGCCGACGTCATCATGATCCTGGTGCCGGACCCGATCCAGGCCGACGTCTACGAGGCGGACATCGCCCCGAACCTGAAGGCCGGCGACGCGCTGTTCTTCGGCCACGGCCTGAACATCCGCTTCGGCTTCATCAAGCCCCCGGCCGACGTCGACGTCTGCATGGTCGCCCCGAAGGGCCCGGGCCACCTGGTCCGCCGCCAGTACGAGGAGGGCCGCGGCGTCCCCGCGATCGTCGCGGTCGAGCAGGACGCCAC
Organism: Kitasatospora sp. RG8; assembly: GCF_017813315.1. Lineage (NCBI taxonomy): Bacteria > Bacillati > Actinomycetota > Actinomycetes > Kitasatosporales > Streptomycetaceae > Kitasatospora > Kitasatospora sp. RG8. Next base: position 395,895 of record NZ_JAGIYX010000004.1, read on the forward strand.
GGGCAACGCCTTCGCCCTGGCGCTCTCCTACGCCAAGGGCCTGGGCGCCACCAAGGCCGGCGTCATCAAGACCACCTTCACCGAGGAGACCGAGACCGACCTGTTCGGTGAGCAGGCCGTCCTCTGCGGTGGCACCGCCGCCCTGGTGAAGGCCGGGTTCGAGACCCTGGTCGAGGCCGGCTACCAGCCGGAGATCGCCTACTTCGAGTGCCTGCACGAGCTGAAGCTCATCGTCGACCTGATGTACGAGGGCGGCCTGGAGAAGATGCGCTGGTCGGTCTCCGAGACCGCCGAGTGGGGCGACTACGTCACCGGCCCCCGCATCATCACCGACGCCACCAAGGCCGAGATGAAGAAGGTCCTCGCCGAGATCCAGGACGGCACCTTCGCCAACACCTGGATCGCCGAGTACAAGGCCGGCCTGCCCAAGTACAACGAGTACAAGAAGGCCGACGAGGACCACCTGCTGGAGACCACCGGCAAGCAGCTCCGCAAGCTGATGAGCTGGGTCAAGGAAGAGGCCTGAGCCTCTCCGGGCACCGGTCCGATCGGATCAGCCTGATTTTGTAACTCCCTTGTACAACTAGGCTGCTCCCGTCCGGGTGATTTCGCCGGACGGGAGCAGCCTGGTACCCAGCCCGTCGATACACTTCCGAGTGCGCGTCAGGCCCACAGCGTCGTGCGTCTACCTACGCGGCATGCCACCTTCCCCCCGCATTCCACGCCACCTTCGTGCCGGGGAGAACCGCACAGTTAAGGACCACACTGTCGTGAGCACTGTGACATCCAAAGCCGTCGTCCTGATCGCCGAAGAGCTGTCGCCCGCCACCGTCGACGCCCTCGGACCCGACTTCGAGATCCGCCACTGCAACGGTGCCGACCGCACCGAGCTGCTGACCGCGATCGCCGACGTGGACGCCATCCTGATCCGCTCCGCCACCAAGGTGGACGCCGAGGCGCTGGCCGCCGCCCGCAAGCTCAAGGTGGTGGCCCGGGCCGGCGTCGGCCTCGACAACGTGGACGTCTCCGCCGCCACCAAGGCCGGCGTGATGGTCGTCAACGCGCCGACCTCCAACATCGTCACCGCCGCCGAGCTCGCCTGCGGCCTGCTGATCTCGGTCGCCCGCAACATCGCGCCCGCCAACGCCGCCCTCAAGCAGGGCGAGTGGAAGCGCAACAAGTACACCGGCGTCGAGCTGAGCGAGAAGGTCCTCGGCGTCGTCGGCCTCGGCCGCATCGGCGTGCTGGTCGCCCAGCGGATGTCCGCCTTCGGCATGAAGATCGTCGCGTACGACCCCTACATCCAGGCCGCCCGCGCCGCGCAGATGGGCGTCAAGCTGGTCTCGCTGGAGGAGCTGCTGGAGGTCTCGGACTTCATCACCGTCCACCTCCCGAAGACCCCGGAGACCATCGGCCTGATCGGCGACGAGGCGCTGCACAAGGTCAAGCCGACCGTCCGCATCGTCAACGCCGCCCGCGGCGGCATCGTGGACGAGGCCGCGCTCGCCGCCGCCCTGCGCGACGGCCGGGTGGCCGGCGCCGGCCTGGACGTCTACGCGAAGGAGCCGTGCACCGACTCCCCGCTGTTCGCCTTCGACAACGTGGTCGCCACCCCGCACCTGGGCGCCTCCACCGACGAGGCGCAGGAGAAGGCCGGCATCGCGGTCGCCAAGTCCGTGCGCCTGGCGCTGGCCGGCGAGCTGGTCCCGGACGCGGTCAACGTCCAGGGCGGCGTGATCGCCGAGGACGTCCGCCCGGGTCTGCCGCTGGCGGAGAAGCTCGGCCGGATCTTCACCGCGCTGGCCGGCGAGGTGGCCGTCCGGCTCGACGTCGAGGTCCGCGGCGAGATCACCCAGCACGATGTCAAGGTGCTCGAACTGTCGGCCCTCAAGGGCGTGTTCGAGGACGTCGTGGCGGAGACGGTGTCCTACGTCAACGCCCCGCTGTTCGCCCAGGAGCGCGGCGTCGAGGTACGCCTGACCACCTCCAGCGAGAGCCCCGAGCACCGCAACGTGATCACCGTCCGCGGCACCCTGGCCGACGGCGGCGAGATCGCCATCTCCGGCACCCTGGCCGGCCCGAAGCAGACCCAGAAGATCGTCGGCGTGGACGCCTTCGACGTGGACGTCGCGCTCACCGACCACATGGCGTTCTTCAAGTACGAGGACCGTCCGGGCGTGGTCGGCATCCTCGGCCGCCACCTCGGCGACGCCGGCATCAACATCGCCGGCATGCAGGTGGCCCGCGACGGCAGCGGCGCGCTGGCCTCCATCACCGTGGACAGCCAGATCCCGCAGGAGGTCCTCACCGCCATCTCCGCCGAGATCGGCGCCCGCTTCGCCCGTTCGGTCGACCTGGGCGCCTGAGCACCGCACGGCCTCCGACAGCAGGGCCCGGGCCACCGTTCCAACGGTGGCCCGGGCCCTGCTGCGTGCCCCGGGGCGGCTCCCGTCTCAGATAGTAGGAAATCCAAGTATTCGTGCAGACACGGCAGGCGCCGGGTCGTACCGTGGAAGAGCCATACGGTGTGCCGCCCCTGTAGCCAGGGCCTGCGGCCCGTGTGTGCCCGTGCGCCCCGAGGGCAGGCGACCCCTGCTCCGCGCACCCCCCACTCTCTGTGCCTTCCACCCTCTGCGCCCTCCCGGCGCGCTCGCCCCAAGGAGCCCGGTATGCCCCCCGCCGCAGACCGCCACGCCACTCCCGCCCCCGCCGCCACCCCGGCCCGCACCCCGCGTCGCCGCCGCGCGGCCGAGCGGAGCCCCTTCGCGGCCGCCGCCCTGCAGCGCGCACTGGACCGCCGTGACAACGGCGGCGCGACCGGGCACCTCTGATGGTCGCTCCGGCCCTCCTGCGAGTCCGTCTCCGGGCGGTGGCGTTCATCCGCCGAATGGGCCGTCCGGACTGACGCCGGATCACCCGGAGGAGTGCAAGTGGCGCCCGTTGGAGGGATGTTGCTCGCACTCCCCGGCGGGGTCTCCTATATGTGGGGCCCCGGAGGGGTGATCGACGTCCGCGCGGGCGGGCGTCAGCGACACGGCGTGCGGATCAGTCCCCCTTGCCGGGGGAGAGGGCTCAGTGCGTCAGCCACCCGTCCGTCGTCCGGTCACCAGGATCGGACTCACCCTGGCCCTGCTGGCGGGGCCGGTGCTGCTCACCGCGGCCCCGGCGGCCGGCAGTCCGCCGACGAGCCCGACGGCCCAGGGCGCCCCGTCGGGGCGCCCGGCCTCCGTCCTGCTGGAGCTCACCACCGAGGCCGCCGGCCCGGCCTGGCGGCGGGCGGCCGCCGAGGCCCGGCGGGCCCGGCGCTCCCCGGAGGCCGTCCGCCGGGAGGCCGCGCAGGCCGGGGGCGGGCAGCGCTCCCGCGCCTCCGACGCGCTCGACCGGCTCGCCGACGCCGTCCGCGGCGCGGCGCCCACCGCCCGCGAGCTCTACCGCACCCGCACCCTGCTCACCGGCCTCGCCGTCACCGTGCCCGCCGACCGGCTGCCCGCCCTGCGCGCGCTGCCCGGCGTCCGGGCCGTCCACCCGGTCGTGCGCAAGCAGCGGGACAACGCGTACTCCGTGCCGCTCACCGGGGCGCCGCAGGTCTGGTCCGGCCCCTCCGCGGACGGCACGACCGGCGGCAACACCGGGCAGGGCGTGCGGATCGGCGTCATCGACAGCGGCATCGACTACACCCACGCCGACTTCGGCGGCCCCGGCACCGCGGAGGCGTTCAAGGCGGTCGACGGCGCCGGGCCGGCCCCCGCCGGACTCTTCCCCAACGCCAAGGTGGTCGGCGGCAAGGACCTCGTCGGGGACGACTACAACCCGGACCCGTCCGCCCCGAACTACCAGCCCGACCCGCACCCCGACGCCAACCCGATCGACTGCGCGCTCAACGGCCACGGCACCCACGTCGCCGGCACCGCCGCCGGCCTCGGCGTCACCGCCGACGGCCACCCGTACACCGGCCCCTACCGGCCCGGCCTCGACCCGGCCGCCTTCAAGGTCGGCCCCGGCGCCGCACCCGGCGCCCAGCTCTACGCGATCCGGGTGTTCGGCTGCGACGGCTCCACCGACCAGCTCGCCCAGGCCCTCGACGTCGCGGCCGACCCGGACGGCGACGGCGACCTCGGCGACCGGCTCGACATCGTCAACCTCTCCCTCGGCAGCCGCTTCGGCTCCACCGACGACGCCGACGCCGTCGCCGTCGACCACCTCGCCGACCTCGGCACCCTGGTGGTCGCGGCCGCCGGCAACGAGGGCGACGTCTACGGCATCGGCGGCAGCCCCGGCACCGCCGCCCGGGCCCTCGCCGTCGCCGCCTCGGTCGACCCGCACAGCGATGCCGACGGCCTCACCGTGCTGGCCCCCGAGCCGCTCGCCGGCACCGTCCCGGCCCACTGGAGCGGCCGCTACCAGGGCTGGTCCACCGCCGACGTCGCCGGCCGGCTCGCGCTGCCCGTCGACCAGGCCGACGGCTGCACCGCCTTCACCGACGCCGACAAGCAGCGGCTCACCGGCAGGATCGCCGTACTCGCCTGGGCCACCCGCGAGTCCGAGCGCGCGTGCGGCTCCGCCCCGCGCGCCGACCACGCCGCCGACGCCGGCGCGATCGGCGCCCTGCTCGCCGCCGACGACGACCACCTCGCCGAGATCGCCGGCAACGACCGCATCCCCGTCGCCCTGCTCGCCCACGCCGACGGCGAACGCCTGCGCCAGGGCGCGGCGGCCGGCCAGGTCGACGTCCGGCTGGCCGCGCCGGGCAACCCGCTGCACGGCGTCGTCCCCCAGGACCAGCCGCAACGCACCGACACCCTCACCGACTTCACCTCGCGAGGCATCGGCGTGCCCGGCGTGGTCAAGCCCGACCTGGCCGCGCCCGGCGAGACGATCTGGTCCGCCAAGGCCGGCAGCGGAGGCGGGGGCCAGCGCGAGGACGGCACCTCGATGGCCACCCCGCACGTGGCCGGACTCGCCGCCCTCGTCCGCGCCGCCCACCCCGACTGGACGGTCGAGCAGCTCAAGGCCGCGCTGATGAACACCGCCGGGGACACCTGGCTCGGCGACGGCGGCACCGGCCCGGTCTACGGCCCCGAGCGCACCGGCGCCGGCCGGGCCCGGGTCGACGCCGCCGTCCGCACCCCCGCCGTCGCGTACGCCGCGGGGGAGGGCGCGGTGCAGGGCAGCGTCGGCGTCTCCTTCGGCGTGGTGGCGGTCGGCGGTGCGCCCGGCGCAGCCCGCGGGGCGGAGGTCCGTGAGGTCGAGGTCCGCAACCTCTCCGGCGCGGCGATGACCTACCGCACCGGCTACGCGGCCGCCACCGACGTGCCCGGTGCCCGCTACGAGATCAGCCCCGGCCGGGTCGAGGTCCCGGCCGGCGGCACCGCCCGCGTCCGGGTCACCCTGGCCGTCCCCGGGCAGCTGGGCCGCAGTCCCGACCCGACCATCGCCACCCTCCAGGGCGGGAAGGCCCGCAGCTACCGCGGCGAACTCTCCGGCCGGCTGCTGCTCACCCCCGAGTCCGACGCGGCCGTGCCCGCGCTGCGGGTCCCCGTCTTCGCCGCCCCCCGGCCCGCCTCCGACCTCAGCGCCGTCGCCCCGGTCCGCACCCCCCGCTCCGGCGCGCTCGTCGCCCTCGGCGGCACCCGGGCGCCCGCCGAACAGCCCGGTCTGCTCAGCGCCTTCGCCCTCGGCGGCGAAGGGGCCCGCTGGCCCGACTGCCCGCCCGGCAGCGGCGCCGCCGTCGGCCCGGGCGCGGGCATCGTCCCCGAGGACGGCGAACCGCAGAAGCCGGAGGACGTCTGCGTCGAACGCCCGGGCGACCGGGCCGCCAACCTGCGCGCCGCGGGCGCCGCCTCGGACGCGCCCGCCGTCGGCGACGGGCAGGGCACGCTCTACCTCGCCGCCCAGTTCTGGGCGCCCGCCACCACGCCGGTCGGCGTCTTCGCCGTCCGGGCCTCGCTCGACACCGACGGGGACGGCAGCACGGACGCCTTCGTCAAGGCCGACCGGCAGCGCGGCAGCGACGTCCTGGTCGCCCGTACCGTGGACGCCCGGACCGGCGCCGAGCTGGACGTCCAGCCGCTCAACGCCCGCTGGGGCGACACCGACACCGCGCTGCTCGACAGCGACGTGCTGGTGCTCCCGGTCCGGCTGAGCGCCCTCCCCGGCGTGAAGGCGGGCCACAGCACCGTCCGCTACGGGCTCTGGACCGGCGCCGCCACCGCGGGCAAGCCCGACCCGGCCGAGGCGTTCTCCGCCATCGGCCTGCGCGGCACCCGGCCCACCCTCGCCGTCGACGTCCTGCACCCGGCCGTCGACGTCCGGACCGGCCCCGGCGGCCCCGCCGCGATGGCGGCGCCGCTGCCGCCCGGCACCGTGCTCGACGTCCGCCGGGCCGACGGGGACACGTCGCGCCTGCTGCTCCTGCACCACTTCAACCGCGACGGCCTCCGCGGGCAGATCCTGAACCTGCCCTGACACCGCGCCCCGCACCCGGAGCCGCCGCCCCGCATAGGGCGGCGGCTCCGTCGTGTACCGGGCCCGCCGGCCGCGCGGCCGGGCGGTTCACAGGCCCCACGTGCCTCCCGGCGGCCGCCACTCCTCCCGCCACTCCCGCTCGGCCGCCGCCCGGCGGACGCGGCGCGGAGTCCGGGTGGGGCGGTGGCGCAGGCGGCCGAAGACGGCGGTCAGGACGGTGACGGCGGCGGAGGCGAGCGCGAAGGTCTCGCCCTCGGTGAGGCCGGGCGGACGGAAGGAGCAGACGACCCGGTCGGCGCCCCGGCCGAGCGGGACACCGATCATGCCCAGGACGGACCGCGGCGCGGTGTACGGGCCGCCGCCGGCCGAGCAGGTCCACCCGGTGGTGGCCGGGACGGAGAGCAGGGCGGTTCCGGTGCTGCCCGCGGGGAGGACGGCGCTGAGGCCGTGCCCGCCCGCGGTGACCCGCGTCGCGCCGGTGGCGGTGAGCCGGGTGACGGCCGCCTCCAGGGCGCCGGGCCGGAGGCAGCCGACCGGCCGGGCCGGGACCTGGGTGACGGTGTCCGCGTGCAGCACCACCCGGACGACGCCGTCGGCGGGCACCGGCCCCAGCAGGTGCACGGGCACCGCCGTGGTCGGCTGGACGCCGTCACTGCGGTAGGTGGTGCCGAGGCCGCTCACCGTGCCGTTGAACCAGACCCCGTGGAAGTACGCGGTGGCGCCCGGCGTGCAGAGCGCGGTGAAGGCGGTCCCGACCGTGCCCTCCGGGGTGGCGGGGACGGACCACCCGCTGCTGCCGTGCGCGGTGGGCGCCGGGCCGGCGGCCGGGACGGGCACGGGTACGTCGTACACCTGCCCGCCGAGCAGCGACTCCTGCCGGGACCAGACCGAGGTGGTGTCGACGGCCGATCCCGGCGGCAGGACGGTGACCAGCGGGGGAGCGGGCGCCCGGACGACGGTGAAGCCGTCCGGCGGGGGCCCGTCGGCGAGGTGGGTGTGCACGCCGAACAGCGCCTGCCCGACCGGATCGGTGACGCTCGCGGTCTGCCGTCCGCCCGCCGTCCAGCCCGCGCCGAGGTCGTGCAGGAGCAGGGCGGTGACCGTGGGCAGGTAGCCGCTGGAGTAGCCGCCGCCCTGGCCGTCGAGCAGCAGCGGGTCGTTCGGGGTGAAGGCGTGCGGACCGGGGTCGGTGCGCACGCGCGGCCAGTCGGCGGCCTGCCGCATCGCCTCGTACCCGGCCCGGACGGACGCCCCGGAGGCGGTGCCGGTGGCCGGCGTGCCCAGCGCCGCGTACGAGGACCAGACAGCGCCGCCCAGGACGGCGCACCCGAGCACCGCCGTCGCCGCCGCGCCCGCCCGCCGGCCGGTGTGCCGGTGCTCCAGCGTCCACAGGGCGGCGAGCAGGACGGCGCCGCCGGCCACCAGCAGCACCCAGGTGGACGCCCGCACCGAGCGCTGGCCCGCCGCGACGGCGGTCACCACCAGCACCACCGCGGCCCCGCCGAGCAGGGTCACGGTGTCCGGCCGGTGCGCCAGCGAGACCCAGCCGGCCAGCACCAGCAGGCCGCTGAGCACGAAGGCGACGCGGTAGGGGCCTCCGGCCGGGATCGCCAGGCCGTGCCAGACCAGCACCGTCGGCGTCCAGACGAAGCTGAGCACCACGAGCACCAGCAGCCCGCACCAGGCGATCCGCTCGCGGGCCCGCACCCGTCGGTTGAACGGCAGCCCGGCCACCAGCAGGAGGCCGAACAGGCCGATCGAGACGTCCGGGACGGGCGGGCCGCCGTGGGCGCCGGGCAGCAGCTGGGCCAGGTGCCCGCCGAGCCCGGACGGGCCGAGCGGCTGCACCGGGGACTCCGGCTGGGCCTCCTGCGCGGCCCGGACGGCGACGAACAGGACGGGCGCGGCGAGCAGCATCCCGGCGGTGGCCGTGGTGACGGCCCGGCCGGTCACCCGGACGAGCGTCCTGAACGGCCGGCGGACGGAGGGCAGCCGGACGGCGAGCACCAGTCCGGCCGTGATGGTGGCCATCGCGGCGGTGTAGAGGTTGCCCCACCAGGCGAGCGCGACGCAGAGGGTGCCGGACAGCCAGCGCCGCTCGTGCAGGCACCAGTCGCCGGCCACGACCAGCAGCGGCAGCGAGACCAGGCCCCAGAGCCACATCGGGGCCGTCCCGCCGACGGTCGGCACCCAGGCGCAGAGCCCGTAGCCGAGGGCGGCGAGCGCCCGCAGCCAGTGCGGTCCCGGGTGCAGCCGGCCCAGCGCGTAGGTCATCAGGCCGGTGCCGAGCCCGATGGTGGACAGGGCCACCAGGAACACCGCCAACTGACCCTGGTCGCGCGGCAGCAGGACGGTGGGCCAGGAGAACGGGTTCATCAGGTAGGCGAAGAAGTCGGCGAGGAACGGCGCGCCGTAGCCGCTGTTCCAGTTGAACAGCAGGTCGCCGGGGGCGTCGCCGCGCACCATGTCCCAGAGGTGGGCGTGGAACGGCACCGCGGTCTGCGCCGCCCCCGGCGGCCACTGCCCCCGCAGCCCGGCCGCGACGGCGTACGCGGCCATCCCCGCGGCCCCCGCCGCCCCGCAGACCCGCGCCTCCCGCCACCGCTCGGCCATGGTGATCTGCCCCGTTCTGCGAGGAATGCCGGACCGGATGCCCGCGAGCATAAGCGCGCCCCCGGCGCGGACGCGGTCTCACGCGCTCCCTCGTGGGAGGGGCGTACCGGAGAACTCCGCCGAGTAGCCTGAGAAGGCCCGTCAGGATGCCCGCATGGGAGGAATCATGACCATCGAGCCGTACCCGGACTGGCTCCGGCCCCCGGCTGAGGGGTACACCGCCGAGGACCTCGACCGGCTGCCCGATCTCCCGCCGCACACAGAGCTGCTCGACGGGAGCCTGATCTTCGTGAGTCCGCAGACGCTTTTCCACATGTCGACGCTGAAGCGGTTGGAGCGGGCCCTCGACGACGCGGTGCCGGCCGGTTGGCGGGTGTGGCGCGAGATCACGGTGCGGCTGAACGTGCGGAACCGGCCGGAGCCCGACCTGCTCGTGGTCGACGAACGCGTGCACTCGGACTCCAGGCGCACGTCCTGCGAGCCCGAGGACGTCCTGCTCGTCATCGAGGTCGTCTCGGAGGAGCCCCGGGAGCGCGACCGGCAGGTGAAGCCGCGGAAGTACGCCGCCGCCGGCATCCCGCACTTCTGGCGGGTCGAGGGTGACGAGGAGGGGCGCCCGGTCGTCCACACCTACGAGCTCGACCCGGCCACCCAGTCCTACGGTCTGATCGGCATCCACCACAAGCAGCTGAAGCTCGAACGCCCGTTCCCGGTCGACATCGACCTGACCTGACCGTTCGTCCGGATAGTGGACACGAGGTGTCAGCCTCTGGGACACCGGAGTAGGGTCCGACCATGTCTCGCACCATTCGTCTCGCAGTTGTCCCCGGTGACGGCATCGGCCAGGAAGTGGTGGCCGAAGGCCTCAAGGTCCTTGGCGCCGCGCTGCCCGCCGACGTGAAGCTGGAGACCACCGAGTACGATCTCGGCGCCCGGCGCTACCACCGCACCGGCGAGACGCTGCCGGACAGCGTGCTGGCGGAGCTGAAGGCCCACGACGCGATCCTGCTCGGCGCCATCGGAGACCCGAGCGTGCCCTCCGGCGTGCTGGAGCGCGGGCTGCTGCTGAAGCTGCGGTTCGCCTTCGACCACCACATCAACCTCCGCCCGGGCCGTCTCTTCCCCGGCGTGAAGTCCCCGCTGGCCGGCGAGCCGGACATCGACTTCGTGGTCGTCCGCGAGGGTACCGAGGGCCCGTACGTCGGCAACGGCGGCACGCTGCGCACCGGGACCGAGCACGAGGTGGCCACCGAGGTCAGCCTCAACACCGCCTACGGCATCGAGCGGGTCGTCCGGGACGCCTACCGCCGGGCCCAGGCGCGTCCGCGCAAGAAGCTCACGCTCGTCCACAAGAACAACGTGCTGGTGCACGCCGGTCACCTGTGGACGCGGATCTTCGAGCAGGTCGGCCGGGAGTTCCCCGAGGTCACCACCGACTACCTGCACGTCGACGCGGCGACCATCTTCTTCGTCACCCAGCCCGAGCGGTTCGACGTGATCGTCACCGACAACCTGTTCGGCGACATCCTGACCGACCTGGCCGCCGCCGTCACCGGTGGCATCGGGCTGGCGGCCAGCGGCAACATCAACCCGAGCGGCGACTTCCCGTCGATGTTCGAGCCCGTGCACGGCTCGGCGCCGGACATCGCGGGCCAGGGCAAGGCCGACCCGACCGCCACCGTGCTCTCGGTCGCCATGCTGCTGGACCACCTCGGCTTCGCCGCCGAGGCCGCCAAGGTCGAGGCCGCGGTCGCCGCGGACCTGGCCGAGCGCACGGGCACCCGGACGACCTCGCAGGTCGGCGACGCGCTCACCGCCCGAGTATCCGGCTGAGCGGCCGGAACCGAGAAGCGGTATCCGGCCGAACGGCCGGAACCGGTACAACGTGTTCCGGCCCGACGGGCCGGACCGCATAACCACAGCTTGCAGCTCCCCAAGGAGCCCGCGACTGTTCGGCACGGCCCTCTGGATGCGAGTATCGACAGTGGGCCGTGCCGTCGTGCGTTCGTTCGCCGAGACGAATCCCGGCGGAGGCGGCCCGGACCAACCCCACGGTGAAGGACATACAGCCATGAGCACGCCCACCCAGGCGCCCATCACGTTCGACCTCAAGCCCTCCGCCCAGCCGCTGTCCGACGCGGAGCGCGAGGCCCGGCTGACCAACCCCGGCTTCGGACGCGTCTTCACCGACCACATGGTCACCATCCGTTGGACCGAGGGCCGGGGCTGGCACGACGCCCAGCTGACGCCGTACGCGCCGCTGGAGATCGACCCGGCGAACATGACGCTCCACTACGGCCAGGCGATCTTCGAGGGCCTCAAGGCCTACCGCCAGCCCGACGGTTCGATCTCCACCTTCCGCCCGGAGGCCAACGCGACCCGCTTCCAGGCCTCCGCCCGCCGCCTGGCGATGCCGGAGCTGCCGGTCGAGGCCTTCGTCGAGGCGGTCGAGCTGCTGGTCCAGCAGGAGCAGGCCTGGGTCCCGAACGAGCCCGAGCAGAGCCTCTACCTGCGCCCGTTCATGTTCGCGACCGAGGTCGGCCTGGGCGTCCGCCCGGCCAACTCCTACCTCTTCATGATCATCGCCTCGCCGGCCGGCGCCTACTTCCCCGGTGGAGTCAAGCCGGTCTCGGTCTGGCTCTCCGAGGACTACGTCCGGGCCGCGCCGGGCGGCACCGGTGCCGCCAAGTGCGCCGGCAACTACGCCGCGTCCCTGGTCGCCCAGGCCGAGGCCGCCGCCAAGGGCTGCGACCAGGTCGTCTGGCTCGACGCCGCCGAGCACCGGTGGGTCGAGGAGATGGGCGGCATGAACCTGTACTTCGTCTTCGGCGAGGGCAAGGACGCGAAGATCGTCACCCCCGAGCTCTCCGGCGCGCTGCTGCCCGGCATCACCCGCGACTCGCTGCTCCAGCTCGCCGCCGACCTCGGCTACGCCGTCGAGGAGCGGAAGATCTCCACCGAGGAGTGGAAGCAGGGCAACGCCGACGGCACCCTCACCGAGGTCTTCGCCTGCGGCACCGCCGCCGCGATCACCCCGGTCGGCTCGGTCAAGTCGGCCGGCGGCGACTGGACGGTCGGCACCGGCGAGCCCGGCCCGATCACCATGGAGCTGCGCAAGTCCCTGCTCTCCATCCAGGCCGGCCAGGCCCCCGACACGCACGGCTGGCTGCACAAGATCGTCTGACGGCGCGAGCACCGCGGCCGGGCGCCCCGCGACGGCGGGGCGCCCGGCCGCGTAACCTCGGAGAGTCCCGCTCGTTGAGCCGTGTGGACCAGAAGGAGGGGCTGTGACCGCGTTGACGCATGGGATCGCAGCGACTTCGGGTGACGGGGGCAAGAGCCTGCTGGAGGCCTTCCTCGCCTTGGAGCTTCGTGAAGGCTTCAAGGCCGAGCTCATCGAGGGGGAGATCGTCGTGACCCCACCGCCGGACGGTGAACACGAGACGCTGACCGGCCGGCTCAGCTGGCAGGTGGCCCGCCAGGCACCCAAAGGCCTGGACTTCGCGGCCGGCAAGGGGCTGATCGTTCCCACCGGGCGGTTCATCCCGGACGGTACGTTCACCACTCGCGGGGCGATGATCGGCCGTGGCTCCTGGTCCAAGCCCGAGGGGGTCCTGATGGTCCTGGAGGTCACCTCCAGTCGGCCGAACACGGATCGCATCGACAAGCGCAAGGGCTACGCCGCCGCGGAGATCCCGCTCTACCTGTTGATCGACCGCGAGAGGAACCAGGTCGTTCTGCACAGCGTTCCCGCGCGCGGCGACTACACCACCACCACGGTCGTCCCGATCGGCGATTCCTTGGACCTCCCCGAGCCGTTCGGCTTCACGCTCGACACGGCCGAGCTCGTCGAGTAGGCGTCCCGCATCCCGAGACGCCCCGGCCGGACTCCGGATCGGTGTGCCAGACTGCGAGCGTGTCCTCGCTTTCGCTGATTATTAGCAGCAGGCGCGCCGGTCCGCAGTGACCGCTCCCGCACCACCCGATGCGGAGCGACCACCAGCGTCCAGACCCGCGCGCAGACCTCTCGCACCCGCGAGGGGTCTTTTGTTTTGCCCCGGACCGGCCGGAGCCCCCACAAGGGGCCGAGGGACACCGGGTGCGCGCGGGATGCTGGACAGTGGAGCCGGGTCCCCGAAACCGGCAGAGCACCACCCGACTCGACACAAGGAGTCCCCATGGCCGAGGCCAGCCGCACCGACGACAGCTTCCACGTCTTCGACACCACCCTGCGCGACGGCGCGCAGCGGGAGGGCATCAACCTCACGGTGGCCGACAAGCTGGCGATCGCCCGGCACCTGGACGAGTTCGGCGTCGGCTTCATCGAGGGCGGCTGGCCGGGCGCCAACCCGCGCGACACCGAGTTCTTCGCCCGGGCCGCCGCCGAACTGGACCTCAGGAACGCCCGGCTGGTCGCCTTCGGCGCCACCCGCCGGGCCGGCGGCAAGGCCTCCGAGGACCCGCAGCTGGCTGCCCTGGTCACCTCGGGGGCGCCCGTCGTCACCCTGGTCGCCAAGGCCCACGACCGGCACGTCGAGCTGGCCCTGCGCACCACCCTGGACGAGAACCTGGAGATGGTCCGGGACAGCGTGGCGTACCTGCGCGCCCAGGGCCGCCGGGTCTTCATCGACTGCGAGCACTTCTTCGACGGCTACAAGGCCAACCGCGCGTACGCCCTCGCGGTGGTCCGCGCCGCGCACGAGGCCGGCGCCGACGTGGTGGTGCTCTGCGACACCAACGGCGGGATGCTGCCGGCCGGCGTCCGCGACATCGTCACCGACGTCCTCCGGGACTGCCACACCTACAAGCCCGGCGCGCGGATCGGCATCCACGCCCAGGACGACACCGGTTGCGCGGTGGCCAACACCCTGGCCGCGGTGGACGCCGGCGCCACCCACGTCCAGTGCACCGCCAACGGCTACGGCGAGCGGGTCGGCAACGCCAACCTGTTCCCGGTGGTCGGCGCGCTGGAGATCAAGTACGACCGCCGGGTGCTGCCGCCCGGCAGCCTGGCCGAGATGACCCGGATCTCGCACGCCATCGCCGAGGTCGTCAACCTGGCACCCTCCACCCACCAGCCCTACGTCGGCTTCTCCGCCTTCGCGCACAAGGCGGGCCTGCACGCCTCCGCGATCAAGGTCGACCCGGACCTCTACCAGCACATCGACCCGGAGACGGTCGGCAACACCATGCGGATGCTGGTCTCCGACATGGCCGGCCGCGCCTCGGTCGAGCTCAAGGGCAAGGAGCTGGGCTACGACCTCTCCACCGACCGGGACCTCGCCGGCCGGGTGGTCGCCAGGGTCAAGGAGCAGGAGAACCTCGGCTACACCTACGAGTCCGCCGACGCCTCCTTCGAGCTGCTGCTCCGCGACGAGGTGCGCGGCAGCCGCGAGCGCTTCTACACGCTGGAGTCCTGGCGGACCATCAGCGAGCAGGGCCCCAACGGCTTCTCGGGCAACGAGGCGACGGTGAAGCTCTCGGCCAAGGGCGAGCGGAGGATCGCCACCGGCGAGGGCAACGGCCCGGTCGACGCGCTGGACAAGGCGCTGCGCACCGCGCTGGACGGCATCTACCCGCAGCTGGGCAGGCTGGAGCTGGTGGACTACAAGGTCCGCATCCTGGAGGGCCAGCACGGCACCGGCTCCAAGACCCGGGTGCTGATCGAGACCAGCGACGGCACGGCCGGCTGGTCCACCGTCGGGGTGGCGGACAACGTGGTCGCCGCCTCCTGGCTGGCCCTGGAGGACGCCTACACCTACGGCCTGATCCGCGCGGGCCTGGAGCCCACCGAGTAGCGGCACCGGACGGGCGCCCCCGCAACTCGGCGGGCGCCCCGCACTCGACGTGCGCCCCGTACTCGACGCGTGCGCCCCGCGCGAAACGGGCGCACGCCCACGGCCCACGGACGCCCCCAGGGGTCCGTGGGCCGCACCGTTCGTCCTCCGTCGGCCTTCCTAGCGCAGGCGGGCGAGGAGGGCGTGCTCGACGAGCGTGATGAGGGCGCTCTTGGCGCTGTCACGGCGTCGGGCGTCCAGCGTGATGACCGGGGTGTCGGGGCCGAGTTGGAGGGCTTCGCGGACCTCGTCGGCGGTGTGGGGCTGGTGTCCGTCGAAGCCGTTGAGGGCGACGACGAAGGGCAGGCCGCTGTTCTCGAAGTAGTCGAGGGCGGGGAAGCAGTCGGCGAGGCGTCGGGTGTCGACGAGGACGACGGCGCCGATGGCGCCGCGGACGAGGTCGTCCCACATGAACCAGAAGCGGTCCTGTCCGGGGGTGCCGAACAGGTACAGGATCAGGTCCTCGTCGAGGGTGATGCGGCCGAAGTCCATGGCGACGGTGGTGGTCGTCTTGCCCGAGACGTGGCTGATGTCGTCGATGCCGGCGGACGCGGAGGTCATGACGGCTTCGGTGCGCAGCGGGTTGATCTCGGAGACGGCGCCGACGAGCGTGGTCTTGCCGACGCCGAAGCCACCGGCCACGACGATCTTCGCGGAGGTGGTGGCGCGGGTTGGGGCGGCCGCGTTAGAGCTTGCGAAGTCCACTGAGGACCCTTTCGAGCAGCGTGACGTCGGGCTGGTTTCCGGATTCGCCGCCGGAAGCGGGCTGGTGGATGGCGACCAGGCCGGCTTCGGCCAGGTCGGCCACGAGGATGCGGGCCACTCCCAGGGGCAGGGAGAGCAGCGCCGAAACCTCGGCGACGGACTTCACCTCGGTGCAGAGGGTGCAGATCCGCTGGTGCTCGGGGAGCAGGGTGGCCAGGCGCTGCGGGTCGACACTGGCGGAGACGAGTGCCTCCAGTGCCAGTTCGTAGCGCGGGCGGGTCCGCCCGCCGGTCATCGCGAACGGCCGGATCAGCGGGCCCGAGTCGTGGTCGTCCTCGAACTCCTCGACGTGCCCGGGGTCCTCGGCCGGCGCGTAGCCGGGGTCGGGGCTCTGGCCGGGGACGCCGTGGCCGGTGTGCCGGCCGGGCAGGTGGCCGTCCTGGGCCGGGTATCCGGCCGGCGGCGCGTCGTACGAGGGCTGCGGCTGGGAGTACTGGCCGTACTGGCCCTGCCCCGGACCGTACTGGTGCTGGGGCTGGCCGTACTGCTGCTGGCCGTACTGCTGGCCGTGCGGGCGGTCGTACTGCTGACCGTGGCCGACGACGCCGGGTGCTCCGAAGGCGTCATGGCCCGTGCCAGGGTACGGAACGCCGTACTGGCCGCTGCGGTCGTCGGGCGGTGTCACGGTTCCTCTCCTCACAAGGTGCGGCGGTGCGGTGCGAGCTCGGGCACGAGTCCCCAGCCGGTGTTGCGAAGGCCGTACAACGTCCGAACCCGAGCCCGCCGAAGCGGGCCCGGGACGGTCGTGGAGGTGCTTCGAATACCAGGACGGTATCCGACGAACCGTCAGTGCAGGAGACTGCCCTGGAGTTCTGCGCGGAGCGCGGGGGTGAGGACGGCGCCGGCGCGGTCGACGAGGAGGGCCATTTCGTAGCCGACCAGGCCGATGTCGGAGTCCGGCGAGGCGAGTACGGCGAGGGCGGAGCCGTCGCTGATGGCCATCAGGAAGAGGAAGCCGCGCTCCATCTCGACGACGGTCTGGTTGACCTCGCCGCCCTCGAAGATCCGGCTGGCGCCGGAGGTGAGGGAGGTGAGGCCGGAGGCGACGGCGGCGAGCTGGTCGGCGCGGTCGCGGGGGAACCCTTCGGACATGCACAGCAGGAGGCCGTCCGCGGAGACCACCACCGTGTGCGACACCCCGGGGGTGTTGTCCACGAAATTGGTGATCAGCCAGTTCAGGTTCTGTGCGGCCTGGCTCATCTGACTCAACTCAACGCTCCTGGTGATTCGAGCCGCCGAAGAGATCGGTGCTGCGATTCTGCTGTCCGTTGCCGGACTGGTCTACCTGATCGGGATCGATCCGGAAGCTTCCGGTGTTGCCGGCGCTGCGGCCCTGCTCCACACCGCGGCGCAGGTTGGTGAGGCGTCCACGGACCTCCTCGGGGCTGCGGGAGACCTGCGGCCCGTCCTGCGGAGTGGGCTTGGCGTTGCCGGCCACCAGGTTCTGCTTGGGCACCCGGCGGGGCAGGCCCGCCGGGGTGGTGCCACCGGAGGCGGGCTCGCGGAGCTGCTCGGCGCGCTGCCAGGAGCCGTCGTTGGGCGACTGCCAGGCGGCGCTGGTCGGGCCGGTCGGTCCGGTGGGACCGTACCCGCCCAGCGCGGACACCTCGTGTCCGCGCGATTCGGTCGGCGCCGAGGTGTCCTTGGCGCCGGCGAACCAGTTCGGGGTCTCGCCGGTGTCCTGGCCGCCGCCCTGGAAGGCGGCACCGGAGCCGCCGCCGAGCTGCTGGCCGGGGCGGCGCTGGGGAAGGCCGGACGGCAGGGTGGCGGACGGCTCGGCCGCGGGCAGCGCCGGGGTCTCCGGGCTGTACGGGTGGCCGGCCGGGGCCTCGTCGGCCTGGTGGCCGTACTGCTCGTCGGCGTAGCCGTCGTCGTAGCCCTGGTACTGGCCGTACTGGTCGCCCTGGCCCTGACCCTGGCCCTGGGCCTGGCCGTACTGGTCGTCGGCGTAGCCCTGCTGGGGGAACCGGCCGTAGGCGTCCGGGCCGTACCCGTCCTGCCCGTAGTCGTTGCGGGCGTACTCGTCCTGGCCGTACGCGTACTGCTCGTCGGTGTAGCCGGACTGCTCGTAGCCCTGTCCGCCGTACTGGTCGTCCTGGGCGTAGGCCTCGTCGTTGCGCCGGCCGTACGCCGGGTACTCCTCCTCGACCTCGGCGTCGAGGACCGGCGGCATCTGCGCGGTCTCCGGGCCGGCCTCCAGGGCGGCGCGGCGGACCTGGTCGAGCCGCTGCGAGCGCTGGACGGCCTCAAGGGCCGGGCTGAAGCCGCTGGAGCCGGCGCTGCCGTTGCCGGTGAGGTGGTCGTCGAAGCCGAGCTCGGCGGCGCTGCGCGGCTGGTTCTGGGCGGCGGCCCAGTCGGCCGGGGAGGGCTCCTGGTCGGCGAAGATCCGGGAGACGGTGAACTGCTCCTCCGGCTCCGGCGCCGCACCCATCTGCGTCAGGAACGGCGGCAGCATGACCAGCGAGGTGGTGCCCGCGGACTCGCCCGAGGGGCGGAGCTGGACGCGGACGTCGTGCCGCTGGGAGAGCCGGCCGACCACGAAGAGGCCCATGCGGCGGGAGATGGTGGCGTCGACCGTGGGCGGCTCGGCGAGCTTCTCGTTGATCTCGGCGAAGTCCTCGGCGGTGAGGCCGATGCCCTTGTCGTGGATCTCGACCAGCACCCGGCCGTCCGGCAGGCGGGTCGCGTTGACCAGCACCCGGGTCTGCGGGCTGGAGAACGAGGTGGCGTTCTCCAGCAGCTCGGCGAGGAGGTGGACGAGGTCGGTCACGGCGGCGCCGACGACCTCGGCCTCGGGGATGCCGGCGAGCTCGACGCGCTCGTACTGCTCCACCTCGGAGGCGGCGGCGCGGAGCACGTCGACCAGCGGCACCGGGGTGTTCCAGCGGCGGCCGGCCTCCTCGCCCGCGAGGACGAGCAGGTTCTCACCGTTGCGGCGCATACGGGTGGCCAGGTGGTCCAGCTTGAAGAGGTTCTCCAGCTGGTCCGGGTCGGCCTCGTTGTTCTCCAGGTCGGTGATCAGCGCCAGCTGGCGCTGGATCAGGCCCTGGCTGCGACGCGACAGGTTGGTGAAGATCGCGTTGACGTTCCCTCGCAGCAGCGCCTGCTCGGCGGCGAGCTCGACCGCCTGCCGGTGGACCTGGTCGAAGGCCCGGGCGACCTCGCCGATCTCGTCCTTGCCGTGCAGCGGGATCGGGGTGACCGAGGTGTCCACCCGCTCCGGGTCGGTCTTGGAGAGCTTCTCGACCAGTTCCGGCAGGCGGTGGTCGGCGATCTCCAGGGCGGCGTTGCGCAGGGTGCGCATGCCGAGAATCATCGAGCGGGCCACGTAGCCGGTGAGGACACCGGCGAGGACCAGAGCGGCGAGCACGATCGCCGAGTTGAGGATGGCGTCGTAGAGCGCGTTGTCCCGCAGGTCCGAGGCGTCGTTGAGGACGTCGTCCAGCAGCGCGACCTCGGTGGAGCGCAGGGTGGCGATGTGGGTGTTGGCGGCCTGCTCCCAGTTCTCCTTGCTCAGGCCGGAGTTCTTCGCCTCGTTGAAGGCGGCGTCGGCGGCGGCCTTGCCCTTGGACTGGCCCTCCGCGGCGGCCTGGCTGTACGCGGCACCGAGGGCCATCAGGCCCGTCATGGTGGGCACGCTGCCGTTCGGCATCCGGTACGCGGACCGCTGGTCGGCGGCGGCCTGGGCGACCTGGGCGTCGGAGTAGCGCTTGGCGTCCTCGGGGGCGCTGCCGGTGTTGAACTCGGAGATCGACACCTGCTCCAGCTTCTGGGAGACCAGGAGCTGCTGGATCAGGTCGACGTTCTCGTACCGGGTCGTGGACTGCGCGGATATGCCGACCAGCAGCTGGAGCATCAGCGCGCGCTGGGTCGAGGCCGAGGCCTTGGCCAGCGACATCGCGTAGATCGCGCGGCCCTTGCTGGTGATGTTGGTGCTGCCGAGGCCGACCGAGTTGTCGTAGGCCAGCAGCGGCGCGAGCATCGTCGAGTAGGCGGACTGGGTCGCGGTGGCGAACAGCTCCGGCTTGTAGGCGTTGTCGCGCAGGTGCGGCAGGAACATCACGAGGCTCTGGAAGGACGCGTGCCGGTGCGGGAGCTCACCGGACTTGTCGGTGGCGTCGTAGGCCGCGTTGTACGCCTTGAGCGCGGCGTCCGTGGTCGCACGCGTCTTGACGACGTCGCCGTTCGGGTCCTGGCCGGTCAGCAGGGGGCTGATCGTCTTGTCGCGCTCGTTCTCCAGCGCTTCGGCCAGTTCGGTGGCCGCCTTGGCCAGGCGCGAGGTCTTCTCGGCGCGCGAGGCCTTGATGTAGCCGTCGACCGAGGTGTTGACGCGCAGGCCGCCGAAGACCAGTCCGATGACCACGGGGATCATCAGGATCGCGATCAGACGGGCCGGCACGCGCCAGTTGCGCGGCCGGAGGAACTCGTACCGTCCGCCGTCCTTGCTGCCGCTCCCGTCGTCCGCGGAGCCGCTGCCGCTGCTGCGGCGCTCCGTGGAGGCGGCCGGGGCCTGTGGCTTGGGGGCCGGCGGGCGTTCCTCGACCGGCGTGAACGCGGAGAACCCGGCCTGGTCCGTTGCGGTACCGTTCGGCTCGCTCTGGCGGGGCTCGGAGCGCCGCTGCGGGGCGACTTGCTGCTTACGCCTCACTCGACAACAACCTCTCGGCCGATTGGCGGCCATGGATCAATCCAGCGCTACCCCTGGCAGTGGTCCGCTGCTGGGTGGGACTGCCGTACGGGATTTAGGGGTAGCTGGAATTTCAGCACGTGCAGGGATGGGGGACAAACAGCGGCTGGCGGCACGCTGCTGTGGCATATTTCGGACATTCGCCGACATCGCGGCGCAAAACCGTGGTCTTCTGGCGCTGAGCGACGCTAAATCGCTACGCATGGTCACTGTTGATCACAAAATGCCTACCGAACTGTTATCCGCTGCTTATGCAGGGGTCTTGCGCGAGCCGCGCGGAGGACACCGCCCCGCAAGAGCAGGCGCCCCGGTGCCCGCCGGGCTGGCGGGACACCGGGGCTGCCGGCCTGCGGGCCGCGTTCAGCGCAGGCGGGCGAGGAGGGCGTGCTCGACGAGCGTGATGAGGGCGCTCTTGGCGCTGTCACGGCGTCGGGCGTCCAGGGTGACGACCGGGGTGTCGGGGCCGAGTTGGAGGGCTTCGCGGACCTCGTCGGCGGTGTGGGGCTGGTGTCCGTCGAAGCCGTTGAGGGCGACGACGAAGGGCAGGCCGCTGTTCTCGAAGTAGTCGAGGGCGGGGAAGCAGTCGGCGAGGCGTCGGGTGTCGACGAGGACGACGGCGCCGATGGCGCCGCGGACGAGGTCGTCCCACATGAACCAGAAGCGGTCCTGTCCGGGGGTGCCGAACAGGTACAGGATCAGGTCCTCGTCGAGGGTGATGCGGCCGAAGTCCATGGCGACGGTGGTGGTCGTCTTGCCCGAGACGTGGCTGATGTCGTCGATGCCGGCGGACGCGGAGGTCATGACGGCTTCGGTGCGCAGCGGGTTGATCTCGGAGACGGCGCCGACCAGCGTGGTCTTGCCGACGCCGAAGCCGCCGGCGACGACGATCTTCGCCGAGGTCGTGGCGCGGGTGGCTCCGTTAGAGCTTGCGAAGTCCACTGAGGACCCTTTCGAGCAGCGTGACATCGGGCGTTCCGCCCGACTCGCCCGCGGCGGCGGGCTGGTGGATGGCGACAAGGCCGGCCTCGGCCAGGTCGGCCACGAGGATGCGGGCGACACCGAGCGGCACGCCGGCGAGTGCGGAGATCTCCGCGATGGACTTGACCTCACGGCAGAGGTTCACGATCCGGGAGTGCTCGGGCAGCAGCCCGCCGGACCGCTCGGCGGAGCCGGTGGTCGAGATCAGCGCCTCGATGGCGAGCTGGTACCGGGGCCGGGTGCGGCCTCCGGTCATCGCGTACGGGCGGACCAGCGGCTGCTGCTCGTAGCCGTCGGACTGCTGCCCGCCGTAGCCGCTGCCGTACCCGCTGCCGTACGAGCCGGCGGGTGTCGAAGGCGGGGTCATGGGTCCTCCTTGTGCTGCAGCCTTGGGCAGCCGGTTCCAGCTGGGGCGGTGCCAGCTGAGGCGAAATCAGCTGCCTGAGGGTAGCTGAGGGTGAGGCGCCGGGTCTGGTCGGGTCAGACCCGGCGGGGAGGTGGGACGGATGGGGTCGGCCGCTCAGGGGACTCAGTGCAGGAGACTGCCCTGGAGTTCTGCGCGGAGTGCGGGGGTGAGGACGGCGCCGGCGCGGTCGACGAGGAGGGCCATTTCGTAGCCGACCAGGCCGATGTCGGAGTCCGGCGAGGCGAGTACGGCGAGGGCGGAGCCGTCGCTGATGGCCATCAGGAAGAGGAAGCCGCGCTCCATCTCGACGACGGTCTGGTTGACCTCGCCGCCCTCGAAGATCCGGCTGGCGCCGGAGGTGAGGGAGGTGAGGCCGGAGGCGACGGCGGCGAGCTGGTCGGCGCGGTCGCGGGGGAACCCTTCGGACATGCACAGCAGGAGGCCGTCCGCGGAGACCACCACCGTGTGCGACACCCCGGGGGTGTTGTCCACGAAATTGGTGATCAGCCAGTTCAGGTTCTGTGCGGCCTGGCTCATCTGATTCAACTCAACGCTCCTGATGATCTGCGCCATTGCCGTCGGTACGGCCCCCGAAGCTATCGAACCCGGGCTGCTGGGCACCATGCTGATTGACCTGGCCGCCGGGGTTTCCCGGGCCGGCCGCCTGCTCCGCGCCGACCCTGCGGCCCTGCTGGATGCCGCGGCGCAGGTTGGTCAGCCGGCCGCGCACCTCCTCCGGAGCCCGGGAGACCTGGGGACCGGTCAGCGGGGACGCCTCGGCGGTCCCGGAGACCAGGTTGGCCTGCGGGGTCCGCCGGGGCAGGCCCGACATCGTGACGCCGTTGGTCGAGGGCTCGCGGACCTGCTCGGCCCGGCGCCAGCGCTCGTCGTTGGCGGACGGGCGCCACGGGGCGTCGCCCTGGCCGGGCAGGCCGTGCTGCGGGGCCTGCTGGGCCTGCTGGGGCTGGGCCTGCGCCTGGGGGGCGTGCTGCTGGGCCTGGGGGGCCTGCTCCTGGACCCCCGGGGCGGTGGTCCCGGGCCGGCGCGGCTGGTACTGCCGCGGCCGGGCCGCCTGCGCGGCCTGGTCCTGCTGACCGTTCTCGGGGAACCAGGCCTGCTCGTTCGGCCCGAAGGCCGGCGAACCGCCCTGGGGGCCGCCGTCGGACGGACCGGTCGGCAGCGCCATCGGCTCCTGGCGGACGGGCTCCTGTCGCACCGGCTCCGGCCGGGCGGCCGGGTTCGGCACGTTCGGCAGGACCGGCTCGACCAGGCCGAGGCCCAGCGGGTCACGCGGGTCGATCTCGCTCGCCTCGAAGCGCGGCCGGGCGAACTGCGCGGTGCTCTCCATCGACGAGGACTCGGCCGGCGGCAGCTGGTGGGGCTGCGGCTGCGGCTGGACCTGCTGCGGCTGGGTCTGCTGCGGCGGAAGCTGCGGCTGACGGCCCTGCTGCGGCGCGTCCGGGCCGGGGCGCTGCGGACGGCGCGGACCCTGCGGACCCTGGCCGCCCGGACCCTGCGGACCCTGGGGACCCTGGCCACCCGGACCCTGCGGGGCCTGGCCGGGCTGGCGGCGCTGCGGCAGGCCGTCCTGTGGCCGGCCCGGGCGGGCGCCCTGCGGGGCCCCCGGGCGGCCGGACTGGTCGGCCCAGCCGTGCTGCGGCTGCTCGCCGGTCCGGGCACCCGGACCGCCGTTGAACTCGCCGCCGGGCCGCGGCCGCTCCTGGCCGGGGCCGGGGCGGCGGCCTTCGGCGGGCCGGCCCGGACCGCCCTGCGGCGCGCCGGGCTGCTGCTGGCCGCGGCGGGGCAGGCCACCGGGGCCGCCCTGCGGCGGGCCCTGCCGGCCCGGGTTGCGCTGCGGGAGGCCGCCCTGCTGGTTCTGCTGGCCGGGCTGGCCCTGCTGGTTCTGCTGAGCGGACTGGCCGGGCTGGCCCTGGCGTCCCTGCGGCGGGGTCTCGCGCAGCGACTGGCCGGCCTGGCGGGTCGGCAGGCCGTTGCCACCCGGGGCGCCCGGACCGCCCGGACCACCGGGGCCGCCCTGGCCGAGCTGCGGACGGCCCTGCGGGGCGCCGCCCGCCGGACCCTGGCCGAGCGCGGCCGGGCCGCCGGGGGGAGCGGGCACCTGGCGCTGCTGGCGCGGCGTCGGGGCGACCCCGCGCTGCTGCTTGGCCTGGGCCGGGCCGGGACGGCCGGCGCCGCGGCGGTCGGCCGTGTTGGTGACGTCCACCGGGAGCATGACCAGCGCGGTGGTGCCGCCGGAGTCGCTGGGGCGCAGCTGGATCCGGATGCCGTGTCGCAGGGACAGGCGGCCGACCACGAAGAGGCCCATGCGGCGGGAGACCGAGACGTCCACCGTCGGCGGGTTGGCGAGGCGCTCGTTGATGTCGGCGAGGTCGTCGGGGCTGAGGCCGATGCCGGTGTCGTGGATCTCGACCAGCACCCGGCCGTCCGGCAGCGCGTGGCCGGTGACCCGGACGCGGGTCTGCGGGCTGGAGAACGAGGTGGCGTTCTCCAGCAGCTCTGCGAGCAGGTGGACGAGGTCGTTGACGACGCGGCCGGCGACCTCGGCCGACGGCACCGAGGCGAGTTCGATGCGCTCGTACTGCTCCACCTCGGAGGCGGCGGCGCGGAGCACGTCGACCAGCGGGACGGGGCGGGTCCAACGGCGGCCCGGGTCCTCACCGGCGAGGACGAGGAGGTTTTCGCCGTTGCGGCGCATACGGGTCGCGAGGTGGTCCAGCTTGAAGAGGTTGGCCAGCTGGTCCGGGTCGGCCTCGCGGCTCTCCAGCTCGGAGATGAGCGACAGCTGGCGCTGGATGAGGCCCTGGCTGCGGCGCGACAGGTTGGTGAACATCGCGTTGATGTTGCCGCGGAGGAGGGCCTGCTCGGCGGCGAGGCGGACGGCCTCGCTGTGCACCATGTCGAAGGCGTGGGCCACGTGGCCGATCTCGTCGGTGGAGTCGACGGCGACGGGCTCGACGGTGACGTCGACGTCGTGCGGGTCGCTCTCGGAGAGCGTCTTGACCAGCTCGGGCAGACGCCGCTCGGCGACGTCCTCGGCCGCGGCCTGCAGACGGGTCAGCGAGCGCACCATCGAGCGGGCGATGACGGCGGCGCCACCGAGGGCGACGAGCAGCACCAGCGCGACGGCGGCACCGATGATCAGGGCTTCGGTGTCGGCCTGGGACTGGAGGTCCTGGGCCTTACCGTCGAGGTCCTCGATCAGCTTGCCCTCGATCCGGCGCTCGGCCGTGATCTTGGCGCTGATCTTCTCGTACCAGTCCTTGTAGCTGACCGGCTCGGTCTGGTGGATACCGCTCTGCTGGAGGATCGAGCGCGAGTAGCGGTCGCCCTCGGCGACCACCGAGTTGTAGCTGAGCTGGCCGCGCAGGTTGTCCAGGTCGTGCGAGGTGTAGATGTTGTTGAAGCTGGTCAGCGCGTTGTCGTAGGACGTGCGCAGGCGGATGCCGAAGGACTCGTCGCTCAGGCTGAGGTCGGGCTTCGGGTTGGCGAGCGCGGCGCTGATCAGCGCACGCTGCTGCGAGGTGGCGTTCTTGGCCAGCGAGAACTGCTGGAGCGCGCGGGTGGCGCGGACCAGGTCCTTGTTGTTGGACGCGAGGGCGATGTCCTGGGAGATCGACAGCAGGTCTCGGATGATCACGTCGTAGGCGGTGATCGTGGCCTGGATGTTCTGGTTGTTCTGGTACGGGTTGCCGCGGGCGTCCGAGATCGAGTTCAGGTCGCGGCGGATCTGGAAGAGCAGCGCCTTGCCGCCGGAGAGTTCGAGGTTCTCGAACTTGTCCGAGGACGCGGTGAAGGTGCGGTTCAGGTCGTCGGTGATCTTGCGGGCGCTGACGATGTCGTCGTCGAGCGGCTTCTGCGGGTCCGCGGTGATCGGGCCGGCGCTGATGTCCCGCTCGTTCTGGAGGGCGTCGGCGAGGTTGGTCGCCTTCTTGGCCAGGTCGGAGAGGTTGGCCATCTGGGCCAGCTGCTGCGAGGCCTCGAGCGAGGTCTGGATGCGCAGGCCACCGAGGACGAGCGCGACCAGCACGGGGAGCGCGAGCAGGGCGATCAGGCGGGTACGGATCCGCCAGTTGCGCATCGCCAGCCGGCTCATACCGGTGGCGCGCCGCCGGGTGAGGGTCGTGCGGAGCTTGTCCCGGGTGGACTTCCGGTCCTGTTGGCCGTCGTCCTCCGGGCGGCCGCCCGCATCGAGTGTCGGCTGGCCCGGCCCGCCGGGCGCCGCCGCTTGCTGCGGGGCTGCCACAGGCTCACGCGACTCCGGGTCACCCGCGGCGCCGCTACCCCTTTTGAAACGTCCCTGCACTGGCGTCGCAACCTCTGGACCGGGCGTCCCGCCGCGTCGCCACGGCCTGGACGGTGTCGAGTTTCCATCCGCACCCCGGCCGGTCCGGGAGAGCGGGTCACCGGGGTGGACTACTCCCTACCCACGGTCCGTGGCATTCCAGCACAGCCGGGGAATCCCAACAAGGGCCGCCTGGGCTCACCCGGCGGCGCTACGGACCGCGCGCGCGATTTCACTGACTGTGCGGTAACCGGACCGGAATACCGCCTTTTTCGGACACTCGCCAGATACATGCCAAGCCGACCCGAGATCAACTGGACGAGCAGAGCATCCGGCATGCCCGATATATCCGATATGCCGGTAAAACCTGATGCTTCGATATGTCGGATATAAGAGAATTGCTCGTCAATTTGTGAGCAAAATCACAGGCCAATGTGTAGCTTTGGTCACGGTCCCTGTGGAAAGAGATCCGTAACCTGGGCTGCATCCGGAGCACGGCCCCGATCAGCCTGCCCAGAATCTCCCCGAATCACTCAGGCCGGCTCCGGTTCACACCGCGGTGCCGTCCACGACCCCGAGGTGCTGTCGAGATGTCCCAGGCGAACAAGGCCGCCACCGAGTCCACGTCCACCAGCCGTTCCACGGCGAACCCGCGCCGGACGACGCTGGCGTCGGTCGAGGACTTCAGCAAGATCCCGGGCGCCCGCAGGTCCGAGGACGTGGTGACCTACGCCACCGAGCTGCCCTCCAACACGGCCAACCCGCGCCGCACCCAGCTGATGGTCGCCCCGGCGACCGCCGTCGCGCAGGGCTGAGCCCTCCGCGCCCGCCGAGCCGTTCCGCGCCCGCCGAGCCGTTCCGCGCTCGCCGGGCCGGCCCGCGCTCCGCAGAGGGCGCCGGGGCCGCCCCATCCGGCGGCCCCGGCGCCCTCTGTCGTTCCCGGGCCCCGCTCCCGTTCCGGCCGGCGTGCGCCCGAGACGGGCGCAACCCCGCTGAACAGGGGCAAAGCGGCCGCCGGGAGGCCCGCGCGATAGCCTGGTTGACGATTGAGCGGGGCCGGGCCCGAGTGCGCGGCGCCCACCAGCGCCCGGGCGCGCCCCGGGCGGCCGACGAAGCGAGGGGTAGCCCAGCCGTGCGCATTGCCAGGTTTTCCGTCCGGGAAGGAAGCCCTGCCGCCGGCAGCGTCTCCTTCGGAGTGGTCGAGGGCGACCCGGCCCAGCCCGAGTCTCTGGTCGTCCACGCCCTGGCCGGCCACCCGTTCGGGCAGCCCCAGCCCACCGGTGAGAGCTACCGGTTCCAGGACGTCCGGCTGCTCAGCCCGATGCTGCCCAACAAGATCGTCGCGGTCGGCCGCAACTACGCGGCCCACGCGGCCGAACTGGGCAACGCCGTGCCGGACGCTCCGCTCACCTTCTTCAAGCCGTCCACCTCGGTGATCGGCCCGACCGAGTCGATCGCCTACCCGCCGTTCTCCTCCGACGTCCACCACGAGGCCGAACTGGCCGTGGTGATCGGCCGGATGTGCCGCGAGGTCCCGCTGGAGCGGGTGCCCGAGGTGATCCTCGGCTACACCTGCGCCAACGACGTCACCGCGCGCGACGTCCAGCAGCGCGAGGGCCAGTGGGCCCGGGCCAAGGGCTTCGACACCGCCTGCCCGCTCGGCCCGTGGATCGAGACCGACCTCGACCCGGCCGACATCGCCGTCACCTGCACGGTCAACGGCGAGCTGAGGCAGGCCGGCCGCACCTCCCTGATGATCCGCTCGGTCGCCGAGCTGATCGTCCACATCTCCGAGGCCATGACGCTGCTGCCCGGCGACGTCATCCTCACCGGCACACCCGCTGGGGTGGGCCCCCTCAACGTCGGCGACGAGGTCGCCGTCTCCATCGAAGGCATCGGCACTCTCACCAACAAGGTGATCAAGCGTGGCTAATGAAATGCTCAGCGGCTCGACCGCGGGCAACCCGTCCGTCCGGGTTCGCTTCTGTCCGTCCCCGACCGGGAACCCGCACGTGGGCCTGGTCCGGACGGCCCTCTTCAACTGGGCCTTCGCCCGCCACAACGGCGGCACGATGGTCTTCCGGATCGAGGACACGGACTCCGCCCGCGACTCCGAGGAGTCGTACAACCAGCTGCTCGACGCCATGCGCTGGCTCGGGTTCGACTGGGACGAGGGCCCGGAGGTCGGCGGCCCGCACGAGCCGTACCGCCAGTCGCAGCGGATGGACATCTACGCCGACGTCGCCCGGCGCCTGCACGAGGCCGGTCACGCCTACTACTGCTACTGCTCCACCGAGGAGCTGGACGCCCGCCGCGAGGCCGCCCGCGCGGCGGGCAAGCCCTCCGGCTACGACGGCCACTGCCGGGAGCTGACGGACGACCAGGTCGCCGTCTACAAGCTGGAGAAGCGCGAGCCGATCCTGCGCTTCCGGATGCCCGACCGGACCATCGCCTTCGACGACCTGGTGCGCGGCACGCTCACCTTCGAGCCGGAGAACGTGCCCGACTACGGCATCGTCCGGGCCAACGGCGCGCCGCTCTACACCCTGGTCAACCCGGTGGACGACGCCCTGATGGGCATCACCCACGTGCTCCGCGGCGAGGACCTGCTCTCCTCGACCCCGCGCCAGATCGCGCTCTACGCGGCGCTCGCCGAGATCGGCGTCGGCGACGGGACCACCCCGCGCTTCGGCCACCTGCCGTACGTGATGGGCGAGGGCAACAAGAAGCTCTCCAAGCGCGACCCGCAGGCCTCGCTCAACCTGTACCGCGAGCGCGGCTTCATCCCCGAGGGCCTGCTCAACTACCTGTCGCTGCTCGGCTGGTCGCTCTCCGCGGACGACGACATCTTCAGCGTGGAGCAGCTGGTCGCGGCGTTCGACATCGCCGACGTCAACGCCAACCCGGCCCGCTTCGACCTCAAGAAGTGCGAGCACATCAACGCCGAGCACCTGCGCAAGCTGGCTCCGGAGGACTTCGTCCGGCGCCTGGTGCCGTACCTGCAGGCCCCCGGCCTGCTGCCGGCCGAGCCGACCGCCGAGCAGCTGGAGCTGCTGGCCAAGGTGGCGCCGCTCACCCAGGAGCGGATGGTCGTGCTGAGCGAGATCGTGAACATGGCCGGCTTCCTCTTCGTCGACCCGGCCGACTTCGCGCTCGACCCGGACGACGCGGCCAAGGTCCTGACCGCGGACGCCCGCCCGGTGCTGGAGGCCAGCATCAAGGCGCTGGAGGCGCTGGACGACTTCTCCCCGGAGCCGATCCAGGCCGCGCTGCGCGAGGCCCTGGTGGACGGCCTGGGCATCAAGCCCAAGTTCGCCTTCACGCCGCTGCGGGTGGCCGTCACCGGCCGCCGGGTCTCCCCGCCGCTGTTCGAGTCGATGGAGCTCCTCGGGCGCCCCGAGACGCTGCGCCGGCTGACCTCCGCGCTGGCCGCCGTCCCGGCTGCCTGAGCCCCGCGCGGGCGGCTGCGGGCCCGGTTCCGACCTGGCCCGCAGCCGCCCCGGCCACGGCCTGGGGTTATCGATTTTGGAGCCAGGGCCGACGTCGGGTAATGTTCTTTCTGCGCCGCCCGGGAGGGAACGGACGAGGGAGCGAAAGCCCCCCGGCCGGGACCGAACGAGAGGCGCAACGCCTGGGAAGATCCCGACGAGGGTTCAACTCTGGTGGGGTATGGTGTAATTGGCAGCACGAGTGATTCTGGTTCATTTAGTCTAGGTTCGAGTCCTGGTACCCCAGCGCAGTACAGCAGTAACAGCAGTACCGCAGTACAAATGAAGATCAAGCCCCCGTTGTGTAGCGGCCTAGCACGCTGCCCTCTCACGGCAGTAGCGCCGGTTCGAATCCGGTCGGGGGTACTGATCCCGCAAGGGATCACCTGGAAAGCCCCCGTTGTGTAGCGGCCTAGCACGCTGCCCTCTCACGGCAGTAGCGCCGGTTCGAATCCGGTCGGGGGTACTGATCCCGCAAGGGATCACCAGGAAGCCCCCGTTGTGTAGCGGCCTAGCACGCTGCCCTCTCACGGCAGTAGCGCCGGTTCGAATCCGGTCGGGGGTACCAGAGCACGAAGCCGATGGGCTCGCCCCATCGGCCGATTGCTTTGTTGGGGTATGGTGTAATTGGCAGCACGAGTGATTCTGGTTCATTTAGTCTAGGTTCGAGTCCTGGTACCCCAGCCAGATAGAGAACGAAGCCCCGGTCGCCGGGGCTTTCTGCATTTCCGGGCATATTCCCGGAGCATTCCCCGCGCCTTGTAAAAAGGGCCCCGCACACCGGAGTGTGCGGGGCCCTTTTTCCGTGGGGGAGGTCGCCGGCGGGGAGTCCGGCGGATCGGTCAGCCGCGGCGCAGGGCCTCGGTGAGGCGGTTGGCGGCCTCGATGATGGCCTGGGCGTGCAGCCGGCCGGGGTGGCGGGTCAGGCGCTCGATCGGGCCGGAGACGGAGACGGCGGCCACCACGCGGTTGGAGGGGCCGCGCACGGGTGCGGAGACGGACGCCACGCCCGGCTCGCGCTCGCCGATCGACTGGGCCCAGCCACGGCGCCGGACGCCGCTCAGGGCGGTGGCGGTGAAGCGGGCGCCCTGGAGGCCGCGGTGGAGCCGCTCGGGCTCCTCCCAGGCCAGCAGGACCTGGGCGGCCGAGCCGGCCTTCATCGGCAGGGTGCTGCCGACCGGGACGGTGTCCCGCAGGCCGGAGAGCCGCTCGGCGGCGGCTACGCAGATCCGCATCTCGCCCTGCCGGCGGTAGAGCTGTGCGCTCTCGCCGGTGACGTCGCGCAGGTGGGTCAGGACCGGGCCCGCGGTGGCGAGCAGCCGGTCCTCGCCCGCCGCGGCGGAGAGTTCGGAGAGACGGGGGCCGAGGATGAACCGGCCCTGCATGTCCCTGGTGACGAGTCGGTGGTGTTCGAGTGCGACGGCGAGTCTGTGGGCCGTGGGGCGCGCCAGACCAGTGGCGGCGACCAGCCCCGCCAACGTGGCGGGGCCCGACTCCAGTGCGCTCAGCACCAGAGCGGCCTTGTCGAGAACGCCGACGCCGCTAGAGTTGTCCATGCCCTAAGACTGCAGTCTCATTCCGCGAGACGCAAGTTCAATCTTCCGCGAAAAGCGCCACTCTGGATGCAGCAGCCCGGGAGACATCCAGGATGCGGCCCCCGCCAGGTGTCCGCATCGTGGACACCGATCCGGAGTGCAGGTCGCGCGACGCGAGCCTCACAGGGCGGCGAACGCACTGACCTCGACGACACGAGAAGGCCGGCAACGCGGCCGGCTGGAGGGAATCCGATGGGACGGACACTCGCAGAGAAGGTCTGGGACGACCACGTCGTGCGGCGCGCGGAGGGCGAGCCCGACCTGCTCTTCATCGACCTGCACCTGCTCCACGAGGTGACCAGCCCGCAGGCCTTCGACGGCCTCCGGCTGGCCGGGCGCAAGGTCCGCCGGACCGATCTGACGATCGCCACCGAGGACCACAACACCCCCACCCTGGACATCGACAAGCCCATCGCGGACCCCGTGTCCCGGGTGCAGCTGGAGACGCTGCGCCGCAACGCCGCCGAGTTCGGCGTCCGGATCCACTCGCTCGGCGACGTCGAGCAGGGCGTCGTGCACGTGGTCGGCCCGCAGCTGGGCCTGACCCAGCCCGGCACCACCGTCGTCTGCGGTGACTCCCACACCTCCACCCACGGCGCGTTCGGCGCCCTGGCGTTCGGCATCGGCACCAGCCAGGTCGAGCACGTACTGGCCACCCAGACGCTTCCGCTGGCGCCGTTCAGGACCATGGCGATCACGGTCGAGGGCGAGCTGCCCGAAGGCGTCACCGCGAAGGACCTGATCCTGGCGATCATCACCAGGATCGGCACCGGCGGCGGCCAGGGCTACGTCCTGGAGTACCGCGGCTCCGCGATCCGCAGCCTCTCCATGGAGGCCCGGATGACCATCTGCAACATGTCGATCGAGGCGGGCGCCCGGGCCGGCATGATCGCCCCGGACCAGACCACCTTCGACTACCTGGAGGGCCGCCCGCACGCGCCCGAGGGCGAGGACTGGGACGCCGCGGTCGCGTACTGGAAGACCCTGGTCACCGACGAGGACGCGGTCTTCGACCACGAGATCTTCATCGACGCGAGCGAGCTGACCCCCTTCGTCACCTGGGGCACCAATCCCGGCCAGGGCGCCCCGCTCGGCGCGAACGTGCCGGACCCGGCCTCCTTCGCCGACCCGCAGGAGCGGACCGCCGCCGAGAACGCCCTGAAGTACATGGGCCTGGAGGCCGGCACCCCGCTGCGCGAGGTGAAGGTCGACGCCGTCTTCGTCGGCTCCTGCACCAACGGCCGGATCGAGGACCTGCGGGCCGCCGCGGCCATCCTGGAGGGCCGCTCCGTCGCCGAGGGCGTACGGATGCTGGTCGTCCCCGGCTCGGTGCGGGTCGCCCTGCAGGCCGTCGAGGAGGGCCTGGACAAGGTGTTCACCGCCGCCGGCGCCGAGTGGCGCCACGCGGGCTGCTCGATGTGCCTGGGCATGAACCCCGACCAGCTGGCCCCCGGCGAGCGCTGCGCCTCCACCTCGAACCGCAACTTCGAGGGCCGCCAGGGCAAGGGCGGCCGCACCCACCTGGTGTCGCCGCAGGTCGCCGCCGCCACCGCCGTCCTGGGCCGGCTGGCCGCGCCCGCCGACCTCTCGTCCAACGTCGCTGTGGAGGCCTGAGCAGCATGGAGAAGTTCACCACCCACACCGGCCGGGCCGTCCCGCTGCGCCGCAGCAACGTCGACACCGACCAGATCATCCCGGCCCACTGGCTCAAGAAGGTCACCCGTTCCGGTTTCGAGGACGGGCTGTTCGAGGCCTGGCGCAAGGACGAGTCGTTCATCCTCAACCAGCCCGAGCGCCAGGGTGCGACCGTCCTGGTGGCCGGCCCCGAGTTCGGCACCGGCTCCTCCCGCGAGCACGCGGTCTGGGCGCTGCAGAACTACGGTTTCCACGCCGTGATCTCGTCCCGGTTCGCCGACATCTTCCGTGGCAACTCCCTGAAGAACGGCCTGCTCACCGTCGTTCTGCCGCAGGAGACCGTGGAGCGGCTCTGGGCGCTCACCGAGGCCGACCCGACCGCGGAGATCACCGTCGACCTGGAGGCCCGCGAGGTGCGCGCCGAAGGCGTCACCGCCTCCTTCGAGCTGGACGACAACGTGCGTTGGCGGCTGCTGAACGGCCTGGACGACATCAGCATCACCCTGCAGAACGAGGGTGACATCGCGGCCTTCGAGGCGACCCGGCCGGCGTTCAAGCCGCGTACTCTTCCGGTCGCCTGAGAAGCCGTTCAGAACAAGCATTCTGACGATCCGCCGGATGGCCCGTCTCCCCCTTCGGGGGGGCGGGTCATCCGCCGTTCCGGAGGCGGAGTTCACCCCCCTGCCCGGCCCCCGATTGCCCATTTGGCAATGGAGCAGAGGGCCCCCGGCAAGCACAACTGCGGGTAGATGGCACAATCAGTACATGCACCGGCACCATGAACCTCCGTACGCGGGCGGCGAACCCGCGTCACAGGAGTCCACGGGCCGGGGATCCGAACGCCGAATTGACGATCGGCCGGACGCCGCCACCTCACCTGCTGAGGGGCCGGACGACCCGGAAGTCGCAGCGCTCTACGCGCTTGTGGCCGAGCGGTTGAAGCAAGCTCACGCCCGCGTGCATGCGCTGAACGTGTCTGCCGATGCAAAGACCGCTCTCACCCGACAACTCCTCATCGTCACGGAGACCGCCAAGCGCGATCTTCCGGGGGCGGCAAGGCGGTTGAGTCGCTTTGTGCAGGACCTCGACGAGGGGCGCCCGCCCGTCGTCTGAGGTCGCCGATGCGCAAATCCATTGCGACACTAGGGTGATTCGCGCGTTTGGTAATTGAAAGTCCGCAGATACATACCTAACGTGCGAAATGAACGGATGGAATCATCCGGCGCCCGTTTCCGAAGGGGAAGACGTGAACAAGGCTCAGCTTGTCGAAGCGGTGGCCGAGCAGCTGGGCGGTCGCAAGGCTGCCGCAGAGGCCGTCGACGCAGTGCTCGACACCATGGTCCGCGCCGTTGTGGCCGGTGACCGGGTGTCGGTCACCGGTTTTGGCACCTTTGAGAAGGTGGAGCGCTCCGCGCGCTTCGCCCGCAACCCGCAGACCGGCGAGAAGGTCAAGGTCAAGAAGACCTCGGTGCCCCGCTTCCGCCCCGGCCAGGGCTTCAAGGACCTGGTCAGCGGCAGCAAGAAGCTGCCGAAGGAAGGCCCCTCGGTGAAGAAGGCCCCCAAGGGCTCCCTCACCCCGGGCAAGAGCGGTGTCGCCGCGACCCCGGCCGCCAAGCGCGCCGCCACCAAGCGTGCCGCCGCCGCCGCGACCCCGGCCGCCGCGACCAAGAAGGCCGCCGCCAAGAAGACGGCGACCACCGCCGCCGCCAAGAAGACCACGGCCACCGCCGCGAAGAAGGCGACCGCCACCAAGAAGGCCACCCCGGCCGCGGCGAAGAAGACCACCGCGACCGCCGCCAAGAAGACCACGGCCGCCGCCAAGAAGACGGCGACCACCGCCGCCGCCAAGAAGACCACGGCCACCGCCGCGAAGAAGGCGACCGCCACGGCCAAGAAGACGGCTCCGGCGAAGAAGACCGCCACCCGCAAGACCACTGCGCGCAAGAGCACCGCGAAGTAGTCCGCGGACGGCCTTCCAGAGCCGTGGCGCACCTCCACCCGGGCCCGGGCGGACGGGACCGCCACGGCTCTTCGGTTTCCGGGGCACACCCCGGCGGGTGCGCGTGGGCGTCAGGCCCCGGCCGGGTCCGGGAAGGTCTGCAGCGTCACGAAGACCACCCGGCGGGCCTCGCCGGCGCCCTCGGTGCGGATCCGCACGCGCTGGCCGGGACGGAGCAGCCGCAGGCCGCCCGCATCGAAGGCGGCGGCGTCGAACGGCACCGGCGTCCCGTCGTCGAGGAGCACGGAGCCGGCCCGGGTGGCGGGGTCGAAGGTGAACGCGGTGGCCTGCATGAAAGCAGCATAGCGAGCGGCACCGACAGTCCCCGGCGGCGTCTCAGCCGAGTCCGGCGGGCGGCCCCGGGGCGTAGCCGAGCCGGGCCGACAGGGCGCCGGTGTGCGGGCCGACGCCGAGCGCCAGGGCCTCGCCGAGGTCGGCCCCGGTGTCGACGTCCCGGCGTACCGACTGCACGCCGTCCAGCCGTAGTTCGAGGGCGCCGCCGGCCGCGTGCCGGGCCCGTGAGCCGTCGCCGAAGGCGGGGGAGAGCGGGCTGCCGGGGGCGCAGGCGAGCAGGGTGGTACCCAGACCGGGGGCGTCGGCCAGGAAGGCCCGGCCGGCCGGGGGCACGGCGGCCAGCACCCGGGCCAGTTCGGCCGGGCGCAGGGCCGGCAGGTCGGCGGAGAGCGCGGCCAGCGGGGCGCGCGGAGCGATCGCCAGCGCGGCCGCGGCGCCGTGCACCAGTGCGTGGTTGAGGCCGCCGCCCGGCTCGTCGCCTACCACGACGGCGCCCAGCGCGGCCAGCCGGTCCGCGGCCGCGGAATCCCGGGTGACCACCAGCACCCGGGCGACGCCGGGCGTGGCCAGCGCCGCGCCGACGGTGTCCAGGGCGAAGGAGAGTGCCAGGTCCGGGCGGTGCTCCCCGGCGAACGGGGCCAGCCGGCTCTTCGCCAGGGCGAGCGGCTTGAGCGGCAGCACCAGCGACCAGCCGGCGGTGGGTGCGGGGGGCGCGACGGGCCCGCTGGGGCGTACGGTGTCCTGGGTCATCGGCGTCATTGTGACGCCGGTCCCGGAACCCTCGCCAGGCCGTCCGAGCTGTACGGACGTGCGTTTGGTCACGCCCGCCCCGACGTGCTGGCGGGGTTGCTCGACAGCCGTTCGCGGTCGGGCGAGACTGTTCCGCGCTCCGGGCCCCGAACGGGGGCCGCGGATGGCGAGATACTGCGGCACCCCACGTGCCGCACCGGATGAGGAGGACCTGGGGTGGCCCGCCGCTCGTACGCCAGCTTCGGCAACGCCGACTACGGCATCTGGTACCGCTTCGCGGCCGTGCTGGTGAAGCCGGTGACGACCGCGCTGGTCAAGCCCGACTGGCGGGGCTGGGAGCACCTCCCCAAGGAGGGTGGTTTCATCACCGCGGTCAACCACAACTCGATCCTCGACCCGGTGATCTACGCGCACTGGCAGTACAACAGCGGGCGGCCGCCGCGGATGCTCGGCAAGTCCTCGGTGTTCTCGGTGCCGTTCATCGGTTTCATGCTCCGCAAGACCCGCCAGATCCCGGTGTTCCGGGAGTCGACCGACGCCGCGCGGGCCTTCCGGGCCGCGGTCGACGCGGTGAACGACGGCCAGTGCGTGCAGTTCTACCCCGAGGGAACGCTCACCCGGGACCCGGACCTGTGGCCGATGACCGGCAAGACCGGCGTGGCCCGGGTCGCGCTGATGACCGGTGCGCCGGTCATCCCGGTGGCGCACTGGGGCGCGCAGGAGATCATCCCGCCGTACGGCAGAGCCACCCCGGGCAGAGGCAGATTCAACCTCTTCCCGCGGCACAAGGTGACGGTGGCGGCCGGGCCGGCCGTGGACCTGAGCAGGTACGAGGGCCAGGAGCTGACCTCGCAGGTGCTCCGGGACGCCACCGAGGACATCATGCAGGCGATCACCGTCGTGCTGGCCGGCATCCGCGACGAGGAGCCGCCCGCCGAGCGTTACGACATGCGTACGGCGGCCCGGGACCGGGCGACGGCGGCTTCGGCCGAGCCGCAGCGGGCCGCGGGCGGCAAGCGTGGCAACGGTACCGAGGAGGCCGGCAAGTGACCCGATGCGCCGTGTTCGGGACGGGTTCCTGGGGGACCGCGTTCGCGATGGTGCTGGCCGACGCCGGCTGCGAGGTGGTGCTCTGGGGGCGCCGCCAGGAGCTGGCCGACGCGATCAACACCACCCACGTGAACCCGGACTACCTGCCGGGCGTGGAGCTGCCGGCCTCGGTCCGGGCCACCACCGACGCGGCCGAGGCGCTGGCCGGCGCCGACTTCGCGGTGCTGGTGGTCCCCTCGCAGACGCTGCGCGAGAACCTCGCCGCCTGGGCCCCCCTGATCGAGCCGCAGACCGTGCTGGTCAGCCTGATGAAGGGCATCGAGCTCGGCACCGCCAAGCGGATGAGCGAGGTCATCGAGGAGGTCACCAAGGTCGGCCCGGAGCGCGTCGCGGTGGTCAGCGGCCCCAACCTGGCCCGTGAGATCGCCAACCGGCAGCCCGCCGCGAGCGTGGTGGCCTGCACCGACGAGGCCGTCGCCAAGCGGCTCCAGGCGGCCTGCCACACCCCGTACTTCCGTCCGTACACCAACACCGACGTGATCGGCTGCGAGCTGGGCGGCGCGGTGAAGAACGTGATCGGCCTGGCGGTCGGCATGGCCAACGGCATGGGGCTCGGCGACAACACCAAGGCGACGCTGATCACCCGCGGGCTGGCCGAGACCACCCGGCTGGGGACGGCCCTCGGCGCCGACCCGCACACCTTCGCCGGGCTCGCCGGGATGGGCGACCTGGTGGCCACCTGCTCCTCGCCGCTGTCGCGCAACAACACCTTCGGCACCAACCTCGGCCGCGGGATGTCGCTGGCCGAGACCATCGCGGCCACCCGGCAGACCGCGGAGGGCGTGAAGTCCTGCGAGTCGGTGCTCGACCTGGCCCGGCGCAGCGGCGTCGACATGCCGATCGTCGAGGCCGTGGTGGACGTGGTGCACAACGGACGCCCCACCCAGGAGGCGTTGCAGACCCTGATGTCCCGCTCGGCCAAGGCGGAACGCCGCTGAGCCGGCCGGTGCCGCCGGCCCGGTGCCGACAGCACCGGGCCGGTACGCACCGGGTGGCTGACTTTCCGAAAACGCCCCGCACGGTACTCTCAAACGCGATATGAGCATCGAACAGACCTCCCAGAACCCGTCCGCGAAGCCGCGCGTAGCGATCGTCTTCGGTGGCCGCAGCTCCGAGCACGGCGTCTCGGTCGTCACCGCGGGCAGTGTGCTCAGGGCGATCGACCGCGAGAAGTACGACGTGCTGCCGATCGGCATCACCCAGGAGGGCCGCTGGGCCCTGGTCGGCGACGAGCCGGCCCGGATGTCCATCACCGACGGCCGGATGCCGGACGTGGCGCAGGTGGCCGAGGCCGTCGACGGCCAGGTCGCGCTGCCGGTCGCGCCGGGCCACCGCGAGGTGGTCCTCAGCGAGCCGGGGGCCACCCCCAAGGCGCTCGGCGAGGTCGACGTGGTCTTCCCGCTGCTGCACGGCCCCTGGGGCGAGGACGGCACCCTCCAGGGCCTGCTGGAACTCTCCGGCGTGCCGTACGTCGGCAACGGCGTGCTCTCCAGCGCGGTCGGCATGGACAAGGAGTTCACCAAGCGGATCCTGGCCTCGCACGGCCTGGGCGTCGGCCGGTACACCATCGTCCGCCCGCGCGAGTGGGAGACCGAGGACGGCCGGACCGCCGTCCGCGAGCGGGTCGCCGGGCTGGGCCTGCCGGTCTTCGTCAAGCCGTGCCGGGCCGGTTCCAGCATGGGCATCACCAAGGTGAAGGACCTCGCCGCGCTCGACGCCGCGATCGAGGAGGCCCGCCGCCACGACCCCAAGCTGATCATCGAGGCCGGGGTCGCCGGCCGCGAGATCGAGTGCGGGGTGCTGGAGTTCGAGGACGGCCCACGGGCCAGCGTGCCGGCCGAGGTGCTGGTCGGCGGCGACTACGAGTTCTACGACTTCGAGGCCAAGTACATCGACTCCTCCGAGGTCCGCGTCCCCGCGGAGCTCACCGAGGCGGAGACCGCCGAGATCCGCCGCCAGGCGGTCGAGGCCTTCGAGGCGCTCGGCTGCGAGGGCCTCGCCCGGGTCGACTTCTTCCTGCTGGACGACGGCAGCTGGATCATCAACGAGATCAACACCATGCCCGGCTTCACCCCGATCTCGGCCTACCCGAAGATGTGGGAGGCCACCGGGCTGTCGTACCCGGAGCTGATCGACCGGCTGCTCCAGGCGGCGCTGCGCCGCTCGACCGGCCTGCGGTAACCGCCGCGCACGGACGGACGAAGGGCGGGCCGGGAAGCTCCCGGCCCGCCCTTCGCGCGGTCGTAGCGACCGGTCCCGTCGCCCATACCTACGGGATGTTGGCCTTCACCAGGTCGGAGAGGGCGGAGACCGGGTCCAGCGGGTTGCCGAAGGCGCCGCGGGGCACGGTGATCTCGACGTAGGCCTTGCGCATCGTCGAGGTGAACCGGTAGCCGCCGTCGTCCAGCTTCTGCTGCCACCAGGTGACGTCGTTGACGGTGGGGGACCAGTCGCTGGCGGCGGGGCCGTTCAGCTCCTCCGGGCGGTCCACGCCGCAGCGCAGCACGGTGCGCGGGGAGCTGGCCCACGCGGCCACGTACGGGGAGGCCGGCGACGGGTCCTTGCGGGCGTGGCCGAGCAGCTCCTGCGGCAGTGCGGCGGCCAGCGCCCGGCAGTACCCGGCCGCCTTGGGGGCCGGCTCGGGCACCTCGATCTTCGCGGGCACGCTCCAGCTGCCGAGCAGCACCACCACGGTGCAGATCAGCGCAAGCGGCAGTGCCAGCCACCGGACCGGGGCCGGCAGTGCCGCCAGGAAGCGGGGGACGCGGAGTTCTCGGGCCACCCGCCGATGGTAGCCGGGCCTTACAGGTGGACCACCGGACAGGTGAGGGTCCGGGTGATGCCCTCGACCTGCTGGACCTTGGCCACGACCAGGCGGCCGAGGTCGTCCACGGTCGAGGCCTCCGCCCGCACGATCACGTCGTACGGGCCGGTGACGTCCTCGGCCTGGAGGACACCGGGGATCTTGGAGATGGCATCGGCCACGGCGGTGGCCTTGCCGACCTCGGTCTGGATCAGGATGTATGCCTGTACCACGGGGGGACCTCCCGGCGGCTGGGTACGGGGACTGCCGCCGTGATCGCCCGGGCAGGTGTCGGGGGTGGGAGCGGGCTCACCGGCAGACTGATCACCACGCTACCGCGCAGCGGGCCGGGGAGGGGAGACCTCTGCACCCGTGGAGGGCGTACGCTGCGCGCGGGGGTGCGCGGACAACGAGTTCTGATGGAAACGCGAGAGGACGGCAGATGCAGGGGACCGTGGGCGAGCTCGGCGAGTTCGGCCTCATCAGGGAGCTGACCGCCCGGGTGCCGCTCACCGACGCGGTCGACCTCGGCCCGGGCGACGACGCCGCCGTGGTGAAGGCGCCGGACGGCCGGGTGGTGGCGACCACGGACGTGCTGATCGAGAACCGGCACTTCCGCCGGGACTGGTCGACCGCCTACGACGTGGGCCGCAAGGCCGCCGCCCAGAACCTCGCCGACGTCGCCGCGATGGGCGCGGTGCCGACCGCGATACTGCTCGGGCTCGTCGCCCCCGCCGACCTGCCCACCACGTGGGCCACCGAGCTGATGGACGGACTGCGCGACGAGTGCCAGGTGGCCGGGGCGACGGTGGTCGGCGGCGACGTGGTGCGCGGCGACGTCATCACGCTGGCCATCACGGCGCTCGGGGACCTTCAGGGGCGCGCGCCGGTGACGCGCGCCGGGGCCCAGGTGGGCGACGTGGTCGCGGTCACCGGCTGGCTCGGCTGGTCCGCCGCCGGTCTGACCGTGCTCCAGCGCGGCTTCCGCTCGCCGCGCGCCTTCGTCGAGGCGCACCGCCGGCCCGAGCCGCCGTACCACGCGGGCCCGGCGGCCTCCGAGTTGGGCGCCACCGCGATGGTCGACGTGAGCGACGGACTGGTGGCCGACCTCGGCCACGTCGCCCGGGCCAGCGGCGTGGACATCGACCTGCGTGCCGCCGACTTCGACGTCCCGGCCCAGATGGCCGACATCGGGCAGGCGGTCGGGGTGGACCCGCTGGTCTGGGTGCTCTCCGGCGGCGAGGACCACGCGATCGTCGCCACCTTCCCGCGCGGGGCCCAACTCCCCGCCCGCTGGCGGGTGGTGGGCGAGGTCACGGCCCGCGCCCGGGCGGCCCGCGGCGGCCGGGTGACGGTGGACGGGCAGGCGTGGGACCGGGTCGGCGGCTGGGACCACTTCGCCGAGTGACCGGACCGGCCGGGCGGTGGCGTACGGACGGCGCGCGGCACTCCGGCGAGCGGCGCACGGGCCCGGGCGGGAGGACGGCGTAGGCTTGCGCCGAACCGATCCCGCCCGCCCGTCCGGCGCGGGTGGTCTGAACCACTGCAGAGCGGGAGAGCCCACCCACCATGCGCATCGGTGTTCTGACCAGCGGCGGCGACTGCCCCGGCCTCAACGCGGTGATCCGTTCGGTGGTGCACCGGGGCACGGACGTCCACGGCGACGAGATCATCGGCATCGAGGACGGCTTCCTCGGCCTGATCGAGGGCCGCACCCGGCCGATCTCGCACGACGACGTCACCGGTCTGCTGACCCTCGGCGGCACCATCCTCGGCTCGGCCCGGGTCAAGCGCGAGCGCATCGCCTGGGCCGTGGAGAACGCGCAGACCCTCGCCCGGGACATCGGCATCGACGCGCTGATCGCGATCGGCGGCGAGGGCACGCTGACCGCGGCCAGGATGTTCAGCGACGCCGGACTGCCGGTGGTCGGGGTCCCGAAGACCATCGACAACGACATCGACGCCACCGACGTCACCTTCGGCTTCGACACGGCGGTGCACGTCGCCACCGAGGCGATCGACCGGCTGAAGACCACCGCCGAGTCCCACCAGCGCGTGATGGTGGTGGAGTTGATGGGCCGGCACACCGGCTGGATCACCCTCACCGCAGGCATGGCGGGCGGTGCCCACGGCATCCTGATCCCGGAGCGGCCGTTCGACATCGAGGCGGTGGCCCGGATGGTCGAGGACCGCTTCTCCCGCGGCAAGAAGTTCGCCATCATCGCCGTCGCCGAGGGCGCCGCCCCACTGCCCGGCACCCTGCGCTTCGACCACGGCGACGTCGACCAGTTCGGGCACCAGACCTTCGGCGGGATCGGCAACCGGCTCGCCCACGAGCTGGAGAACCTGCTCGGCAAGGAGGCGCGGCCGGTCATCCTCGGCCACACCCAGCGCGGCGGCACCCCCACCGCCCGCGACCGGGTGCTCGCCTCCCGGTTCGGCTGGCACGCGGTGGAGGCCGTCCACAAAGGCGCGTTCGGCCACTTCACCGCGCTGCGCCGCAACGACATCGTGCTGGTGCCGATCGCAGAGGCGGTCACCCGGCTCAAGACCGTGCCGCAGGACCGCTGGGCGGAATCGGAGGCCGTGCTCTGAGCGGTCGGGGGTAGGTTGAGCGCATGTCCCTCCCGTCGCCCGCCCCCGCCCCCGGTGGCCGCGCTCCGCTCGGTCCCTCCGAAGTGCCTCCCCGTACGGCACCCCCCCGCGTCCTCACCGTCGCCGGCTCCGACTCCGGCGGCGGCGCCGGGATCCAGGCCGACCTGAAGGCGATGCTCGCCCTCGGCGTCCACGGCATGAGCGTGATCACCGCCGTCACCGCGCAGAACTCGCTCGGCGTCCAGGGTTACTGGGAGCTGCCGGCCGAGGCGGTCCGGGCCCAGTTCCGCAGCGTGGTGGACGACATCGGCGTCCAGGCCGTGAAGACCGGCATGCTCGCCTCGATCGAGCTGGTCGAGACCGTCTCCGAACTGCTGGCCGGGGTGGACGCCCCGGTGGTGGTCGACCCGGTCGGCGTCTCCAAGCACGGCGACGCGCTGCTGGCCGCCGAGGCCGTCGCCACCGTCCGGGAGCGGCTGCTGCCGGTCGCCACCCTCGCCACGCCCAACCTGCACGAGGTGACGCAGCTCACCGGCCGCACCGTCGAGCACGAGGGCCAGATGCTGGACGCGGCCAAGGCGCTGCTCGACCTCGGGCCGCGCTGGGTGCTGGTCAAGGGCGGGCACCTGGAGGGCGAGGCCGCGGACCTGCTCTACGGCGGCGCGGGCGAGGAGTACTGGTACCGCGCCCCCCGCTACGACAACCGGCACACCCACGGCACCGGCTGCACGCTGGCCAGCTCGATCGCCGCCGGGCTGGCCAAGGGCGAGCCGCTGCCCGAGGCGGTGGCCTCGGCCAAGGAGTACATCACCGGCGCGATCGCCGGCGGCTTCGCGCTGGGCGCCGGCATCGGCCCGGTCGACCACGCCTGGCGCTGGCGCTGAAACGTCCGAAGGGCGGGCCCGGAGGCCCGCCCTTCGGCAGAGGTCGGCAGGTTTGCCGGAGAGACAGAAAGCCGGTCCATCCGAGGATGGACCGGCTCACTGGAGGACCGGCATACCGGTCTGCGCGTCAGCGCGAGACCTTACCGGCCTTGATGCACGAGGTGCAGACGTTGAGCCGCTTCGGCGTCCGCCCAATCACAGCGCGCACCGTCTGAATGTTGGGGTTCCAACGACGGGGGGTACGGCGGTGAGAGTGGGAGATGCTGTTGCCGAAGCCCGGCCCCTTGCCGCAGACGTCGCAGTTGGCAGCCACAGGAGTCACTCCAAGACTTCAGATCATTTACGTTCGAAACCCCGCCGACCCACCGGAGCACTCACGTGAACCAGACCGGACCAAGGGGGTGAGCCTGGACTGTTCCAGGCAA
Organism: Kitasatospora sp. RG8; assembly: GCF_017813315.1. Taxonomy (NCBI): domain Bacteria; kingdom Bacillati; phylum Actinomycetota; class Actinomycetes; order Kitasatosporales; family Streptomycetaceae; genus Kitasatospora; species Kitasatospora sp. RG8. Next base: position 439,527 of record NZ_JAGIYX010000004.1, read on the forward strand.
CCGGAAGAGCATACAACGCTTGCTTCCGTTCAACGAAACTACCACGACCGTGCAGGTGATCGCTGCGCCCGCTGCCCCCGGCACCCGCCCCCGGCCCCCGATAACCTGCCGGTATCACCCCTCGCCGCTGCCCTGAATGTGTTGCTGCCCCTCAGGCCATCGCGGCGTCCCATCCGGAGGAGACCTGGTGCTGCACACGCTCGACGCCCCGGCCGTGCGCAGCTGGTGCCAGCTGGCCCTGCGTGCGCTCGGCCAGGCCCGCGAGGAGATCGACGCACTCAACGTCTACCCCGTCCCGGACGGCGACACCGGCACCAACCTCTACCTGACCGTGGAGTCGGCCGCCGCCGCCGTGGAGAGCCGCTTCACCGACCCCGCCGCCGGCCCGCCGCCCGGCCTCGCCGAGGCGGTCCGGGAGATGGCCCGCGGCGCGCTGATCGGCGCGCGCGGCAACTCCGGGGTGATCCTCGCCCAGTGGCTGCGCGGCACCGCCGAGAAGCTGGCCGAGGGCGGCGGCGCCGACCAGCTGCGGTCCGCCCTCCAGCGGGCCGCCGACTCCGCCTACCAGGCCGTCGCCGAGCCGGTCGAGGGGACGCTGCTGACCGTCGCCCGGGTCGCCGCCAGGGAGGCCGTCCGGGCCGGGGACGGCCTCGGCCACGTCGCCGACACCGCCTACCGGGCCGCCCGGGACGCGCTGCGGCACACCCCCGAGCAGCTCTCCGTCCTGGCCGAGGCCGGGGTGGTGGACGCCGGCGGCCGCGGCCTGGTCGCCGTCCTGGGCGCCCTCGCCGACGCCGTCGCCGGCCACCAGCCGATGGGCCCGGTCGCGCTGCGCGGGGACGTCCGGCTCGCGGAGCGCTGCGAGAGCCACGTCCGGCCGCCCGGCCCCGGCCACCCCGCCTTCGAGGTGATCTACCTGCTGGACGCCCCCGACACGGCCCTGCCCGCGCTGCGCGAGCGGCTCGCCGCGCTCGGCGACTCGCTGGTGGTCGGCGGCGGCGACGGCCTCTGGAACGTCCACGTGCACGTGGACGACGCGGGCGCCGCCGTCGAGGCCGGGGTCGACGCCGGGCGGCCGCACCAGATCCGGATCACCCACTTCGCCGAGGCCGCCGCCCGCTCCGGCACCGCCGACGACCGGGGCGAGCGCGAGGAGCGCACCAGGGCGGTGCTCTCGGTGGTCTCCGGCACCGGCCTGGCCGAACTCTGCGAGCAGGCCGGCGCCGTCGTCCTGCACGCCGACCCGGACCGCCCGCCGGCCAGCGCCGAACTGGCCGCCGCCGTCCGCCGGGCCGGCGCCCGCGAGGTCGTCCTGCTGCTCAACGACCCCGAACTGCGGGCCGCCGCCGGTGCCGCCGCCGACCAACTGCGCGAGGAGGGCGTGCGGATCGCCGTCCTGCCGACCCGCTCGCCGGTCCAGGGCCTGGCCGCGCTCGCCGTGCACGAGGCCGGCCGGCGCTTCGACGAGGACGTCGTCGCCATGACCTCGGCGGCCGGTGCCACCCGGTACGCCGAACTCGCCGTCGCCGAGGGGGAGTCCTGGACGATGGCGGGCGTCTGCCAGGCCGGGGACGTGCTCGGGCTGATAGACGGGGACGTCGTGGTGATCGGCACCGGCCCGGCCGAGGTCGGGACGATGGTGCTGGACCGGATGCTCGGCGCCGGCGGCGAACTGGTCACCCTGATCCTGGGCGGGGGCGCGCCCGAGGGCCTCGCCGAGGAGCTGGTCGCGCACGCCCGGCACCGCAGGCCCGAGGTCGACGCGGTGGTCTTCCACGGCGGCCAGGAGTCCGCGCCGCTGCTCATCGGGGTGGAGTAGCCGGTCGCCGGGGCGCGGCGGCCCGGCTGGGCCGTGCCCGGATTGTCGGTCCGGTGGTGTAAACAAGGGCCTGATGGGCGCTCTCGATGAACCACTGACCAAGCTCGTCGGCGACCGGACCGCCAAGGTGCTCGCCGACAGCCTCAAGCTGCGCACGGTCGGGGACCTGCTGCACCACTATCCGCGCCGCTACGTCGAACGCGGCCAGCTCACGAGCCTGGACGAGCTGGAGATCGACGAGCACGTCACCGTGCTGGCCAGGATCGAGAAGGTCACCCTGATCCCGTTCCGCGGCCGCAAGGGGGACCGCCTGGAGGTGGTCGTCACCGACGGCCGCAGCCGGCTCTCGCTGGTCTTCTTCAACCAGGGGTGGCGGCAGAAGGACCTCAAGGCCGGCGCCCAGGGCCTGTTCGCCGGCAAGGTCGGCGTCTTCAACCGCACCCGCCAGCTGGTCTCGCCGGACTACCAACTCCTCGACGAGGAGGCCGGGTCGGACGCCGCGCAGCAGTTCGCCGGCCGGCTCATCCCGGTGTACGGCGCGAGCGCTCAGATGCCCAGCTGGAAGCTGTCGATCTGCATCGAGACGGCCCTCACCAAGCACCTCGGCGACGTCGGCGAGCCGCTGCCCGCCGAGCTGCGCGAGCGGCACGACCTGATCCCGCTGCCCGAGGCTCTGGAGCTGATCCACCGCCCGCGCAGCCAGGCCGACCGCGAGCGCGCCCAGGGCCGGCTCCGGTGGGACGAGGCGTTCGTCCTCCAGGTCGCGCTCGCCCAGCGCCGGGCGGCCGACTCCGCCCTGCCCGCCAAGCCGCGCAGGGCCCGCGAGGGCGGCCTGCTGGACGCCTTCGACGCCCGGCTGCCGTTCACCCTCACCGAGGGCCAGGAGAAGGTCTCCGCCGAGATCGCCGCCGACCTGGCGAGTGAGCACCCGATGCACCGGCTGCTCCAGGGCGAGGTCGGCTCGGGGAAGACATTGGTCGCGCTGCGCGCCATGCTCGCCGTGGTCGACGCCGGCGGCCAGGCGGTGCTGCTGGCGCCCACCGAGGTGCTGGCCCAGCAGCACCACCGCTCGGTCGTCGAGATGATGGGGGACCTCGCCGAGGGCGGCATGCTCGGCGGCTCCGACCTCGGCACCCGGGTGGTGCTGCTGACCGGCTCGATGGGCGTCCCGGCCCGCCGCCAGGCGCTGCTGGACATGGCCTGCGGGGATGCGGGCATCGCGATCGGCACCCATGCGCTGATCGAGGACAAGGTGCAGTTCCAGGACCTCGGCCTGGTGGTGGTGGACGAGCAGCACCGCTTCGGCGTCGAGCAGCGGGACGCGCTGCGCGCCAAGGGCGAGCAGCCGCCGCACCTGCTGGTGATGACGGCCACCCCGATCCCGCGCACCGTCGCGATGACCGTCTTCGGGGACTTGGAGACGTCCGTGCTGGACCAGCTGCCGGCCGGCCGCTCACCGATCTCCACCCACGTCGTCCCGGCCGTGGAGAAGCCCAACTTCCTGGCCCGGGCCTGGGAGCGGGTCCGCGAGGAGGTGGCCAAGGGCCACCAGGCGTACGTGGTCTGCCCCCGGATCGGCGACGAGGAGCCCGCCGACCCGAAGGCGGCGAAGAAGAAGCGCCAGGCCCCGGCCGCCGAGGACGACCTGGAGGACGTGGGCGCCGGGAGCGACGAGCGGCGGCCCCCGCTCTCCGTGGTGGAGACCGCGGAGATGCTGGCGAAGGGCCCGCTGGCCGGGCTGCGGGTGGAGATCCTGCACGGCCGGCTGGCGCCCGACGCCAAGGACGAGGTGATGCGCCGGTTCGCCGCCGGCGAGGTGGACGTCCTGGTGGCCACCACGGTGATCGAGGTCGGCGTGAACGTCCCGAACTCCACCGCGATGGTGATCATGGACGCGGACCGCTTCGGCGTATCCCAGCTGCACCAGCTGCGCGGCCGGGTCGGGCGCGGCAGCGCGGCCGGCCTCTGCCTGCTGGTCAGCGACATGCCGGCGGCCAGCCCCGCCCGGGCCCGGCTGGACGCGGTGGCCGGCACGCTGGACGGCTTCGAGCTGTCCCGGATCGACCTCGAACAGCGCCGTGAGGGCGATGTGCTGGGCCAGGCGCAGTCCGGGGTGAAGTCCTCGCTGAAGGTGCTCTCGGTGCTGGAGGACGAGGAGGTCATCGTGACCGCCCGGGCCGAGGCCACCCGGCTGGTCGCGGAGGACCCGGCGCTGGCCGCCCACCCGGACCTGCGCACCGCACTGGAGAGCCTGCTCGACGCGGACCGCGCCGCCTACATGGAGAAGGGCTGAGGGCCGGGCCGGGCCCCCGGATTGTCAGACCCCCGCGAGAGAATGTAGTTGTTCAGGGCGCACCCTCAAGGTGCGTACCTGGCACGACACTTGGGGGTCCTGCCATGGCATTCCGTCATCTCAACGAGCTCCCGCTGGGCGACAAGGTCTTCCGGATCGAACTCGCCAGCGACGACGACCGCGAGGTCACCCTCACCCTGACCGGCTGGCGCGAGGGGGCGGCCGCCGCGCCGCTCGCCTCGGGCAAGCTCCGCCTGCCGGTCGAGGACGTCGCCTCGCTGCGGATCGCGCTCAACCGCGCGCTCCGGGCGCTGGCGATCGTCGCCGACGTCTCCGAGCCCATCCCCGACCGCGACGTGCTGCGCGAGCTGTACCCCGGCCACGGCGCCCCCTGGGTGCCGCAGCACGAGGAGGAGCTGGTCCGGCGGTTCCACGACGGCGAGACCGTCGCCCGGATCGCCGCCCGCTTCGGCCGTACCCCCGACTCCGTCCGCACCAAGCTGCGCGAGCTCGGGCACGACCCGCGCCGCCCCGAGTTCTGCCCGCCCGACGGCTGCCTCTCGTGGTCCCGCTACGCCTCGCCGGCGCTGCTCGGCGCGGCGGTCCCGGCGCAGGCCGCGGCGGCGGACGCGAGCTGACCGCGTGACGCGGTGCCCCGCCGGTCGGACCGGCGGGGCACCGTCCGTATAGCGTGGGCGGGCAGCGACGAAAGGACCTCCCACCACCATGACCCGTGTCATCGCCGGGGCGGCCGGCGGCCGCCGGCTCGCCGTACCGCCCGGCCGGGGCACCCGCCCGACCTCCGACAAGGCCCGTGAGGCGATGTTCTCCACCCTGGAGGCGCTCCGCGGCACCCTGCACGGGGCCCGGATGCTGGACCTCTTCGGCGGATCGGGTGCGGTCGGCCTGGAGGCGCTGTCGCGCGGCGCCGAGCACGTCCTGCTGGTCGAGGCGGACGGACAGGCGGCCCGGGTGATCCGGGAGAACGTGCGGACCGTCGGCCTGACCGGCGCGGTGGTGCAGGCCGCCCGTGCCGAGAAGGTGATCGCCGGCCCGACCCCGGAGACCCCGTACGACCTGGTCTTCCTCGATCCGCCGTACGTCGTCACCGACGACGAGGTGCGCGAGATGCTGATCACACTCCTCGCCGGGGGCTGGCTCGCGGACGAAGCACTCGTCACCGTGGAGCGCAGCACCCGAGGCGGCGCGTTCGGCTGGCCCGAAGGCTTCGAGGAGCTGCGTTCCCGCCGTTACGGCGAGGGCACGCTCTGGTACGGTCGCGCCGCCGCCGAGGCCCGCCAGATCCCGTAGCGGGCCGAGGAGGCCCGCAGCACCCGTCACCCCACGAGGGAGCATCCACGCCATGCGCCGCGCCGTCTGCCCCGGATCGTTCGACCCGATCACCAACGGTCATCTCGACATCATCGAGCGGGCCTCGAAGCTGTACGACGTGGTGCATGTCGCGGTCGCGATCAACCGGAACAAGCAGGGCATGTTCACCATCGAGGAGCGGATCGAGCTCATCGAGGAGACCACCGCCAAGTACGGCAACATCGTGGTCGAGTCGCACCTCGGCCTGCTGGTGGACTTCTGCCGGGAGCGCGGCATCCCGGCGATCGTCAAGGGCCTGCGCGCCGTCAGCGACTTCGACTACGAGCTGCAGATGGCCCAGATGAACCACGGGCTGACCGGCGTCGAGACGCTGTTCCTGCCGACCTCGCCGACGTACAGCTTCCTCTCCTCCACGCTGGTCAAGGAGGTCGCCTCGTACGGGGGCGACGTGTCGCACCTGCTGCCGGAGACGGTGCACCGCCGGCTGGTCGAGCGGATCGCGGAGCGCCGGGCGCAGCAGTAGCGGCCGCGGAACGGGCGCGTCCGTTTCTGCCGGTTCGTCACCACTTGTCCCGGGTGCGTCCGGGCGGGCCGGTCCGGGCGTTGTGACCTCGCCCCGCAGTGGCCGTACAGTCTGTACTCCCTGCCCTGCGGTGAGGTCCACCGCGCCGGGCCTGCCTCCGCCGGACCGTCGGCGGCACACGGAAAGACGGAGCCCCGTGGACGTGCAGAACAAGGTCGACGAGATCGTCGCGGCCGTCGAGAACGCCCGCTCGATGCCCATGTCGGCCTCCTGCGTGGTGAACCGGGCCGAGCTGGTCGGCCTGCTCCAGGACCTCAGGTCGGCGTTGCCCGCCGAGCTGGCCCACGCCCAGTCGGTGATGGCCGACCACGAGCAGGTGGTGGCGGACGCCGAGGCCGAGGCCGACCGGATCATCCAGGGCGCGCACGCCGAGCGCGGCTCGCTGATCTCGGACACCGAGGTGGTCCGCCGGGCCCAGGCCGAGGCGGACCGGATCCTCGCCGAGGCGCGCGCCGAGGCCGAGACCAAGCGCGCCGAGGCCGACGACTACGTCGACAGCAAGCTCGCCAACTTCGAGGTCGTGCTCACCAAGACGCTCGGCGCCGTCGGCCGCGGCCGGACCAAGCTGCGCGGCGACTCCAGCGTCTTCGAGACCGAGCACGACGGCGAGGGCGACGGCGAGGAGTTCCGGCCGCAGCCGAGGATCACCCCGAGCCCCGAGGTCGACGAGTACGTCGACGTGAAGCTCGCCACTCTGGAGAACGTGCTCAGCGCGACCCTGGAGGCCGTCGGCAAGGGCCGCGACAAGCTGCTCGGCAAGGCCCCGATCGACGAGCTGGGCGCGTACCTGGCCGCCGCCGACCAGGCCCAGCAGGCCAAGGACCGGGCCGAGGCGGTCGCCGCCGGCTTCGCAGCGGAGGCCAACGGCGACGACATCGCCTGGTACCGCGAGGACGTCCCGCAGCAGCAGACCTGGCCCGAGCAGACCCCGGCCGCGGCCGGCTGGCAGGCTCCCGGCACCGACCAGTACGCCGCGGCCGCGCAGCAGCCGGGCGGGCAGTACGCCGAGGTGTACGGCGGCGGCTACGACCCGGCCGGCCAGGCCGACCCGTACGGCGCGCAGTACGCCTACGGGCAGCAGCAGCCGGCCTACCCGGCCGGGCAGGAGCAGGGCGAATGGGGGCAGCCCGGGCCCGAGGGCCAGGGGGGCTACCCGCAGCCGCAGCAGCAGGGCTACCCGGCGCAGCAGTACGACGCCTACGGCTACCCGCAGCAGCCGGCCAACCCGCCCGCCCTCCCGCAGCAGCAGCAGGCCGGCCTGGACGAGACCAGCTTCTTCGACACCAGCATGATCGACATGACCCGCCTGCGGGAGCTCGGCGGCCGCTGAGCCGTGCGCCGGCCCGGCGGCGGCCGGGTCCGGGGCGCCGGACCGGTCGGGCCGGAAGGACCGAAGTTGGGCCTGGCGGGAGACTCCGGTAGTCTGACCACTCCGGCCTCTCCGTGTCGGGCTGTCGGTCTGCCCGCGCATCCTCCGGTGAGCAGCGCCGCGCATCAGTTTTCTCAGGAAGTCAGGACACCTTGAACCGCCTCGACCACCGCGACCCCCTCGTGTTCGACACGCACGAGCTCGGCCGTCGCCCGGGCTCGCTGCGCAAGGTGTCCCGCACCCTGGAGGCCCCCGAGGGCCTCGGGATCATCGATGTGATCGGCGTCCCGGAGAAGAGCGAGATCCGGCTGGAGCTCCGCCTGGAGTCGGTGGTCGAGGGTGTGCTGGTCACCGGCACGGCCGAGGCCCACGTCGAGGGCGAGTGCGTGCGGTGCCTGGAGCCCGTCGAGGACGACCTCGACGTCGACTTCCAGGAGCTGTACTACTACCCGGAGTCCGACGAGCGTCACCGCGCCCGGACCGCTGGGGCCGAGGACCTCGACGAGGACCCGGAAGAAGAGACTTACCGTCTGGAGGGCGACTTCTTCGACCTCCAGCCGGTGCTGCGTGACGCGGTGGTGCTCGCACTGCCGCTGCAGCCGGTGTGCCAGGAAGACTGCCTGGGCCTGTGCTCCGAGTGCGGAGCGCGCCTGAGCGACGACCCGGCGCACCACCACGACGCCGTCGACCCCAGGTGGGCGGCTCTGCAGGGACTCTCCGCCGCCCCCGGCGACGAGGGTGACGGGATCAAGAACAGCGACACCCGTGAGGGTGCCGCCGAGAACCAGGAGAAGTAGCCGTGGCTGTTCCGAAGCGGAAGATGTCGCGCAGCAACACGCGCCACCGCCGTTCCAACTGGAAGGCCGTCGTTCCGGCCCTCGTGGCGTGCGACCGCTGCCACGAGCCGAAGCTCGGCCACATCGCGTGCCCGAGCTGCGGCACGTACAACCGTCGCCAGGTCCTCTCGGTCTGATCGGCGGGGTGTACGGATCGATGTCGGACGGTAACTCCTCCCGCAAGTCGGCTTCCAACGGAGGCAGGGCCGGCGGGCCGGCTTCGACCGAATACGACGTTCTGGAAGGGCGCCTCGGGTACACACTCGAGCGCGCCCTTCTGGTACGTGCACTGACCCACCGCTCGTACGCGTACGAGAACGGCGGGCTGCCCACCAACGAGCGCCTGGAGTTCCTCGGCGACTCGGTGCTGGGCCTGGTGGTGACCGACACCCTCTACCGCGTCCACCCGGACGTCCCGGAGGGCACGCTCGCCAAGCTGCGCGCCGCGGTGGTCAACTCGCGCGCGCTCGCCGACGTCGGGCGCGGCCTGGAGCTCGGCACCTTCATCCGGCTCGGCAAGGGCGAGGAGGGTACCGGCGGCCGCGACAAGTCGTCGATCCTCGCCGACACCGTCGAGGCCGTGATCGGCGCCGTCTACCTGGACCAGGGCCTGGACGCGGCCACCGAGTTCGTCCACCGGCTGTTCGACCCGCTGATCGAGGAGTCCTCGCAGCTGGGCGCCGGCCTGGACTGGAAGACCAGCCTCCAGGAGCTGACCGCCTCGGTGGGCATCGGCGTGCCGGAGTACGTGGTCGAGGAGTCCGGCCCGGACCACGAGAAGACCTTCACCGCCGCGGCCCGGGTGGCCGGCGAGGACTTCGGCAGCGGCGTCGGCCGCTCCAAGAAGGAAGCCGAGCAGAAGGCCGCGGAGAGCGCCTGGCGGGCGATCAAGGACAAGTACGCCGACCGGCTGCCCGGCGGCGCCTGAGGGGCAAGCCCCGCCGTGGGCACCGCGGCAGGGCGTCCCGTGCACGCAGTAACCTTCCTCCTGCAGATCCCCGTCGCAGGAGGCAGGTTCACGTGCCCGAACTCCCCGAGGTAGAGGTCGTCCGCCGGGGCCTGGCCAACTGGGTCGCCGGGCGGACGGTCGCCGGTGTCGACGTGCTGCACCCGCGGGCGGTCCGCCGCCAGCCCGCCGGTGCGGCCGACTTCGCCGCGCGGCTGACCGGCACCACGCTCGGCACCGCGCAGCGCCGCGGCAAGTACCTCTGGGTGCCGTTGTCGGGCTCCGGGGCGGGGCCGCAGGCCGACGGGGGGTCCTCCCGACCGGAGGCCGGGGGATTCTCGATGATCGGCCACCTCGGGATGAGCGGCCAACTCCTCGTCCAGGACCCGGCGGTGCCCGACGAGACCCACCTGCGGGTCCGGCTCCGGTTCACCGACGGCGGGCGCGAGCTGCGCTTCGTCGACCAGCGGACCTTCGGCGGGCTGGCCGTCGAGGAGGCCGAGGACGGTGACCCCGAGGGCACCCCGGTCTCCATCGCGCACATCGCCCGCGACCCGCTCGACCCGCGCTTCGACGACGCCGCCTTCGTGGCCGCGCTGCGCGCCAGGCGCACCACGGTCAAGCGGGCGCTGCTCGACCAGACCCTGATCAGCGGGGTCGGCAACATCTACGCGGACGAGGCGCTCTGGCGCTCCAGGCTGCACTACGACCGCCCGACCGCCTCGCTCACCCGCCCGCAGGCCGCCGTCCTGCTGGCCAGCGCCCGGGACGTGATGACCGCGGCCCTCGCCGTCGGCGGCACCAGCTTCGACAGCCTCTACGTCAACGTGAACGGCGAGAGCGGCTACTTCTCCCGCGACCTCGACGCCTACGGCCGCGAGGACGAGCCCTGCCGCCGCTGCGGCACCGCGATCCGCCGGGCCGCCTGGATGAACCGCTCCAGCTACTTCTGCCCCCGCTGCCAGCGCGTCCCGCGCGCCCGCACCGGGGGCTGAGCGGGGCCTACCGCTTGGTGAGCTCGGGCTGCGGGTGGTCCGACTCGGCCGGGCCGTGGGTGTCCTGGCCGAAGTAGGCGACGCCGACCGCCGAGACGACGGCGAGCAGGAAGCCGAGCACGCCGAGCCAGGCGAGGCCCTCCTTCGAGGAGTCGCCCAGCCAGATGACGCCGACCGCACCGGGCAGCACCGTCTCACCGACCACCAGGGCGGCGGTCGCGCCGTTCACCGAGCCGATCTGCAGGGCGACGGTGTGCACGTACATGCCGCCGAGGCCGCCGACCAGGATCGCGTACAGGGCCGGGTCGGAGAGCAGCTTGCCGAGCTCGAACGGGTCGACGCCGTTGAGGATGCGCACGCCGACTCCGAGTGCGCCGAAGCCGAGGCCGGAGAGCAGGCCGGCGACGATCGCGCCGTTGGCGCCCATCCGCCGCACCAGCAGGCTTCCGCCGACCAGCAGCACCGTGGTGATCAGCAGCAGCCACCAGTGGAAGGACATCGCCGCGTGGTGGCCGCCCTCCGGGCCCGCCGAGACGGCCAGCAGCACGAGTGCCGAGCAGAGCACGCCGATCGACGCCCATTCCAGCTGCTTCAGCCGGAGACCGAGCAGCTTGATGCTCAGCAGCGCGGTGATCACCAGGTTGGCGCTGATGATGGTCTGCGAGAGGAACAGCGGCAGCAGCCGCGCGGCCAGCGCGCCGAGCCCGAACCCGATGAAGTCGAGCACCGTGCCGAGGATGAACTCCCAGGTGACGGCGGCCTTCGCGGTGGAGGCGAGGCTGGGCCCGCCGTGCGCGGTGGTGCCGGCCGAGGCGCCCCCGGCGGCGGCCTCCTCCCGGGCGGAGCGCCGTGATCCGACGGCCTGCAGGACCGAACCGGTGCCGTAGCAGGCAGAGGCCGCCACGGCGGTGACGAGGCCGATGAACACCCGGTGCTCCGATCGAGAGAAGTGGTCAAGAGAAGGTCAAGGGGAGGAGGTGCGGCCACCACTATGCCCGGTCGCGCGGTAGCGTCGGACCGCCCGGCGGCCGCCCCGCGATCACCCGGGCCCGCCGGAACGTACGTCCGGGCCGGTGGTCCGGTTCCCGGCGGTGGCGCGATTCGGGGGCGGTCGAGGGAAACATCATCCCCGAGGAGGGGAGCGGCCCCGGCGGACGGTGGGGGTGCGCCCGTCCGCCCGTACGCGAAGGGTATGCCCTTCCGGGACGCCGGTAGCGGTAGCGTCGGTGGCATGAGAACCCTTGCTCGACGACGTTCCCGGGGCGCCGGGCCCCTGGCCCTGGTGGCGGCGCTGCTCGGGCTGCTGCTCCTGCTGGCGCCGGCGGCCTCCGCGGCCGGCGGCCTGGACGACGCCGCCGCGACGCTCAAGCAGGGCCGGGTGTACGTCGACCCGGCGATGACGGGCAGGTTCAGCCAGAGCCAGGCCGACGCGCTGACCGAGAAGATCCGCAAGGCGGACAAGCCGATCTTCGTCGCGGTGGTCCCGGCCGCCGACCCGTACGGCGCCCAGACCGTCTTCAACGACCTGCGCACCAAGGTGGGCATCAACGGTGCCTACGGCGTCTGGCGCGGTGACCAGTTCCAGGCCCGCTCCAACCGCGAGGCGCTGCCCACCGCGAGCGCCGAACGCATCGCGGGCGCGGCTTTCCGCTCCCACCCGGGCGACATCGACGCCACCCTGAACGACTTCGTCGACACCGCGGCCCCGCAGGTCAAGGGCCACGGCGTGAACAGCACCACGGGCGGCGTCTCCACCGCCGCGATCGTCGTCCCGCTGGCCCTGCTGGCGCTGGCCGGCACCGGCGTCTTCCTGCTCTTCCGCCGGGCGAAGAAGCGCAAGGAGGAGCAGCGGCAGGCCGAGCTGGCGCAGCTGCGCCAGGTGGTGGACGAGGACATCACCGCCTTCGGCGAGGAGCTGGACCGGCTCGACTTCAGCCCGGGCGCCGCGGACGCCGACGACGTCCAGCGCGCCGACTACACGCACGCGCTCGACTCCTACGAGCGGGCCAAGCAGAGCATGGATGCGGCCAAGGGTCCGGAGGACGTCAAGCCGGTCACCGAGGCGCTGGAGGACGGCCGGTTCGCGCTGGCCACCCTGGCCGCCCGGCGGGAGAAGCGTCCGCTGCCCGAGCGCCGTCCGCCGTGCTTCTTCGACCCGCGCCACGGCCCGTCCGTGCAGGACGCCGACTGGGCCCCCGCCGGCGGTGCCGCGCGCACCGTCCCGGTCTGCCGGGCGGACGCGGACCGGCTGGCGGCCGGCCAGGACCCGGACATCCGGACCGTCCCCACCGAGCACGGTCCCCAGCCCTACTGGAACGCCGGCCCGGCGTACGGCCCCTGGGCGGGCGGCTACTTCGGCGGCTTCGGCGGCGGCGGCCTGCTGCCCGGCCTGCTGGTCGGCACCATGCTCGGCTCGATGATGAGCACGCCCGCCTACGGCGCCCCGGTCGACGCCGGCTCCGGCTACGAGGGCGGCGACTACACCGGTGCCGACTACAACTCCTCCGACTTCGGCGGCGGCTTCGACAGCGGCGGCGACTTCGGTGGCGGCGGTGACTTCGGCGGCGGGGGCGACTTCGGCGGAGGGTTCTGACCCCGCCGGACGCGACGACCTGCGCTGCGGCCCCGCCACCCACCCGGCGGGGCCGCAGCGCTGTCCGGAGGAGCCCGCGTCGTCCGGACCGCGGTGGTGCCGTACGGAACAGCGGTGCCGTCAGGAAGGGCCCGTGCCGTCCGTGAGGGGTGCGGAGGCAGTCGGGTTTGAGAACGCAACCCTGTGTGGCAGGCTGGTTCTGTGACCTCCCACACGCCTTCGGCGCCGCCCGTCCTGCCCGGCCGGCCCTGCTCGATCGCCGCCGCGCTGCACGTGGTCGGCGAGAAGTGGGCGCTGCTCGCCGTCCGCGAGCTCTTCTACGGCAACCACCGCTTCGACCGGATCGCCCGCAACACCGGCGCGCCGCGCGACCGGCTCACCGCCCGGCTGCGGGCCCTGGAGGAGGCGGGCGTGGTCGAACGCCGCGCCTACAGCGAGCGGCCGCCGCGGTACGAGTACCACCTCACCGAGGCCGGCCGTGACCTCGCGCCGCTCGCCCAGGCACTGCTGGGCTGGGGCGACCGCTGGCTGTACCCCGAGCCGCCGGTGAGCTTCTCCCACACGCCGGACGGGCACGAGCCGCACCCGTACGACCCGGCCTGGGTCTGCCGGACCTGCGGCGGGGAGGGGCGGGGCGAGGACCTCCACGTGGAGATCCACAGCCCGGGCTGGACGGTGGAGGGCCCCACGGTGCCGTGACGCAGGGTGCCGCCGGGCCGGATAGGGTCGGGGCATGCACGGTCGTGACGCGCACAGCGATGAACCGGTCCGGGCGACCGCCTGGGTGCGGGGCAAGGTCCAGCAGGTCGGCTTCCGCTGGTGGACCAGGGCGCGTGCGCTGGAGATCGGCCTGACCGGGTACGCGAGCAACCTCGGCGACGGCCGGGTCCAGGTGGTGGCCGAGGGCCTCGCCGCCGACTGCGAGGAGCTGCTGGCCCTGCTGCGCGGCCCGGACACGCCCGGCGCCGTCTCCGGGGTGACCGAGATCTGGACGGCCGTCGGCACCGGCTACGAGGGCTTCGAGATCCGCTGAACCGGGTACCCGGGCGGGTGAAAGGCCCGTCGCCGCGGGCCGCACCCGAAATGATCGGCAACTGCCGGTGTCATGCGGTTGCCATCGGGGCAGACTCGTGGTTGACTCCGCATCGAACGATGATCCACGAGCACCTGGTGGAGACCGGCCCGAGACCGCCTGGCGTGACCACACCGCCATGCAGGTGACAGGGGCGCGGTAGCGTGGGGTGATCGTGTTGACCCTTTCCGTCTTTGGTGAGACGCTTGAAGCCCGCGCACACGACCGCGTTTATCCGGTAGGCGTATACCCCGTGGGCCCAGCTCACGGTGGTTGTGCCATGGTGCCCAGCCAGCACCGCCGGTGCGCGCCGCGCGTGCGTCCCCCTTCCCCCTAGACCTGTACCGTTCCGGTTCGGTCACTCAGCGTGGAGGACCATTCATCATGGCAAAGGCGCTTCTCGGGTACGTCGGCGGCCCCGACCCGCGAATGCTCTCCGAGATGCGACGGCTTCAGCAGCGCGTCCAGGACCTGGAGTCCGAGCTCCTTCGGATGCAGGCTGAGAACGACGCTCTCACCGCTGTCGCTGACGAGCACTCGCTGCTCAGCAGCATCGATCTGGACCAGCGGGAGCCGGCTCTCACCTGAGTCCCGCCCGGTCCTCGCAGATCGACGCCGCTGTGCACTGAGCCGCCCCGAAAGGGACGCAGCTTGCAAGGGACGCCCTGTGTGGCGTCCCTTCGTCGTGTCCCGGCCCGTGTCCGGGGAGCGTCCGGGCAGGTGGGGCGGGTGGGGCCGGATACAGTCGCAAACCGGGGCCCTGGCGAGCGATGAGGAGACCGGCGCGTGCACCTGAAGAGTCTGACGCTGCGCGGGTTCAAGTCCTTCGCCTCCGCCACCACCCTGCGGTTCGAGCCCGGGATCACCTGCGTGGTCGGCCCCAACGGCTCCGGCAAGTCCAACGTCGTCGACGCGCTCTCCTGGGTGATGGGGGAGCAGGGCGCCAAGTCGCTGCGCGGCGGCAAGATGGAGGACGTCATCTTCGCCGGGACCAGCGGGCGCGCCCCGCTCGGCCGCGCCGAGGTCAGCCTCACCATCGACAACTCCGACGGCGCGCTGCCGATCGAGTACGCCGAGGTGACCATCACCCGGACGATGTTCCGCAACGGCGGCAGCGAGTACGCGCTCAACGGCGACACCTGCCGGCTGCTCGACATCCAGGAGCTGCTCTCCGACTCCGGCATCGGCCGCGAGATGCACGTCATCGTCGGCCAGGGCCAGCTCGACTCCGTCCTGCACGCCGACCCGATGGGCCGCCGCGCCTTCATCGAGGAGGCCGCCGGCGTCCTCAAGCACCGCAAGCGCAAGGAGAAGGCGCTGCGGAAGCTGGACGCGATGCAGGTCAACCTCAACCGCGTCCAGGACCTGGTGGCCGAACTCCGCCGCCAGCTCGGCCCGCTCGGCCGGCAGGCGAAGATCGCCCGCCGCGCCGCGGGCATCCAGGCCGACCTGCGCGACGCCCGTCTCCGGCTGCTCGCCGACGACCTGCTCACCCTGCGCCGGGCCGTCGAGGCCGAGGTCGCCGACGAGCTGGCGCTCAAGCTGCGCCGCTCCACCGTCGAACAGGAACTGGCCCGCGCCGTGCAGCGCGAGGCGGTGCTGGAGGCGCAGGTCCAGCAGCTCGGCCCGAGCCTGGAGGCGGCCCGGCAGACCTGGTACCGGCTCTCCGCGCTGGCCGAACGCACCCGCGGCACCGTCGGCCTGGCCGAGGCGCGGGCCCGGCACGCGGCCACGGGCGGTCAGGTCGAGGAGCGGCCCGGCCGGGACCCGGAGGAGCTGGAACGGGAGGCCGGGCGGGTCCGGGAGGAGGAGGCCGCGCTGGCCGAGGCGCTGGAGGAGGCGCAGTACGCGCTGGCCGAGGCGGTCGAGACCAGGAGCGGGCTGGAACGCTCGCTCGACGCGGAGGAGCGGCGGCTGAAGGACGCCGCCCGGGCCATCGCCGATCGCCGGGAGGGCCTGGCCCGGCTCCAGGGGCAGGCCGCGGCCGCCCGCTCCAAGGCCGCCGCCGCGGAGGCCGAGATCGGCCGGCTCGCCGAGGCCCGGGACGAGGCGTTGCTGCGCGCCGGGGCCGCCCGGCAGGAGTACGAGGAACTGCGCGCACAGGTCGACGGCACGGCGGGGGACGACGAGCGCGCCGAGGCGGCGCACGAGGCCGCCCGTGAACGGCTCGCCGCCGCCGAGCGCGACCTGGCCGCCGCCCGCGAGACCGCCGGTGCCGCCGAGCGCGAACGGGCCGGACTGACCGCGCGGCACGAGGCGTTGGCGCTCGGCCTGCGCCGCAAGGACGGCAGCGGCACGCTGCTGGGGTCCGACGACCGCCCGGCCGGGATGCTCGGCCCCGCGGCCGAGCTGCTGACCGTCGCCCCCGGCCACGAGACCGCCCTCGCAGCGGCGTTCGGGGTGGCGGCGGACGCGGTGGCGGTCGACTCGCCCGGCACCGCCGCCGAGGCGCTGCGGCTGCTGCGCAGGGAGGACGCGGGGCGGGCCGCGCTGCTGATCGCCGGCGCCCCCGAACCCGGCCCCGTCCCGGGGGAGTTGCCGGCCGGTGCCCGTTGGGCCTTTGAACTGGTGGACGGGCCTGCCGAGTTGCTGTCGGCGGTGCGCGCCCTGCTGGCCGGCGTCGCGGTGGTGGGCACGCTCGACGAGGCGCTCCGGGTGGTCTCGGCCCACCCTGGCCTCGCCGCCGTCACCGCCGACGGCGACCGGCTCGGCGCCGGCTTCGCCCACGGCGGCTCGGGCGGCGCGCCCAGCCTGCTGGAGACCCAGGCCGCGGTGGACGAGACCGCCCGGGCGATCGGGCGGCTGGACGTCCGCTGCACCGAGGCGGCCGCACGGCTGGCCGAACTCACCGGGCTGCGCGGGGAGTCGGCCGCCGAGCTGGAGCAACTGGCCGACCGGCGGCGGCAGGCCGAGAAGGAGCGGGCCGAAGTGGCGGGTGCCCTCGGCCGGCTCGGCGGGCAGTCCCGGGCCGCCGCCGGAGAGGCCGAGCGGCTGGCCGCCGCCGCCGGGCGCGCGGAGCAGGGGCTCGCCCAACTGCTCGCCACCGCGGAGGAGCTGGCGGAACGGCTGGCCACGGCCGAGGAGTCGGCGGACGCGGGTGAGGACGAGCCGGACGCCGCCGAGCAGCAGCGGCTGGCGGGGGCCGCCACCGCCGCCCGGCAGGCCGAGCTGGAGGCACGGCTGGCCGTACGCACCCACGAGGAGCGGGTGCGGGCCCTCAACGGTCGCGCCGACCAGCTGGACCGGGCCGCCCGCGCCGAGCGCGAGGCGCGCGCCCGGGCCGCCGAGCGCCGTCGGCGTGCCGAGCACGACGCCGGGGTGGCGAACGCCGTCGCCGCGGGCGCCCGGCAGCTGCTCGCCTGTCTGGAGGTGTCGCTGGCCCGCGCGGACGCCGGGCGGGCCGCCGTCGAGCAGGCGCGCGCCGAGCGCGAGGCGGAGCTCAGGGAGCACCGCGAGCACGGCCGCGAACTCAAGGCCGAGCTGGACAAGCTGGTCGACGCCGGGCACCGGGACGAGGTCCTGCGGGCGGAGAAGCGGCTGCGGATCGAGCAGTTGGAGGCGCGGGCGCTGGAGGAGTTCGGCATCGAGGGCGGCGAGCTGCTCGGCGAGTACGGGCCGGACCGGCTCGTCCCGCCGTCGCCGCCCGAGGACGGGCGGGAGCCCGGCGAGCCGCGCCCGTACGACCGGGCCGAGCAGGAGAAGCGGCTGAGGGCGGCCGAGAAGGCCTACCAGCAGCTCGGCAAGGTGAACCCGCTGGCGCTGGAGGAGTTCGCGGCGCTGGAGGAGCGGCACCGCTTCCTCGGCGAGCAGCTGGACGACCTCAAGCGGAGCCGGCGGGACCTCCTCGACATCGTCAAGGACGTCGACGAGCGGGTCGAGCAGCTGTTCACCTCGGCGTACCACGACACCGCCGCCCAGTTCGAGGGCGTCTTCGCGCGGCTCTTCCCCGGCGGGGAGGGACGGCTGGTTCTGACCGACCCGGACAACATGCTGGCCACCGGCGTCGAGGTGGAGGCGCGTCCGCCGGGCAAGAGGGTCAAGCGGCTCTCGCTGCTCTCCGGCGGCGAGCGCTCGCTGACCGCGGTGGCACTGCTGGTGTCGATCTTCAAGGCCCGCCCCAGCCCGTTCTACGTCATGGACGAGGTGGAGGCTGCGCTGGACGAGACCAACCTGCGCCGACTGATCGGGATCATGGAGGAGCTGCGGGAGAGCTCCCAGCTGATCGTGATCACCCACCAGAAGCTGACCATGGAATCGGCCGACGCCCTCTACGGCGTGACCATGAAGGGCGACGGCATCTCCCAGGTGATCAGCCAGCGCCTGCGCGTGGCGGAACCTCCCGGCCGCCGGACCGGGGGAGAGCACCGCGGGAGCGGCACGCACGCGACCCGGCCCCGGCAGTACGAGGAGGCGACCGCCTCCGGCCCGGCGGACTGATCCACCGGCCAACGCCGGGGCGGATGCCCGCGGGCGACCCGATCACCGATACTGGACGGGTTGTGACTCCTCCCCCTCGCGTGCGAGGGGGCTTCTGACCCAGCCGCTTGACGACCTCATGACGGCCAAGCCCTGACCGGTGCCGGACGGCACGGCGTCAGCGTAAGGGAGGCGGCGGCGCTCCGTGCGTCGGTGACCGAAGGATCACTCTGTCGTGGGATCCCGATAAGGAGATTTATGTGGAATACGTGATCCTCGCCGTAGTCATCGCCGTGATCGCCATCGGTGCGATCGCCGGCCTCGTCGTTTCCGGCAGACGACGCCAGCAGCTGCCCCCGAAGTCGCAGGCGCCGGTCATCACGGCGCCTCCGACCCCGCAGGAGCCCCAGGTCGGCGAGGAGGCCGCGCCGCCGACCGAGGAGCCCCGGCGCACCGTCGAGGAGGTGGAGCTCCCCGAGGCCGAGGCCGAGGCCGTCCCCGAGACGGCCGCGGAGGTCGAGGAGGCCCCGGCCCTCGAAGTCCCCGAGCCCACCGCCGGCCGGCTGGTCCGGCTGCGGTCCCGGCTCTCCCGCTCGCAGAACTCGCTCGGCAAGGGCCTGCTCTCGCTGCTCTCCCGCGAGCACCTGGACGAGGACACCTGGGAGGAGGTCGAGGAGACCCTGCTGACCGCCGACGTCGGCGTGACCCCCACCCAGGAGCTCGTCGAGCGGCTGCGCACCCGGGTGAAGGTGCTCGGCACCCGCACCCCGGACGAGCTGCGCGGGCTGCTCCGCGAGGAGCTGGTCGAGCTGATCGGCAAGGACGCCGACCGCACCGTGCACTCCACCAAGCACCAGGCGGGCCCGGCCGTCGTCCTGGTGGTCGGCGTCAACGGCGTCGGCAAGACCACCACCACCGGCAAGCTGGCCCGCGTCCTGGTCGCCGACGGCCGCAAGGTGGTGCTCGGCGCCGCCGACACCTTCCGTGCCGCCGCCGCCGACCAGCTGCAGACCTGGGGCGAGCGGGTCGGCGCGCGCACGGTGCGCGGCCCGGAGGGCGGCGACCCGGCCTCGATCGCGTTCGACGCGGTCAAGGAGGGCATCGCCGAGGGCGCCGACACCGTCCTGGTCGACACCGCCGGCCGGCTGCACACCAAGACCGGCCTGATGGACGAGCTGGGCAAGGTCAAGCGGGTCGTCGAGAAGCACGGCCCGGTGGACGAGGTGCTGTTGGTGCTGGACGCCACCACCGGCCAGAACGGCCTGGTCCAGGCCCGGGTCTTCGCCGAGGTGGTCGACATCACCGGCATCGTGCTGACCAAGCTGGACGGCACCGCCAAGGGCGGAATCGTGGTCGCGGTCCAGCGGGAGCTGGGCGTGCCGGTCAAGCTGATCGGTCTCGGCGAGGGTGCGGACGACCTGGCGCCGTTCGAGCCGGGTGCCTTCGTGGACGCGCTGATCGGGGACTGATCCCGGGAACCGCTCCACCGGTGAAGGGTCCGCCTCGCGAGGGGCGGGCCCTTCGGCGTTCTCCGCCGGTGCCTGCGTTTGCCCACCGGTGCCTGCGTTCTCCGCCGGTGCCTGCATTTCTCCGCCGGCGTCGGGGTGGCGCGCGGGAGGGGCCGGCGGTGCGTCCGGGTGGTAGGTGCGGCCGGCGCCCACGGGGGGTGGCCAGGCGAGCTGCCCGCGAAGGGCGGGTTGCGGGCGCTGCCTACGAGGCGAGCCAGGCGGGCTCGGCGGAGCGCTCGCGGCCGCGGTGGCAGGCGTAGGCGAGGGTGCCGAGCAGCAGCCGGGCCTCGGGCGGGCAGCCGGCGTTGTCGCGGGTCGGCCGGCGCAGCCAGCGGACCGGGCCGAGGCTCCCGAGGACGGTGGGCGGGGCGGCGACGTAGCTGCCCTCGCCGTGGCAGGTGAGGTCGAGCGCGGCGTCGTCCCAGCCCATCCGGTAGAGGAGGTCGGGCAGCCGGCGGGCGGTGCCGGCGGCGACCAGGAACTGCAGCCGGCCGGTGGGGGCGGCCAGCACCGGGCCGACCTGGGTGCCCATCCGCTCCAGCCGGACCAGTGCCTGGAGCCCGGCCTGCTCGGGGACGTCCAGGACGTCGAAGGCGCGGCCGGTCGGGAACAGTACGGAGACGCTGGCGCCGGAGCGGGCGGCCGGCTCGCCGCCGGGGGCGGGGTGCAGGCCGGGTGCGGCGCAGCGGGGGGTGCCGCAGTGGCAGCGGGCCGGGGTGGTGGCCGGGCGGGCCGGGTTGCCGACGGCGACCGCCCAGCCCCAGCGGCCGGTGTACTCCGCGGCCGCCTGGGACGCCGTGGCCCGGGTGCGGCGGCGCGCGCTCAGCGGGGCCAACCGCAGGTGCCCCAGTCGAAGTTCGCCGAACAGGTTGTCCATGCCTCCCCCAACAGGTTCTCGTTGCCGATGGTTACGGGATGGTGACTTTGTGTTGATTGTCCGTTGCGTGGTGCGTTGTGCGGTGGCGGCGCGCAGCGCGTGGCGTGCGCCAGTTGCGGGGCCGCGCCTCGGGCGCCGCCTTGTGGGGGGCGGGGCCCGTGCCGGATCGTCGGGTGCGCGGGAGGGTGGTCGGCCGGCTCGGCGGCAAACTCGCCGGTGGCCGCCGTGTGTTGCCGGTCTGAGCAGGGGGGCCGGTGGGGACTTGGCAGCCCGCATATGCCGGGCCGTCGGGACTATCCAGTGAAGCGTGTGCGGACTTGCTTCGGTTCACTCATGGGGGTGGCGAAAGGTGGCGTTTCGCCAGGGCCGCTCCCACGGGTACCACGCGGGGCATTACGTTCAGCACACGGACGCCGTCGTTGAGTCCGCTCCAGGCCCTCGGGGGACGGGAGTTGGGGAAACTGACGGCCCGTCCGCAAGGATGGCACACCAGTACGACAGCGGTTTCAAGAAGCGGTTCAAACAGCGGTACGGAACAACGCGGAACAACGGTGGCGGGGCGACGGCCCCGGAACGCCGCGGCGAACGGTCCGGCACCCGGCTTCGGCCGGCGGCACCGGCCCGCGCTCCCGGCGGCACCTCAGGTACGGCACGTCTGGCAAGAGCCCGCAACCGTCGGGCGGTCACGATCGGGGGCCCCGCAGCAGGGGCCGGGCGGGATGGGGACGTTCCCATGGCAGAGAAGCAACCCAATGAGAAGCTGACCACGTGGTTCACCCGCAGCGGTTGGTCCAAGGGCGAACTGGCGCGCCAGGTCAACCGCCGGGCCCGCCAGATCGGCGCCCACCACGTCTCCACCGACACCTCGCGGGTGCGCCGCTGGCTCGACGGCGAGCAGCCCCGCGAGCCGATCCCCAAGATCATGTCGGAGCTGTTCTCCGAGCGCTTCGGCTCCGTGGTCTCCATCGAGGACCTCGGGCTCCGG
The DNA here is from genome assembly GCF_017813315.1 of Kitasatospora sp. RG8. Classification (NCBI taxonomy): domain Bacteria; kingdom Bacillati; phylum Actinomycetota; class Actinomycetes; order Kitasatosporales; family Streptomycetaceae; genus Kitasatospora; species Kitasatospora sp. RG8. Next base: position 461,151 of record NZ_JAGIYX010000004.1, read on the forward strand.
GCCGCCATCCCGGTCTCCACCGTGGGCGGCGGCGTCGACCTGCCGTGGAGCGCGCCGCAAACCGTCCAGCTGATCAGCGACTACTCGCGCAGCGACCTGATGCTCAACCGGCGCGGCTTCCTCGGCACCTCGCTCGCCCTGACGGCCGGCGCCGCGCTCATCGAGCCGATGCAGCGCTGGCTGGCCCCCGGTCCGACCGGCATTCCCACCCCCATCCTCACCGCGGCCAACGGCGGAGAGCCGTTCACCGGCCGGCTCTCCGAGCCCGAGCTGGAACTGCTGGAGCAGACGACCGTCATGTTCCGCCAGTGGGACGCCCAGAACGGCGGCGGGCTGCGCCGCAAGGCCGTCGTCGGCCAGCTGCACGAGGTCACCGACCTGCTCCAGGAGACCTACCCCGAGCAGACCACCCGGCGGCTGTTCCGGCTCACCGCCGAGCTGGCCCACCTGGCCGGCTGGATGTCGTACGACGTCGGAATGCACCCGAGCGCGCAGAAGTACTACGTACTGGCGCTGCACGCGGCCAAGGAGGCCGGCGACCGTCCGTTCGGCGCGCTGATCCTCACCGACATGAGCCGCCAGATGATCCACCTCAACCGCGGCGAGGACGCCCTGGAGCTGATCCACCTCGCCCAGTACGGCAGCCGCGACACCGCCACCCCGCGCCAGCAGTCCCTGCTGTACGCGATGGAGGCCCGCGCGTACGCCACCATCGGCGAGGTGAACCGCTGCGCCCGGGCGGTCCGGCTGGCCGAGGACACCTTCACCGACATCCGCGAGGGCGACGGCGACCCGGACTGGCTGAAGTTCTTCTCACCGGCCGAGCTGAACGCGGAGAACGCGCACTCCTTCCGCGACCTCGCCTACCACTCCGACAACGCCGAGCTGTACGCCTCGATGTCCGCCCCGGTGATGGAGCGCGCGGTCGACCTCTTCCGCCAGGACGGCGACCACGTCCGCTCGTACGCCTTCAACCTGATCGGCATGGCCAGCGTCCACCTGCTGCAGAAGGAGCCGGAGCAGGCCGTGGAGTACGCCGAGCAGGCGGTGGAGATCGCCGGCAAGGTGCGTTCGGAGCGGCTCAACTCGCGGGTGCGCAAGACCACGGAGGCCGCCTCCGTCCGGTTCAGGGGCGTGGACGCGGTGAGCCGGCTCCAGGAGCGGGTGGTCCAGGACATCCCGGAGTACGTCTCGGTGGTCTGACCCGTCCGCGTGGTCCGGCCCGTCCGCGTGGTCGGGCCTGCGCCCGCTGCCCGGGTGCCCCGCCGCCCGTGTACCGCTGCCCGTGATCCCGCCCCACCGTGAACCCCGCCGACCGTGACGGCCGCCGCCGCCACGGTCGGTGGCCGTTTCCGCACTCCCCGTGCCGTGCGGCGGCACGGTAGCCCATCCGGCGGCGCGGCACGGCCGTGGTTCACGCAGGCGTAACCCCACCGTCGCCGTCGTCACGGTCGCGAAACAACGGGCCGCATCGGCCGAAACCAGCCTTCGGCACTCTCCTTCTCATCGCCGACACCCCGGGTGGCACGGGACAGGTAACCCGGGTGTGGAGCGGCTTCCATTCATGAGGAGACGCCGATGCCGGACGGCTTCAGCGCGGGCGATACCGCCTTCGTGCTCATTTGTGCGGCCCTGGTCATGGTGATGACCCCGGGCCTGGCCTTCTTCTACGGAGGCATGGTCAGGGCCAAGAGCACGCTCAACATGCTGGCGATGAGCTTCCTCTCGCTCGGCATCGTCAGCGTGCTCTGGGTCCTCTACGGGTACTCGCTCAGCTTCGGGCCCGACGCGGGCGCCGGCCTGATCGGCAACCTGGACTTCCTCGGGATGCGCGGCATCGGGCTGAACGACCTGACCGGGACGATCCCGGTCACCGCGTTCTCCGCCTTCCAGCTGATGTTCGCGATCATCACCCCGGCGCTGATCAGCGGTGCGGTCGCGGACCGCGCCAAGTTCACGGCCTGGGGCCTGTTCATCGCGCTCTGGGTGACCGTCGTGTACTTCCCGGTCGCGCACTGGGTCTTCTTCTTCGACGGCGGCAACGGCGGCTGGCTCGGCGACCGCAACGGCGTGATCGACTTCGCCGGCGGCACTGCCGTGCACATCAACGCGGGCGTCGCGGGCCTGGCGCTCTGCCTGGTGCTGGGCAAGCGGGTCGGGTTCCGGAAGGACCCGATGCGCCCGCACAGCCTGCCGCTGGTGATGCTCGGCTCCGGGCTGCTCTGGTTCGGCTGGTTCGGCTTCAACGCGGGCTCGGCACTGGCCGCCAACGGCGTCGCCGCGATGGCCCTGGTCAACACGCAGGTCGCCACGGGCGCCGCGCTGGTCGGCTGGCTGGCCTATGAGAAGCTGCGGCACGGCGCCTTCACCACGCTCGGCGCCGCCTCCGGCGCGGTGGCCGGCCTGGTCGCCATCACCCCGGCCTGCGGCTCGGTCAGCCCGCTCGGCGCGGTCGCGATCGGCCTGATCGCCGGCGCCGTCTGCGCCGCCGCGATCAGCCTCAAGTACCGCTTCGGTTTCGACGACTCGCTCGACGTGGTCGGCGTGCACGCGGTCGGCGGTGCGATCGGTTCGCTGCTGGTCGGCCTCTTCGCCACCGGCACCGTCGGCCAGACCGCCAAGGGCCTCTTCTACGGCGGCGGCCTGGAGCAGCTCGGCAAGCAGGCGATGGGCGTGGCCGTGGTCGCCGCCTACTCCTTCGTGCTCTCCTGGCTGCTGGCCAAGGCGATCGACAAGACGGTCGGCTTCCGGGTCGCCGAGGAGGTCGAGGTCGCCGGCATCGACCAGGCCGAGCACGCCGAGTCCGCGTACGACTTCAGCGCGCTGGGCGCCGGCCTGGCCAGGAGCACCCCCGCCCCGGCCGCGGCCGTGGTCGCCGCCCCCGCCCCCGCCGCGCCGGCCGCTGCGAAGAGCACCGGGAAGCCTGCCGAGAAGAACACCGAGAAGACCGAGGTCGACGCCTGATGAAGCTCATCACCGCGGTCATCAAGCCGCACCGCCTGGACGACGTGAAGGCCGCCCTGCAGGCCTTCGGGGTACACGGCCTGACCGTCACCGAAGCCAGCGGCTACGGCCGCCAGCGCGGCCACACCGAGGTCTACCGGGGCGCGGAGTACACCGTGGACCTGGTGCCCAAGGTCAGAATCGAGGTCCTGGTCGAGGACGACGACGCCGAGCAGCTGATCGACGTCCTGGTCAAGGCGGCCCGGACCGGCAAGATCGGGGACGGCAAGGTCTGGAGCATCCCGGTCGAGACCGCCGTCCGGGTGCGGACCGGCGAGCGCGGCCCCGACGCCCTCTAGGGACACGCTCTAGCATTCAGCTTGATCACGCAGGCGGACCTGCGGCCGGCCCCCGGTCGCGGGTCCGCCGACGGCGTATCGGCGCCGTTGGTTCAACCGCACGACGGACGGGGACTTCGCATGGCCACCGAAACCGACGACCCCTGCGACTACGGCGCCGCCCGCGCCCGGCTGCTGGACGAGCCCGGCCCCGCCGGCAGCGCCCGCCGCGCCGCGCTGGCCGCGCTCACCGACGACTGGCTGGCCGGCCTGCTCACGGCGGCCGGAGCCCCGGCCGGCGTCGCCCTGGTCGCCGTCGGCGGCTACGGGCGCGGCGAACTCTCCCCGCGCAGCGACCTCGACGTCCTGCTGCTGCACGACGGCCCGCTCGACCCCGCGCTGCCCGAACGGATCTGGTACCCGGTCTGGGACACCGGCACCGCACTCGACCACTCGGTGCGCACCCCCGCCGAGGCCCGCGCGGTGGCGGCCGCCGACCTCAAGGCGCAGCTCGGCCTGCTGGACGCCCGCCACGTCGCCGGAGACCCGGCGCTCACCGCCTCGCTGCGCTCCGCCGTCCTCGCCGACTGGCGCGCCGCCGCCCCCGCACGCCTGCCCGAGCTGCGCGAACTCGGCCGGGAGCGGGCCGAACGGCACGGCGAGCTCTCCTTCCTGCTGGAGCCGGACCTCAAGGAGGCCCGCGGCGGCCTGCGGGACGTCGTCGCGCTCAACGCGATCGCCGCCACCTGGCTGGCCGACGCCCCGCGGGACGGCCTGGACGCCGCCGCGACGCGCCTGGCCGACGTCCGGGACGCCCTGCACCTGGCCACCGGCCGGGCCACCGAGCGGCTCAGCCTCCAGGACCAGGACCAGGTCGCGGAGCGGCTCGGTGTGCTGGACGCCGACACCCTGCTGCGCCAGGTCTACGAGGCCGCCCGCACCATCGCCTACGCGAGCGACGTCACCTGGCGGGCGGTGGACCGGGTGCTGGCCGCCCGCGCGGGCCGGGGCCGGCGCACCTCCCGGCTCTCCTTCCCGTTCACCGGCGCCGGGCGCGGCGCGGGCGCGGTGGCCCGTGGTGCGGTCGAGCGCCGTCCGCTGGCCGAGGGCGTGGTCGAGCAGGACGGCGAGGCGGTGCTCGCCCAGGGCGCGCGCCCGGCCGCCGACCCGGTGCTGCCGCTGCGCGCCGCTGCCGCCGCCGCGCAGAACGGCCTGACCATCTCCTACTCGACGGTGCGCCGGCTGGCCTCCGAGTGCCGGCCGCTGCCGGTGCCCTGGCCGGACGAGGCCCGCGAGCAGCTGGTCACGCTGCTCGGCGCGGGTGAGGCCTGTCTGCCGGTGTGGGAGGCGCTGGAGGCGGAGGGGCTGATCACCCGGCTGCTGCCGGACTGGGAGCGGGTCCGCTGCCGCCCGCAGCGCAACGCCGTGCACCGCTGGACGGTCGACCGGCACCTGGTGGAGACGGCGGTGCGGGCCGCCGCGATGACCCGCCGGGTGGCCCGGCCGGACCTGCTGCTGGTGGCCGCGCTGCTGCACGACCTCGGCAAGGGCTGGCCCGGCGACCACAGCGAGGCGGGCGAGGTGATCGTCCGTGACGTGGCGGTCCGGATGGGCTTCGACCGGGAGTCGGTCGAGACCCTGGCGATGCTGGTCCGCCACCACCTGACCCTGGTGGACACCGCGACCCGGCGGGACCCGGACGATCCCGCGACCGTAGAGGCGATCACCAAGGTGGTCGCGACCCTGCCGCAGCTGGAGCTGCTGCACGCGCTGACCGAGGCCGATGCGACCGCGACCGGCCCGGCGGCCTGGAGCCGCTGGCGGGCCTCGCTGGTGGACGGCCTGGCGGCCAGGGCCGCCGCCCAGCTGGCCGGCGCGTACCCTTCCCCGGCCGTCGGCCGGGGGTACCCCCACCCCGGGGAGGCCGCGCCGACCGCGGAGCAGGAGCGGCTCGCGGTGGAGGCGGCCCGGACGGGTGGGCCGGCGCTCTCGCTGCTGGCACAGGCCGAGGTGGCGGCCCAGGCCGGGGAGGCGGGCCTGAGGCGGGAGCCGGGCCTGGCCGCGGGTCAGGGCCGGCCGGGTGGAGGGGAGCCCGGCACCGAGCCGATGGGCGTGCGGCTGACCCTCGCCGTCCCGGACCAGCCGGGGTTGCTCGGCACCGTCGCCGGGGTGCTGGCCCTGCACCGGCTGACCGTCCGCTCGGCGGGCCTGCGCGAGCTGGACCCGATCGGCGCCGGCCCGGTGCTGCTGCTCTCCTGGACGGTGGCGGCCGAGTTCGGCGAGCTGCCGGAGGCGGCCCGGCTCCGGGCCGACCTGCGCAGGGCGCTCGACGGTTCGCTGGACGTCTCGCGCCGGCTCGCCGAGCGCGACGCGGCCGCCCCGCGCCGGCGCGGCATCCCGACCCCGCCACCGCTGGTCGCGGTGGCCCCCGCGGTGGCCTCGGCCACCGCGACCGTGCTGGAGGTGCGCGCCCACGACGCCCCCGGCCTGCTGCACCGGATCGGGCGGGCGCTGGACGGCGCCGGCGTCCGGGTCCGGACCGCGCACGTCTCCACGCTCGGTGCCGACGCCGTCGACTCCTTCTACCTGACCGACGACGCCGGCCGGCCGCTCACCGCCCAGCGGGCCGGGGAGGTCGCGGCGGCGGTCCGGGCGGCGCTGGGCTGAGCCCCGAGCCGGGGAGCGGCCTCCCCGGCCCGCTGGGGGTGTTCCGGGCTTTGATCCGGGAACGCTCCGGGGGTGCTCGGCGGTGCTCCGGGCGTGCTTCGGGCGGGCCCCGGGGAAAGCTCCAGGGCCGGTCGTCCCGGGGGTGGAGACCGTTCCCAGGGCGGCCGGATACCCTTGGGGACGACGACCGTACCGATACCGATGCCGCAGAGGACCCGCGACGACGTGTTCGACACCCTTTCCGATCGCCTCGCAGCGACGTTCAAGAACCTCCGTGGCAAGGGCCGCCTCAGCGAGGCGGACATCGACGCCACCGCCCGCGAGATCCGCATCGCGCTGCTGGAGGCGGACGTCGCGCTGCCGGTCGTGCGGGCCTTCATCAAGCAGGTCAAGGAGCGGGCGCTCGGCGCCGAGGTCTCCGGCGCGCTGAACCCGGCGCAGCAGATCATCAAGATCGTCAACGAGGAGCTCATCGCGATCCTCGGTGGCGAGACCCGCCGGGTGAGGTTCGCCAAGAGCGGCCCGACGGTGATCATGCTCGCCGGTCTCCAGGGTGCCGGTAAGACCACCCTCGCGGGCAAGCTCGGCCACTGGCTGAAGAAGCAGAAGCACACCCCGCTGCTGGTCGCCTGCGACCTCCAGCGCCCCAACGCCGTCAACCAGCTCCAGGTCGTCGCCGACCGCGCGGGCGTGGCCTTCTACGGCCCGCAGCCGGGCAACGGCGTCGGCGACCCGGTGCAGGTCGCCCGCGACTCGATCGAGTACGCGAAGCAGAAGCAGTACGACGTCGTCATCGTCGACACCGCCGGCCGCCTCGGCATCGACGCCGAGCTGATGCAGCAGGCCGCCGACATCCGGGCCGCGGTCAACCCGGACGAGGTCCTGTTCGTCGTCGACGCGATGATCGGCCAGGACGCGGTCACCACCGCCCAGGCCTTCCTCGACGGCGTCGACTTCACCGGCGTGGTGCTCTCCAAGCTCGACGGCGACGCCCGCGGTGGTGCCGCGCTCTCGGTCGCGCACGTCACCGGCCGCCAGATCATGTTCGCCTCCAACGGCGAGAAGGTCGACGACTTCGACGCCTTCCACCCGGACCGGATGGCCTCGCGCATCCTCGGCATGGGCGACATGCTGTCGCTGATCGAGAAGGCCGAGCAGACCTTCTCCCAGGCCGAGGCCGAGAAGATCGCCTCCAAGCTGCAGGGCGGCGGCAAGGACTTCACGCTCGACGACTTCCTGGCCCAGCTGGAGCAGGTCCGGAAGATGGGCTCGATCTCCAAGCTGCTGGGCATGCTGCCCGGCATGGGCCAGATCCGCGAGCAGATCAACAACATCGACGACAAGGACGTCGACCGCGTCGGCGCCATCATCAAGTCGATGACCCCGGCCGAGCGGACCGACCCGAAGATCATCAACGGCTCGCGCCGCGCCCGCATCGCCAAGGGTTCGGGCGTCCAGGTCGGCGAGGTCAACAACCTGGTCGAGCGGTTCTTCGACGCCCGCAAGATGATGTCGGCGATGGCCTCCGGCAAGGGCATCCCCGGCATGCCGGGGATCCCGGGCATGGGCGGCGGCTCGAAGAAGTCCGCGAAGAAGGCCCCGGCGGCCAAGGGCAAGCGCAAGAGCGGCAACCCGCTGAAGCGCGCGCAGGAGGAGGCCGCGGCCGCAGAGCGCCGCGCGCTCGGCGCGGGCGGCGGCCAGGCCCCGGCCCAGGGCGGCGCGTTCGGGCTCGGCGCGGGCAAGGGACCGGCCGACTTCGAGCTGCCGAAGGAGTTCAAGGACCTGCTGTAGGTCCGCTGCGCAGCCTCGCGCGGCCCGCCGTCCGGATTTCCTCCGGGCGGCGGGCCGTTCGCATGTCCGGGGAGGCCGTTCGCGCGCCCGGGGAGGTTGTTCGCCGGTCCGGTGCGGCCCTTCGCCGGTCCGGTGCGGCCCTTCGCAGGTCCGGGGAGGTCATCCGCCGGTCCGGGGAGGTCATCCGGCGGTCCGGTGCGGCCCTTCGCAGGTCCGGGGAGGTCATCCGCCGGTCCGATGCGGCCCTTCGCAGGTCGGATGATCCGCATGTCCGATGATGAGGGGGTGAGAGTGACGATCAGGGCCCCGCGGGCCGAGGACGTGGTTGCGTACGCCGAGGCGGTCCGACGGTCCGCCGAGCACATCGGACGGTGGAACCCGGTGGAGCCGGACGGCCTGCCGGACCTCATGGAGCGGCAGGGCGCCGGGCTGCGGACCTTCCTGATCTTCGACCGGGAGACCGGCGGGCTGGTCGGCAAGGTCAACGTGGCCAACATCGTGATGGGGCGGTTCTGCAACGGGGCGCTCGGCTACGACTCGTACCTGCCGTTCGCCGGCACCGGCCGGATGACCGAGGGCATGCGGCTGGTGCTGGACAGCTGCTTCGCCCCTCAGACGGCCGGCGGGCTCGGGCTGCACCGGCTGGAGATCAACGTGCAGCCGGACAACGGGCGTTCGATCGGGCTGGCCAAGCGGCTGGGCTTCCGGCACGAGGGGTTCACGCCCCGGATGCTGTTCCTGCAGGGCGAATGGCGGGACCACGAGCGCTTCGCCCTGACCGCCGAGGAATGGCCGGGCTCCGCGGCGGCGTAGCCGTCGGGGGGTGGCGCTGCCGGGGGGTTGGGGGCCGGGGGTTGCGGGCTCGGGGGCGGGGGTCCGCGGCTCCGGGGGGTGCGGCGTTGCGGATGGATCACCCGAGCAGGTGTCCGTATTGTCCGACGGGTGACCGAACCGGCGCCGCCTCGCCAGACCCCCGACCAGCCCTGGCGCTCCGAGGGTGCACCGCCCCCGCCGCCCCCGCGCCGCAGGATGCCCGGCGGCTGGACGGGTCTCATCCTCACCGCGCTGGTGGTCTTCCTGATCACCGACCTGCTGCTGTCCTTCTTCGGCAAAGCCGGCGCCACCACGATCTCCTACACCGAGTTCAACAACCAGCTGAACAAGGGCAACGTCGCCAAGATCTACTCCAAGGGCGACGCCATCGAGGGCACCCTGAAGAACGCCGCGCCCAAGCCGGACGGCGGCAAGGGCGACTACACCGACTTCGACACCCAGCGGCCCTCCTTCGCCGGCGACAGCCTCTGGACCACCCTCCAGCAGCAGGGGGTCGAGGTCACCGCCAAGCCGGTGGTCCAGCAGCGCAGCTTCCTCGCCAACCTGCTGATCTCGCTCGCCCCGATGCTGCTGCTCATCCTGGTCTGGGTGCTGCTCGCCCGACGGATGGCCGGCGGCCTGGGCGGCGGCGCGCTCGGCCGCAAGGCCCCGCCCAAACCGGTCGCCGCCGAGTCCGGCAAGCGCACCACCTTCGCCGACGTGGCCGGCATCGACGAGGTCGAGGCCGAACTCACCGAGGTGGTCGACTTCCTGAAGAACCCTCAGCGCTACCGCAGGCTCGGTGCCAAGATGCCCCGCGGCGTCCTGCTCAGCGGTCCGCCCGGCACCGGCAAGACCCTGCTGGCCCGGGCCGTCGCCGGCGAGGCCGACGTGCCGTTCTTCTCCGCCTCCGCCTCCGAATTCATCGAGATGATCGTCGGCGTCGGCGCCAGCCGGGTTCGGGACCTCTTCACCGAGGCCCGGAAGGTCGCCCCCTCGATCATCTTCATCGACGAGATCGACACCATCGGCCGCCAGCGCGGCGGCAGCGGCGGCATGGGCGGCCACGACGAACGCGAGCAGACGCTCAACCAGATCCTCACCGAGATGGACGGCTTCACCGGCTCCGAGGGCGTCATCGTCATCGCCGCCACCAACCGGGTCGACGTCCTCGACCCGGCCCTGCTGCGCCCCGGCCGGTTCGACCGCCGGATCACCGTCAGCCCGCCCGACCGGGACGGCCGCGCCGCCATCCTGCGCATCCACACCAGGACCGTCCCGCTCGCCGGGGGCACCGACCTCGCCCAGCTGGCCAAGGTCACCCCCGGCATGACCGGCGCCGACCTGGCCAACCTGGTCAACGAGGCCGCCCTGCTGGCGGTCAAGCGCAAGCAGGACGCGGTGGGGGAGCGGGACCTCTCGGACGCACTGGAGAAGGTCCAGTTGGGCGCCGTCCGGCCGCTGGTGATGCCGCAGGACGAGCGGGAGCGCACCGCGTACCACGAGAGCGGCCACGCGCTGCTCGGCATGCTCCAGCCGGGCGCCGACCCGGTCCGCAAGATCACCATCGTGCCGCGCGGCCGGGCCCTCGGCGTCACCCTCTCCACCCCCGAGACCGACCGCTACTCGTACACCGAGCCCTACCTGCGCGGGCGGATCATCGGCGCGCTCGGCGGGATGGCCGCCGAGCAGGTCGTCTACGGCGTCATCACCACCGGCGCGGAGAGCGACCTGGAACAGGTCACCAACATCGCCCGCGGCATGGCCGGCCGCTGGGGCATGAGCGAGCGCGTCGGCCGGCTCACCGCCGTCCCCTCCGACCCCCAGGGCGCCTACGGGCTCTCCGCCGCGCCGACCACGCTGGACGCGGTGGACGAGGAGGCCCGGCGGATCGTCTCCGAGTGCTACGACGAGGCGCTCCGGCTGCTGACCGAGCAGCGGGACCGGCTGGACGCGTTGGCGGCGGCCCTGCTGGAGGCGGAGACGCTGGACGAGGAGGAGGCGTACCGGGCGGCGGGGGTGCCGCGGAAGGCGCTCGACCAGGCCTGAGGCGCTGGGGACGGGGGTGTTCGGCGGGACGGGTTGGGGAGGGGCGCTCGCGGTGGGTGCGGGCGCCCCTCCGGTGTGCCGTCGCTGCGCTTGCCGCGGGCGAGCGGCCGGGATGCCGAGCGGGCGGGGCCCGGCCGGCGGTCGGGTGGCGGGCCCGGCCGGCGGTCGGGTGGCGGGGAGTCGGGCGACCGGGTGGTCAGCGGGGTTGTTCGGCGACCAGGTAACGGAAGACGTTCTCCATCCGGACTGAGCCGTCCGCGCGCAGGTACGGGTGCAGCACCTCCGCCAGCTCCTTCGCCACCAGCGGCAGCCCCGAGAACTCCGCCGCCGCGTTGTACAGACCGGTGGAGAGCAGCCCGCGCACCGCGCTGTCGAGGTCCGGGTAGGCGAACGGGCAGCCCACCCGGCCGCTGCCGGCCGGGCGCAGGCCGGCCGGTGCCAGGAGATCCTCCAGGGCGCCGGGCGTACTCAGTCCGAACGGGTCGCGCGCGGTGGTGCGCCCCGCCATCCGGCGGGCCACGTCCAGCACGGCCGCGCTCTCGCAGCGCTCCGGCGGACCCCAGGCGGCCAGCACCACGTGTCCGCCGCGCAGCGTCAGCCGGGCTGCCTCGGTCACCACGCGCTGCGGTTCCGCGGCCCCTGGCAGCTGCTCGAAAACCGTGACCAGCGAATGGGCCGAGCGGGGGACGGCCGATGCGGTCCGGGCACTCGCGCCCACCTGGAGCCGACGGCCCCGGGCCAGCTCGCGCAGCTCGTCCTGCGGCTCCAGTCCGGCGACCTGGGCACCCCGTCCGGCCGCCAGCAGCAGGGCCAGGCCCGACCGGCAGCCCAGACCCAGCACGCTGGTCGCCGGGCCGACCTCCAGGCGGTCGTAGACCGCTTCGTAGAGCGGCACCAACATGCGTTCCTGGATCTCCGCCCAGTCGCGCGCCCGCGCGGGCCACGCTGCCGGGGGCAGCGGGTCGTGCGGTCGTGCGCCCGCGGGTCGTACGGTTGTGCCGGTCGATCGAGCTGAAGCCATCGCGGCCTCCCATCCGGTCCTTCGGTGTGCTGCTACGGCTCCCCCAAAGTCCCGCCCCACTCCAGCGAACAGCGGCTCGGGCGTGGCGTCCAGAGGGGTGCAGGGTGGTGCGCGCGTGTCGCGGTCGTGCGCCCCCCGGCAGCAGCCGCGTTGCCGGTCCCGTCGCCCGACCCGTTGCCGGTCCCGGTGCCCGACCCGTTGACCGACTCACGGCCGATGCCGTTGCTGTTCAGGTGTGGTGCGGGCCGTCGGGCCGGTCGGCCCGGCGGCCGATCCGCTGCCGAGCCCGTTACCGATTCGAAGTCAGGGCCCTGCTCCCCGTACCATTCGCCCCATGGCAAAGGCACCCGTTCTCACCCCCCAGGCGGACGACTTCCCGCGCTGGTACCAGGACCTCATCAACAAGGCCGAGCTGGCCGACAACGGTCCGGTGCGCGGCACCATGGTCATCCGACCGTACGGCTACGGCCTGTGGGAGCGGATGCAGCAGGAGATGGACGCCCGCATCAAGAAGGCCGGCGCTCAGAACGCCTACTTCCCGATGTTCATCCCGCAGTCCTACCTGACCAAGGAAGCGGAGCACGTCGAGGGCTTCGCCCCCGAGCTCGCGGTGGTCACCCACGGCGGCGGCAAGCAGCTGGACGAGCCGGTCGTCGTCCGGCCCACCTCCGAGACCATCATCAACGAGTACTTCTCCAAGTGGGTGCAGAGCCACCGCGACCTGCCCCTGCTGATCAACCAGTGGGCCAACGTGGTCCGCTGGGAGCTCCGCCCGCGCGTCTTCCTGCGCACCACCGAGTTCCTCTGGCAGGAGGGCCACACGGCCCACGCCACGTACGAGGACGCCCGTGACTACGCGTCGATGATCCACACCCAGGTCTACGGCGACTTCATGACCAACGTGCTCGGCATCGACGTCGTGCTCGGCCGCAAGACCGCCAAGGAGCGCTTCGCCGGCGCCATCAACACCCTCACGCTCGAAGGCATGATGGGCGACGGCAAGGCGCTGCAGATGGGCACCAGCCACGAGCTGGGCCAGAACTTCGCCAAGGCGTTCAACACCACCTACCAGCTCCAGGGCGCCGAGCGCGAGTACGTCTGGCAGACCTCCTGGGGCGTCTCGACCCGCATGGTCGGCGGCCTGATCATGTCCCACGGCGACGACAACGGCCTGCGGGTTCCCCCGCGCCTGGCCGCCGTCCAGGCCGTCGTCCTCGCCATCAAGGGCGACGACGCGGTGATCGCCAAGGTGCGCGAGATCGGCGCCACGCTGGAGGCCGCCGGCATCCGGGTCGTCGTCGACGACCGCACCGACACCCCGTTCGGCCGCCGCGCGGTCGACTGGGAGCTCAAGGGCGTTCCGCTGCGCATCGAGGTCGGCCCGCGCGACCTGGAGAACGGCACCGCGATGCTGGCCCGCCGCATCCCCGGCGGCAAGGAGCCGGTCTCGATCGACGCCCTCGCGTCGCTCGTGCCGGGCGTGCTGGAGGAGGACCAGGCGCTGCTGCTGCGCCAGTCCCGCGAGCGCCGTGAGGCCCGCACCGTCGACGTGAAGAACCTCGACGAGGCCGTCGAGGCCGCCGCGACCGGCTGGGGCCGGATCTCCTGGGCCGAGCTTGGGCCGGAGGGCGAGGCCAAGCTGGCCGAGCAGGGCGTCTCGGTGCGCTGCATCGTGGCCGCCGACGGCTCCGTGCCGGCGACGGACGACCAGGACGGCAACATCGCCATCGTCGCGCGCGCCTACTGATCGACTCGGGGACGGGGCTCCGGTGCCGGTGGTTCGGTGCCGGGGCCCCGTTTCGACGGTTGGGTGATCTGGCGCCGGCGGTTCGGCGCTCCGGTGCCGCGGTTCGGTGCTCCGGTGCCGGTGGTTCGGTGCTCCGGTGTCGACGTTCCGCTGCCGGCGTTCCGGCGTCCGCGGTTCGGTGCGAGCCGTTCAGTGCGAGCCGTTCGGCGGGAGTCGTCGGCGCGAGTGGTTCGACGCCAAAGGGTTCGATACCAAAGGGCTCGATGTCGGGTGGTTCGGTACCGAAGATCCGAGGCTGAGCGTTTCGGGGCGTTCGGGAGTGATTCCGGCGCGTTCGAGGTGTTCGTGGTGCCGGAAACCGACTCGTACTGATGAGTAATGACGGGCCCCGGCAGCCGCCGCCGGAAATTCCGACGGTAACCGCCCCGGCGTCGTCTCGGTCGTCGACATCCCTACTGGCCGGTCAACTCCCGGTATTAACGGAATAGCGGTACGGTGTACGGCCCGTGGCCCTGTCAACTCGACAGGATCATGGGCCGTACGTATGTCCGGGGAGCGACAGCCCGTTCCCCGTGGCAGAAAAGGGATGAGGCCCGCCGAGCTGCGACGGGCCCAAACGTGCAGGGGGTTGGTCTTGCGTCAGATCCGGAACGCGCAATTTGCGCGCGCTCGTACATTCCTGAGAGTTTCCTGGGAATTCCCGGGGAACGGGAACATGCGGAACATCGGCTCGCACTCCATCGTTGGTCTAGCGTGAGCACGACACAGCCCCTCGTTCTCGCGGCCGAACTGGCCGCCGCCTGGAGCGACATCCAGGCCTTCCATCAGGACCTCCCCGACCTCGCCTCGCCCGAGGCGTTGATCGGCGAGTCCTCCTCGGCCTGTGGCACGCGGCTCGGTTTCGAGCGGCTCCTCCACGAGGCTGCCCACGGTCTGGCCGCGGCCCGGGACATCCGGGACACCTCGCGCGCCGGCCGCTACCACAACCGACGCTTCCTGCTCCTCGCCTCGGAGCTGGGCCTGGCGCACCCGGTGGAACCGCACGCGAGCAGCGGATTCTCCCAGGTGACCATGCTCAAGGAGACGCGCGAGCGGTACGCCGAGACCATCGAACGCCTGGACCGCGCCCTCGGTGCGCACCAGGAGGCGGTGGCCGGTGACGGCGCCACGCGGGCCTTCCGCGGCCCGGCCGCCCGGCACGGCTCCTCCGGGGGCGGCGTCCGGGTGAAGGCGGTCTGCGGCTGCGGGCGCAACGTCCGGGTCGTCCCGTCGGTGCTCGCGCAGGCGTCCATCGTCTGCGGGGCCTGCCAGCAGCCGTTCAAGATCGCGTAATCGGCGTCGGCGGAAGCAGTCGGCGGAGGCGGTCGGAAGGAGCGGCCGGTAGCTGTGCGGGCAGCTGCCCCGGCCGGAGCGAGTCCGTGGCGCCGACGCCGATCGGTGCGCGGTTGATCGCCGGACCTGCCTCCGGTCCCGATTGGCCGGTACCCGGCCGACCGGTGGTGGTGGGAGTTGGGCTGACCGGGAGCGGGGGCTCCCGGTCGGACCTGTCCCCTGTCGGTCGGACCGGCTCCCCTCCGCTCCCTCCCGGGCCTCCCAGGCCTCCGGCGGCGCCTCCCGGGGCTCGTCCCGCTCGGGTGCTCCCGGTCTTCTGTCCCGAATCTCCCCGGCCCCTTCGGGTGCGGTCCGTGGCCTGTCGCGCCCGAGCCCGGTCAAGGCGGTTCGCGCCGGTATGGCAGAATGGACAGCTGAGTACTCGGCAGCCGAGCAGGACCCCTCTCTCCTACGGCTGGCGTGTCCCTTGAACGGCCCACCCCCGCAACCCCACGCGAGGGCAAGGCTGCTCACCCACGTCAACACCAGGAGAATCCACTCCCGTGGCAGTCAAGATCAAGCTCAAGCGTCTCGGCAAGATTCGCT
Organism: Kitasatospora sp. RG8; assembly: GCF_017813315.1. Taxonomy (NCBI): domain Bacteria; kingdom Bacillati; phylum Actinomycetota; class Actinomycetes; order Kitasatosporales; family Streptomycetaceae; genus Kitasatospora; species Kitasatospora sp. RG8. The sequence continues at coordinate 476,437 of NZ_JAGIYX010000004.1, forward strand.
CCCCGCACTACCGCATCGTCGTCGCCGACGCCCGCACCAAGCGTGACGGTCGCGCGATCGAGGAGATCGGCATCTACCAGCCGACCTACAACCCCTCGAAGATCGAGGTCGACAGCGACCGCGCCCAGTACTGGCTGTCCGTCGGCGCCCAGCCGACCGAGCCGGTGCTCGCCATCCTGAAGCTGACCGGCGACTGGCAGAAGTTCAAGGGCCTGCCGGCTCCGGCGCCGCTGAAGGTCGCCGAGCCGAAGGTCGAGGACTTCTCGCACCTGTTCGCGAAGGCCGTCGCCGGCTTCGAGGACGCCACCACCGGTGTCGCCATCACCCCCAAGGCCAAGAAGTCGGACAAGGCCGAGGCTGAGGCCGACGCCGCCGCCGAGGCCTGATCGTGATCGAGGACGCCCTCGACCACCTGGTGAAGGGCATCGTCGAGCACCCCGACGAGGTGCAGGTGCGCTCGCGCAACCTGCGTCGGGGCAACACCATCGAGGTGCGAGTGCACCCCGATGACCTCGGCAAGGTGATCGGCCGGGGCGGCCGCACGGCGCGCGCACTGCGCACCGTGGTCGGCGCCCTCGGCGGTCGCAACGTCCGGGTCGACCTGGTCGACGTGGACAGCATTCGCTGACGCTGCTGCTCGTTCAGCCGTCAGGCTTGAGGCCGGTCGGGACGCATGTCGTCCCGGCCGGCCTTCGCCGTTTTTCTTGCGGCCCTGTTCTTTTCTCTGCCTTCCCTAGGCCTTCCCTAGCACCCATCCAGGAGAACGATCACCGTGCAGCTCGTCGTCGGCAAGATCGGCCGCGCCCACGGCATCAGGGGGGACGTCAGCGTCGAGGTCCGCACCGACGAGCCGGAACTCCGGCTCGGCCCCGGTGCCGTCGTGCTCACCGACCCCGCGTCGGCCGGACCGCTGACCGTCGAGTCCGGCAAGGTGCACAGCGGCCGGCTGTTGCTGCGTTTCGCCGGCATCAAGGACCGCAACGCCGCCGAGGCGCTGCGCGGCACCATCCTGATCGCCGAGGTCGACCCGGACGAGCGCCCGGACGACCCGGAGGAGTACTACGACCACCAGCTGATCGGCATGGACGTGGTGCTGCTGGACGGGACCCCGGTCGGCGAACTGACCGAGGTGGTCCACCTGCCCTACCAGGACCTCCTCACGGTGGAGAAGCCCGACGGCACGGAGGTGCTGGTGCCGTTCGTGACCCGCATCGTGCCGACCATCGACCTGGAGAACCAGCGGGTGGTGATCGACCCGCCGCCCGGGCTGATCGACCCGGAGCAGGCCGAGGTCGTGCAGGCTGCGGCGGACGAGCCGGAGGAGTCGGAGTGACCGCCGAGGGAGTGCAGCCGCAGGAGCGGTCCGAGGCGGCGGCCGCCCCGTCCGCCGGGGCTGACGGCTCCGCGTCGTCCGGCCCGTCCGGCCCGTCCGCCCCGTCCGGCCCGTCCGTGCAGGACGGGATGCGGATAGACGTCGTGACGATCTTCCCGGAGTACCTGGAGCCGCTGAACATCTCGCTGGTCGGCAAGGCCCGTGCCCGCGGCCAGCTCGACGTGCACGTCCACGACCTGCGCGAGTGGACCCACGACATCCACCGGACCGTGGACGACAGCCCCTACGGCGGCGGTCCCGGCATGGTGATGAAGCCCGAGCCGTGGGGCGAGGCGCTGGACGCGGTCATCGGCCGCGGTCCGGCGGGAGAGGTGCCCACGCTGGTGGTGCCCACCCCCAGCGGGCGCCCGTTCACCCAGGAGCTCGCCCAGGAACTCGCCGGCCGTCCGTGGCTGACGTTCACCCCGGCCCGGTACGAGGGCATCGACCGGCGCGTGATCGAGGAGGCGGCCACCCGGATGCCGGTGGTCGAGGCGTCGATCGGCGACTACGTCCTGGCCGGCGGCGAGGTCGCCGTCCTGGTGATGGTCGAGGCGATCGCCCGGCTGCTGCCCGGGGTGCTCGGCAACGCGGAGTCCCACCGTGACGACTCCTTCGCGCCCGGCGCCATGGCCGACCTGCTGGAAGGCCCGGTCTACACCAAGCCCGCCGAGTGGCGCGGCCGGACCGTCCCGGATGTGCTGCTCAGCGGCAACCACGGCCGGATCGCCCGCTGGCGGCGCGAGCAGGCCTTCGCCCGCACCCTGGCGAACCGGTCCGACCTGGTGGAACGCTGGCAGTACGGCGCCTTCGACAAGAAGGACCGCGAGGCGCTCAGCATCCTCGGTCTCGCCTGGGACGAACGGCTCGGCCGATTTCGGTCCGTGGCCGATGGTGTGGAAGAATAGGCCGCTGTTGTCTGTCGCTGGGCTCCTCCCGTAGGGGTCACGTGGTCCGGTGCCCCCGCCACGGGGGGAACATCGCCAACCGATGCGGCCCGCAGCAAACCCCATTGTGACGAACTTCCGTGGGCGGCCCGTGGCGCCTGCGATGGAGAGCAACATGAGCAACAAGCTCGCTGCTGTCGACGCGGCCTCGCTGCGTAGCGACATTCCGGCCTTCCGCGCCGGTGACACCCTGAAGGTTCACGTCCGGGTCATCGAGGGCAACCGCTCCCGTGTCCAGGTCTTCCAGGGCGTCGTCATCCGCCGCCACGGCGCCGGCGTCGGTGAGACCTTCACCGTCCGCAAGGTCAGCTTCAATGTCGGCGTGGAGCGCACCTTCCCGGTGCACACCCCGGTCGTCGAGAAGATCGAGGTCGTGACCCGCGGTGCGGTTCGCCGCGCCAAGCTGTACTACCTGCGTGACCTCCGCGGCAAGGCCGCGAAGATCAAGGAGAAGCGCGACCGCTGATCCACCGGCCCCCGGTTCTGCCGGGGGATCGGAGCGCTCTGGGGGGCGCCGCTGCCGCAGGGTAAGCTCAGCCCCCGATGAGCACGCACGAACCATCCGCGGACCGCGACGGCTGTCCCGCACCCACCGGTGCGGACTCGCCCTCGCGGTCCGCGGCCGTTTCTGCGGTCGTTTCCGGGGCTGTTTCCTCGGGCGTCGCTCCGGTCGCTGTTGCGGCGTCCGGGGCCGGGTCTGGGGACGGGGCCGGGGTCGCGTCCGGGGTCAGGTCCGGGGGCAGGTCCGGGGCGGCGGTCGGCCCGGAGGCCGGCCTGGGGGATGCGCCGAGCGAGGCCGCAGAAGCCGCAGAAGCCGCGGAGGCCTCGGCGAAGGCGGACGAGCGCCCGGAGGACGGCGCTGAGGAGGACGTCGCCCGCGACGGGGAAGAGGACGCCGAGGAACCGGGCCGTTCGCGGTCGCGTGACCTCCTTCTGCTGGTCGGTATCTGCCTGCTCTCCCTGCTACTGGTGAACGCCTTCGTGGCGCGGCCGTTCGCGGTGCCGTCCGCATCGATGGAGAACACCCTGCGTACCGGCGACCGCCTGGTCGCGAACAAGCTGGCCTACTCCTTCGGGAGTCGCCCGCAGCGCGGCGATGTCGTGGTGTTCGACGGGACGGGCACCTTCCGGAAGGGGCCGACCGAACCGACAGGGTTCTGGGACGGCCTGCGGTCGTTCGGCCAGGACCTCGGACTGGTACCGGCCGGCGACTCGATCTACGTGAAGCGCGTCATCGGGGTCGGCGGCGACCGGGTGACCAGCACCGGCCCCGGCGGGCGGATCACGGTCAACGGTGTGCCGGTCGACGAGTCCTCCTACCTCGCGCCGGGGGACGAACCGTCGAACGTGGCCTTCGACGTGGTGGTGCCGCCCGGCACGCTCTGGGTGATGGGTGACCACCGCAGCGCCTCCCGTGACTCGCGCGACCATCTGGGCGAACCCGGCGGCGGCTTCGTCCCGGAGGACAAGGTGGTCGGACGCGCGGAGTGGGTGGTCTTCCCGGTCGGGCACTGGACCAGCCTGGACCGGCCGGCGGCGTTCGCCGCGACTGGGAGGACCGGTGGCCATGGGGACCAGAGGTAGGGGCCGCCTCGCGGACCGCTCCACCGCCAAGTCCGCCTACCAGCCCGCCGCAGGGCCGTCGGAACCGGCGGCGGGGACGGCGGGGGCGGCCGACCCGCAGTCGCCTACCTCCGCGCGCGGCAGGGCCGAGCGGCGCCGCACGGCCCGCCGGGCGGCCCGACGGCGCAGGCGTTCCCTGCTGCGGGAGTTCCCGTTGATCGTCCTGGTGGCGCTGGTGGTGGCGCTGGTGATGAAGACGTTCATGGTGCAGGTCTTCGTGATTCCCTCCGGTTCGATGGAGCAGACCATCCAGATCGGGGACCGGGTGCTGGTCGACAAGTTCACCCCCTGGTTCGGTGCCGAGCCCGAGCGCGGCGAGGTGGTGGTCTTCAAGGATCCGGGCGGCTGGCTGGAAGCCGATCACAAGCCGTCCACGGACGGGCCGGTTCTGCGCGGGGCCAAGCAGGTTCTGACCTACGTCGGGCTGTTGCCGTCCGAGAGCGAGCAGGATCTGATCAAGCGTGTGATCGGTGTCGGCGGGGACACCGTGGAGTGCTGCGACGATCAGGGCCGGCTGAGTGTCAACGGCTCGCCGGTGGACGAGCCGTACCTGGCGCCCGGGAACCCGCCCTCCCGCCAGCCCTTCAAGGTGAAGGTGCCCCAGGGCCGGCTCTGGGTCATGGGCGACCACCGGGACGTGTCGGCCGACTCCCGCTTCCACATGGGGAATCCGGGGCAGGGCACGATCCCGTTGAGCGGTGTGGTGGGCCGGGCGTTCGTGATCGCCTGGCCGGTGGGCCGGGTTCATCAACTTGATGTGCCGGGTTCACTCTCCAAGGTGGCGCCGGCTCCGCAGGCTCGCGGAACTACGGCGAACTCGATGGGGGTTGGGCCGCTTCCGGCGGAACCTCCGCTCGTTATGGGTGTGTTGGGCATCCTTCCGCTCGTCGGCCGCAGGCCGGAGCGATCCCCGGCCTAGACCCGGCCGGTCGGCGACCGGCCGGGCCGTGCGTGTGGGAACGCGAGCCGGATGCCTGGGAGTGATAGAGAAGTGCTGATGCGGCCGGTAGGCGACAACGGCTGCGTCCGAAGGCTGTGCTGGTGCCAGGTGTGCCCGAGGAGGGCGCCCTTGGGGCGTTCATGGTCGATGGTGGAGCGTGGTGCCCGCTGTGCGGCACTGTGAGCGCGGGCGCGCGGGCGTCCGCACAGCTGGGAGGAGACGTTGTGGGGGATTTGGTGATCGGCGCCCGCTCAGGCGCCGGGGAGCCCGAGGGCTCCGGCGGCCGGGCGGCCCGGTCCACGGAGTCCGCGGTGTCGTCGGCTTCGGCCGAGGACCCGGCGGCCCAGTCCGCGGACGAACAGGGCAACGGCACCGGTGACACCTCGGACGACTTCCGTGACGCGGAGGGATCCGCGGAGCAGTCGGAGGAGAAGACCGGCGGCAAGGAGGGCAAGCAGCGCTCCTTCTGGAAGGAGCTGCCGATCCTGGTCGGGATCGCGCTCGTCCTGGCACTGGTGATCAAGACGTTCTTCGTCCAGGCGTTCTCCATTCCGTCCGAATCGATGCAGAACACGCTTCAGGTCGGCGACCGCGTCCTGGTGGACAAGCTGACTCCGTGGTTCGGAGCCGAGCCCGAGCGGGGAGAGGTCGTGGTGTTCCACGACCCGGGCGGCTGGCTTGCCGACGAGCCCACCAAGCAGAGCAGCAACTCCTTCGTCCGGGGCGTCCAGGACGTGCTCAGCTTTGTCGGCCTGATGCCCTCCGACAACGAGAAGGACCTCATCAAGCGCGTCATCGCGGTCGGCGGAGACACCGTCGAGTGCCAGGGCGACGGGCCGGTCAAGGTCAACGGGGTCGCTCTCAACGAGCCGTACGTCTACCCCGGGAACACCCCCTGCCAGCTGAAGGACTTCGGCCCGGTGAAGGTGCCGGAGGGCCGGATCTGGGTGATGGGCGACCACCGCGGGGACTCGCTGGACTCCCGCTTCCACATGGACCAGCCCGGCGGCGGCACCGTCCCCGTGAGCGACGTGATCGGCCGTGCGTTCGTGGTGGCCTGGCCGGTCAACCACTGGTCGACGCTCCCCGTGCCGGACACCTTCGACCAGAAGGGGCTGGCGGCGGCCGCGCCGCTCGTGCCGCCGGTGGCCGGGGCCGTCGGCGCCGTCGGCCTGCTCCCGCTGACGCGCCGCCTGAGGGACCGGACGGAGCGCAAGAAGGAGTCCTGACCTCAGTAGAGGAGCCCCCAGGTCTTGCGCGGGCCGTGGTACCGACGAGTAATCTGCTCGGACGTGCCACGGCCCGCCGGGTTTTCCGCCTGTGGCCCCGGCGCGCCGTGAGCGTTTCCGGGTCGGTCGGGGTTGGACGGTGTCGATGAGCAGTGTCGTGGACGAGACGACGGACCGCCCGCCTGTCGTGACGCGGCCCCGGCGCCGGCCTGCGGCCGTGCTTCAGGGACTGCTGATCGGGCTCGGACTGATCCTCCTGGTCGGAGGCTTCGTCGTCATGGCGGTGGACTACCGGCCGTACGGGATCCCGACGGGCTCGATGACACCGACGCTCAAGGTCGGTGACACCGTGGTCGCGCGGCAGATCGACGGCAAGTCCGTCGGCCGCGGCGACGTCGTGGTCTTCCGTGACCAGGCCTGGGGCGGTGAGCTCATGGTCAAGCGAGTGGTCGCGGTCGGTGGCGATACCGTGGCCACCACCGGGGAGGACCAGCGGCTGACCGTCAACGGCAAGCCGGTGGATGAGCCCTACCTGGCGGCGCAGGGCCCCCAGGGCAGCGCGTTCAGCGTGGAGGTGCCGACCGGCCGGCTGTTCCTGCTCGGCGACAACCGGCAGGGGTCCCTGGACTCCCGGCTCCACCTGGAGATCGACGGCGGCACGATCCCGGCCAGTGAGGTGGAGGCCCGGGTGGAGGCCACCGTCCTGCCGTTCGGCCGCACCGGGCTCTTCACCCGCACGACGGCCTTCGACGGCATCGGCGGCCCGAAGGCCGGTGAACCGGGACCGCTGGAGCCCGCCTTCTACGCCACCGTTGTAGGCGCGGCGGTGATCGTCGTGACTTCCGCGGCGGGCGGTGCGGCGAGCCTGACCCGGCGGCTCGGCCGCCGTCGCGCGGCGGCCTGACCACCACGCCGACGGGGACCACTGCCGCGCCAGCCGGAGCGGCGACCACCGCCAGGGCGGCCGCAGTCGGTGCAGCTGCTGCCACCGCCCGGGCGGCTCTCCCGAACATCGCCCCGCAGGGTCGCGCCGGGTGGCAGGATCGGGAGGGTCAGCGAGGTACACGAGGGGAGGAGGAGCCGTCATGGAGCCACAGCGACGCAGGGCCTCCCGCATCCTGCTGCTGGACCGGGGGGACCGCCTCCTCCTCTTCCAGGGCTCCGACCCGGCGGTGCCGGGCGTCACCTGGTGGTTCACCCCCGGGGGCGGTTTGGAAGCCGGCGAAGGCCTGCGCGAGGCCGCGGTCCGGGAGCTCTCGGAGGAGACCGGATTGCGGGGAGTGGAGCTGGGGCCGGTGGTTGCGTACGGCACGGCTTCGTTCTCCTTTCGGGGACGGCGCTACGAGCAGGAGCAGTGGTTCCACTTGGCGCGGACCACGGAGACCGTGCTCGACCACTCGGGAATGGGGACGGACGAGCACGCGGAACTGCTGGCGGCGCGCTGGTGGACGGTCGACGAGCTGAGAGAAACCGCGGAGACGGTCTACCCGGTCGGACTGGCGGCCTTCCTGGAGCAACTGGTGGCCGAGGGGCCTCCAGTCACTCCGGTGAGGCTCTGACGGCGGGTGCGGTGGTCCACAATGGGTGGACGTGACAAGTTGAGGGGACGCCTGGATGAGTGCCGAAGATCTCGAGAAGTACGAGACCGAGATGGAGCTCAAGCTCTACCGGGAGTACCGGGACGTCGTCGGCCTGTTCAAGTACGTGATCGAGACCGAGCGACGGTTCTACCTCACCAACGACTACGAGCTGCAGGTGCACTCGGTCCAGGGCGAGGTCTTCTTCGAGGTGTCGATGGCGGATGCGTGGGTCTGGGACATGTACCGGCCGGCCCGGTTCGTCCGCAAGGTCCGGGTGCTGACCTTCAAGGACGTGAACATCGAGGAGCTCGCGAAGAGCGATCTGGAGCTGCCCTCGGACGACTCCGGCTTCGGGAACTGACGTTGGACCGCCCGGCCCCGCGGTGTCCAGGGGATTTCCGGGTTCTCCAGAATTCTCACCCCTGCGGGTGACAAAAGTTATCCACAGGCCCGGGTTATCCACAGGAAATAACAACCCTCTGGTCCCGTCCCGGGCCGCACGGCAACCTCCCCGGCGGAGGTGGTCACCGTGCAGGACACCAAGCGCACCACTCGCAAGCAGACGCAGTCGACGCAGGCACCGAAGGCCCGGGCCGGTGGTGAGCCGCGGCGCAAGGCGGTGCGGCGGACGCAGGCAGGGCCGTCCGAGCCCGGCGGGGCGGCTCCGCCGCGCCCGGAACGGGCCGGACCGGACGGGGCCGGCGCGGAGGCGACCGGCTCGGTGAGAGCCGGCGGGGAGAAGCCCGGCCTGGACAAGGCCGGCCTGGACAAGGCCGGCGCCGGGCGCGGTACCAACAACGCCCTCGGCCGCTACGGTGAGCGGGTCGCCGCCCGCCGCCTCGCGGAGTCCGGTCTCCGCATCCTGGACCGCAACTGGCGCTGCGTCGAGGGCGAGCTGGACATCGTCGCCCTCGACGGGGACACCCTGGCGGTCTGCGAGGTCAAGACCCGTTCCGAGCGGGGGTTCCAGCAGCCCAGCGAAGCCATCGACCAGGCCAAGGCCGCCCGGCTCCAACGCCTTGCCGAGCGCTGGATGGCCGAGCGATGGCCCGGTCACTTCGCCAGGCTGGCCGGCCCCGGGTACCAGCCCGCTCCCGCCGACCCGCAGTGGCCGCCCATCCCGCCCGGCGGCGTCCGGATCGACCTCGTGGCCGTGATCAACCGGGTCCGCGGCGCGGCCTCGGTCGACCACCTGCGGGGGGTGGTCTGAGATGGCCTTCGCCCGTACCTGCTCCGTCGCCCTGGTCGGCGTCGACGGTGTGATCGTCGAGGTCCAGGCCGATCTGGAGCCGGGAGTCGCCGCGTTCGCCCTGGTCGGCCTGCCCGACAAAGCCCTGTCCGAGGCCCGCGACCGGGTGCGGGCGGCCGTCGTCAACAGCGGGGAGGCCTGGCCCCAGCGGAAGCTGACGGTGGGGCTCAGCCCCGCCTCCGTCCCCAAGAGCGGCAGCGGCTTCGACCTCGCCGTCGCCTGCGCCGTCCTCGCCGCCGCCGAGCGGTTGGACCCGTCGTCCATCGCCGATCTGCTGATCATCGGCGAGCTGGGGCTGGACGGCCGGGTGCGTCCGGTGCGCGGCGTGCTCCCGTCGGTCCTGGCCGCCGCCGACGCCGGGTACCAGCGGGTCGTGGTGGCCGAGCGGACCGCGGCCGAGGCCTCGCTGGTCCCGGGCGTCACCGTCATCGGGGTGCGCAGCCTGCGCCAGCTGGTCGCCGTCCTCACCGGTGCCCCCGAGCCGGAGGAGCCACCGGATCCGATCGCCGGCTGTCCGGACCCGGTGATGGCCGGGCTGATGCTCCCCACCGCGGGTGTGCGCGGACTGCCCGACGACAGGACGTCACGCCTCGACCTGGCCGATGTGGCCGGCCAGTACGAGGCCCGTCGAGCCCTGGAGATCGCTGCCGCGGGCGGTCACCACCTCTACCTCAAGGGCCCGCCGGGAGCCGGGAAGACGATGCTGGCGGAGCGACTCCCGGCGCTGCTGCCGCCGCTGACCCAGAAGGAGGCCCTGGAGGTCACCGCCGTGCACTCCGTGGCGGGGCTCCTCCCGGCCGGCAGGCCGCTGATCGACAGCCCGCCGTACTGCGCTCCGCACCACTCGACCACCATGCCGGCGATCGTCGGCGGCGGCAGCGGCCTGCCCAGACCGGGCGCGGTCTCCTTGGCGCACAGGGGAGTCCTGTTCCTCGACGAGGCCCCGGAGTTTCCGGTCCGGGTGCTCGACGCCCTGCGCCAGCCACTCGAGTCGGGTGAGGTGGTGATCGCCCGGTCGGCCGGATCGCTCCGGCTCCCGGCCAGGTTCCTGCTCTGCCTGGCGGCCAACCCGTGCCCGTGCGGGCGGCACTCGCGCCGGGGAGAGGGCTGCGAATGCACCCCCGCGATGGTCAGCCGGTACCAGGGGAGACTCTCCGGTCCGCTGCTCGACCGGGTCGATCTCCAGGTCCAAGTGGCCCCCGTGACCAGGGTCGAGCTCATGGAGAGGGACACCACGGCGGAGAGCACGGAGGTCGTCGCGGCCAGGGTGCTGGCCGCGCGGGAGCGTGCGGCGGCCCGGCTGGCGCACACCCCGTGGCGTACCAACGCCGAGGTGCCCGGCCATGAGCTGCGCACCCGCTGGCAGCTCGCGTCCGGCGCGTTGAACGACGCCGCGTGCCAACTGGAGCGGGGGCTGCTGACCGCCCGTGGCCTGGACCGGGTGCTCCGGGTCGCCTGGACGGTCGCCGACCTCGCCGGCCGGGACCGCCCGGACCAACGGGACGTGCGAACGGCCCTTGTGCTGCGGACCGGTGTCGAACGCGGGCTGCCGCTGACCGAGCGGGCCTTCGGCCGGTTCGGCGTCGGCCGGGCGGCGGCGGACGCACCGAAGCACTCGCCGAAGGGCGGGAAGGCGGCCCGAGCCAGCCCTGCCGACAACGGCGGATGACCGTGGATCAGCGGAACAGGACACGAAGGGACCAGACCGTGAACCGGACGATCAACCACCGACAGCCTCCGCCCGGGTCTGCCGTCGAGGCCGGGCCCGAGCGATTGGCCAGGGCGGCGCTGAGCCGGCTCAGCGAGGCGGGCGACGCCGTCCTGGGACGATGGCTCTCCCAACTCGCCGCCGCCGACGTCGTCCAGGCGATCAGGGACGGCACCGTACCCGACCATCCGGGGCTGGACGCGGACAGGCTCGCGGCCTACCGGGCCAGACTCGTGGACGTGGACCCCGTCTCCGACCTGGAGCGGGTGCGAACCGCCGGTGGACGCTTCATCATTCCGGGCGACACGGAGTGGCCCAGCCAGCTGGACGACCTCGGGGACGGGCGGCCGATCGGGCTCTGGCTGGCCGGGACGGGTTCCCTGCGCCTGCTGGCCCTGCGTTCGGTGGCGGTCGTCGGCGCACGGGCCTGCACTGCGTACGGCGCACACGTGGCGGGGGAGTTGTCGGCGGAACTCGCAGAGCGCGGATGGGTCGTGGTCTCCGGCGCGGCGTACGGGATCGACGCCTCGGCCCACCGGGGTGCGCTGGCCGTCGGTGGTATGACCATCGGCGTCCTCGCCTGCGGCGTCGACGTCGCCTACCCGCGCGGCAACTCCGAGCTGATCCGGCGGATCGCCTCGCAGGGGCTGCTGCTGAGCGAACTCCCGCCGGGCGAGCACCCGACCCGGTTCCGGTTCGTGCTGCGCAACCGGGTCATCGCGGCGCTCACCCGGGGCACGGTGGTGGTCGAGGCGGCGCTGCGCAGTGGAGCGCTCAGCACGGCCAGACGCGCCCGCGACCTCAACCGGCACACCATGGGCGTCGCTGGTCCGGTGACGTCGGAGCTCTCCGCCGGAGTGCACGCCCTGATCCGCGGCGGAGCCACCCTGGTCACCGACGCGTCCGAGGTGGCCGAGCTGATCGGGGCGATCGGCGACGACCTGGCGCCGCAGCGAAGCGGTCCGGTGCTGCCCAGGGACCTGTTGGAGCCGGCGGTGGCCCGGGTGCTGGAGGCCGTGCCCGCCACCGCGGAGGGTTCCCCGGTGGAACGGCTGGCCCGGAAGGCCGGACTGCCGCCGGACGAAGTGCTCAACCGGCTCTACGAGTTGGGATCGCTCGGCTATGTCGAGCGGCACGGCGCGCACTGGCGACTGGTGCGGAGAAGGGGAGGCGACTGACCGGAGCGGGGTCGCGGGGCGAGCCCGGCGGCGTGGGCGAGCGCAGGGACAGAACGGATGAGAACGAGAGGGAGGGACGCAGGGAAGGCGAGGCCGGGAGATGGCCGAGCAAAGGCCCGGTGACGACCGGGAAGGGCGGAGGTAAAGGGGAGAGGAGAGCGGCTCGCCCGGAACCGGCACTGTCTCCGGTCTCCGGATCCGGTGACACGAACGCCACCGGTTCGGGGGACGACCGAGTGGCGGTAGCACATTGCAGTGAGTCGGTCACGCTACGCTCGCCATGCCTTCCCTATCAGCACATGACTCGGCAGAACGGCGCAGACCAACGCATGCCCACACACATTCCCGGACACAGAGTGACCGGTGGCGCTCGGTCCTCGGGGGGGCCGCGGACCGAGCGGCGCCCCGCGACCGAGTTTCCGCCCAAAGCGACGGGCGCGATGGGGGCCCTCGCCCGGCAGGGCGGTCGGCCGGCACACACCGGGGCGTACGCGGACCGGACGGACGCGCCCGGTGCGCCGGACGCCCCCGAACAGCTCGTCACCTCTGAACAGCTCGCCGCCCCTGCGCGGCCAAGTACCCCGGATCAGCGCGGCACCTCCGAGCAGCACCGTGCCTCCGAGCACCCGGATGTTCCCGACCAGCCGGGCGCCCCGGGCGAGAGCGTGGTGCCCCCGCCCGCAGAGGCGCCCGCTCCACGGCGGGCGGCGGGCAGCCAGGACCGCACGGCGCTCGAAGAGCTCTGGCGCTCCTACAAGGAGACGAGTGACCAGCGGCTCCGGGAACAGCTGATCCTGCACTACTCACCACTCGTCAAATACGTGGCGGGTCGGGTCGGCGTCGGCCTGCCCTCCAATGTCGAGCAGGCCGACTTCGTCTCGTCCGGCGTCTTCGGACTGATCGACGCGATCGAGAAGTTCGACATCGACCGCGCCATCAAGTTCGAGACGTACGCCATCAGCCGGATCCGCGGCGCGATCATCGACGAGCTGCGGGCCCTGGACTGGATCCCGCGCTCGGTGCGACAGAAGGCCAAGGCCGTCGAGCGGACGTACGCGACGCTGGAGGCGCGGCTGCGCCGCACGCCGCACGATCCCGAGGTCGCGGCCGAGATGGGCATCGCGATCGAGGACCTGCACACGATCTTCAGTCAGCTCTCCCTCGCCAACGTGGTGGCGCTCGACGAACTCCTCCACCCGGGCGCGGAGAGCGGGGACCGGCCGAGCCTGGTGGACACCCTGGAGGACCACGGCGCGGAGAACCCCGTGGAGGTGGCCGAGGACCGGGAGCTGCGCAGGCTGCTGGCCCAGGCGGTGAACACCCTCCCCGAGCGGGAGAAGACGGTGGTGACGCTCTACTACTACGAGGGGTTGACCCTCGCCGAGATCGGCCAGGTCCTGGGGGTGACGGAGAGCAGGGTCAGCCAGATCCACACCAAGTCGGTACTGCAGCTGCGGGCCAAGCTGTCCGACATCCGTTAGCGCGCCCCGCCCCGCCCCGCCCGCGCGCTCCCGCCTCGTACGCGCCTCCACACCTCCGCCGCCTGCACGCCTTCGCCCGCGCATGCGCGCCTGCACGCTCGCACGCGTCTGCACGTGTCTGCAGGCCTCCGGCTCCATCTCAGGTCTCACCGCCGGTGTCGCCTCCGGCTCCACCTCCACTGACCGTCCGCCCGGGCGCGCCCGCCCGGTTCCACCCTGTTCCACCCTGCTCCGCCCGGCCTTCCGGCCCGGTCGCGCGCTGCGGATCGCCCTTGTGCGCGGCGCCGTATCGGCCGGATGTAGGGCTCCGTACAGTGGGAGGGTGCCGAAGATCCGAGCGGCCACTTTGGCCGAGCATCGCCAGCTGCAGCGGGCAGCACTCCTCGACGCTGCCCGCAGCCTCCTCACCGAGGGAGGCATGGAGGCCCTGACCTTCCCCGCGCTCGCGGCACGCACCGGGCTGGCGCGTTCCTCGGTCTACGAGTACTTCCGTTCCCGCGCTGCGGTGGTCGAGGTGCTCTGTGAGGTCGACTTCCCGCTCTGGGCTGCCGAGATCGAGGCCGGCATGGAGAGCAGCGACAGTGCGGCGGGCCGGATCGAGGCGTACGTCCGGGGTCAGCTCGCGCTGGCCGGGGACCCGCGCCACCGGGCGGTGACGGCGATCTCGGTACTGGAGCTGGACGAGGCAGCGCGCGAGCGCATCCGGGCGGCGCACGGAAAGCTGGTCGGTCTGGTGATCCAGGCTCTTGAGGACCTCGGCCACGAGCAGCCGCGGCTGGCGGCGGCACTGCTCCAGGGGATCGTGGAGGCCGCTGTCCGGCAGGCCGAGCAACGGGCCGCCGGCCCGGCCGAGGGCCCGGACGTGATCGCCGACGCCGCCGTCGCCCTCGCGCTGCACGGCCTGGGCGGGGGCCGGGTGGAGACGGGCTCACCGGTCGCGGCCGAGCGGTAGCAGCCGTGACGCACCCCCGCCGAGAAGTGCCGGAGGGTCGAGGTAGCGCTCGCCGCGGAGCAGCCCCCAGTGCAGGCAGTCGCGGCCTGCGCAGTGACCGTTGCCGGGAGCGAGCTGTCCGATCACCTGGCCGGCCGCGACTGCGGTGCCCACGGGGACGGTGCCGGTGACCGGCAGGTAGGTGGTCCGCAGCGGGGGAGTGCCGGATGCGGGGTGCGTGACGGTCACCACGGGCCGGCCGGCCACGACACCAGAGAACGAGATCACGCCCGGCGCCGCGGCGCGGATGTCCGAGCCGGGGGCGGCAGCCAGATCGACACCCCGGTGGCCGGCGGCCCATGGCGTCGGCGGCGCCTCGAACCGTGCTACCAGCGCGCCCGGCCCGCCCACCGGCCACGCCCGCCCGGAGCCGGGGTCACTCGCAGCGCCGGTCCCACCCCTGACCAGCGAGGCACCTCTGCGAAGTTGGGTACCTCCGTCAACGGCTCCATCCGAGTCCCCGCCCCAGTCCCCGCCCCCTCCACCACCACCTCCACCCCCACCTCCGCCGACGCCAACGTCCGCGCCCGTCGCGTGTCCCACCGGAGCGGGCAGCATGACCAGCAGCAGAGCTGTCAGCACCAGCAACGCCAACAGAGCCGGCCGGTGGTCGTGTCCCGGTCCGGGCGGTTGAGGTGCCGACGAGGGTGAGGGCGACGCTGACGGTGAGGGGGACGGCACCGCCGCGGCCGGGCGCGAGGCGCCCGCCGACCCGACGGCAGGGACTCCGGTGACGGAAGGGATTCCGGCGTGAGAACCGGCGATGCCGGCGGCAGCACTCATGCGCACGAGACTTCACGGAGCCCGCCGCCCCGGCCAGCCCCACACCGATTCCTGTGGACAACCGGCCCCTGTGGACAATCACCGTCCCCCCAACGGGTGTACCCGGGCCCCGGAGCCCACCCAGGACGCCCTTACCTCCACGCCCACCCACGTACACGCGCGGGACCCCACGCCCGTCCACACCCACCCCACGCCCGTCCACACCCACCCCACGCCCGCCCCACCCGTGTCCGTCCACACCCACCCGCGTCCGCACGCCCACCCCCACGCCAACGCCCACGTCCACCCACCTGCCCCCGCGGCACCGCACGCCCACGTCCACCCACCTGCCCCCGCGGCACCGCACGCCCACGTCCACCCACCTGCCCCCGCGGCACCGCACGCCCACCCGCCGCAAGCCACCCCGCGACGCACCCTCCCCTCTCCCCCGTCCCCACCCTCACCTCCGCCCCCATGCCGCTGGAGTCGCCCGCCGCTCGGCGCTTCCCGTACACTTCACACGCGACCCGGTCCGCCGGGTCGACTTCGCACGCCCCGCCACCGGTGGACGGATGCGGCTCAGCCGCCGCCCCCGCCAGGTGCGAGTGCCGCTCGGTCCGCCGAGCCCGAACCGGTCCCCGGACCACTCGGGCCGAAGCGGCTCGGCACGTTCGGGGCGTCAGGCGTGGCTGTCACCTGGCTGCCACGGACAAAACCGAGCCTGACCCGGCCGTATGCAGACGCCCGAGCGGTGAGCGCCATCGCGCGAACCACGACGTCGGCTGCGCGAGACCCGGGCGCAACACCTTAGGAGTACGGCTATGGCCGTCGTCACGATGCGGGAGCTGCTGGAGAGCGGCGTCCACTTCGGTCACCAGACCCGCCGCTGGAACCCGAAGATGAAGCGCTTCATCATCACCGAGCGCAACGGCATCTACATCATCGACCTCCTGCAGTCGCTGAACTACATCGACCGCGCCTTCGAGTTCATCAAGGAGACCGTTGCCCACGGCGGCAGCGTCCTCTTCGTCGGCACGAAGAAGCAGGCCCAGGAGGCCATCGCCGAGCAGGCCACCCGCGTGGGCATGCCCTACGTGAACCAGCGCTGGCTCGGCGGCATGCTGACCAACTTCTCGACCGTCTACAAGCGCCTGCAGCGCCTCAAGGAGCTCGGCGAGCTGGACTTCTCGGACGTGGCCGGCTCCGGCCTCACCAAGAAGGAGCTCCTGGTCCTCCAGCGCGAGCACGACAAGCTGGAGAAGACCCTCGGCGGTATCCGCGACATGCAGCGCGTTCCCAGCGCCGTCTGGATCGTGGACACCAAGAAGGAGCACATCGCGGTCGGCGAGGCCCGGAAGCTCAACATCCCGGTCGTCGCCATCCTCGACACCAACTGCGACCCCGACGAGGTCGACTACAAGATCCCGGGCAACGACGACGCGATCCGCTCCGTCACCCTGCTGACCCGTGTGATCGCCGACGCCGTCGCCGAGGGCCTCAAGGCCCGCGCGGGTGTCGCCAAGGGCGACGCCAAGGCCGAGCCGGGCGCCGACCAGCCGCTGGCCGACTGGGAGAAGGACCTCCTGGAGGGCGAGAAGAAGGCCGAGGAGGCCCCCGCCGCCGCCGAGGCCCCCGCTGCTGAGGCCCCCGCCGCCGAGGCCCCCGCTGCCGAGGCTCCGGCCGAGCAGGCCTGACGTACCAAGGGTGAGGGGCACCCGCCGGCACGCACCGGTTGGTGCCCCTCTCTCCCGCGCCGGGACCGAACCAGCGGTCCCGGCGCAACCCCACGCAGACACGCGAGACGCGAGAAGAGATTCACACCATGGCGAACTTCACCGCCGCGGACGTCAAGAAGCTCCGTGAGCTCACCGGCGCCGGCATGATGGACTGCAAGAAGGCCCTGGACGAGGCCGAGGGCAACGTCGAGAAGGCCGTCGAGCTCCTGCGCATCAAGGGCCAGAAGGGCGTTGCCAAGCGCGAGGGCCGTGACGCCTCCAACGGCGCCGTCGCCGCGCTGATCGCCGAGGACAAGAAGTCCGGCGTTCTGGTCGAGCTCAACTGCGAGACCGACTTCGTCGCCAAGGGCGACAAGTTCGTCGAGGTCGCCGACGCGATCGCCGCCCACGTCGCCAAGTCCGCCCCGGCCGACCTGGACGCCGCCCTGGCTTCCGAGATCGAGGCCGGCAAGACCGTCCAGCAGTTCGTGGACGAGGCCAACGCGACCCTGGGCGAGAAGATCGTCTTCCGTCGCTTCGCCCAGTTCGACGGTGACGGCTTCGTCGCGGTCTACCTGCACAAGACCAGCCCCGACCTGCCGCCGGCCGTTGGCGTCCTGGTCGAGCTGGACAAGGAGAACGCCGACGTCGCCAAGGACGTCGCGCAGCACATCGCCGCCTTCGCGCCGAAGTACCTCTCCCGCGAGGACATCCCGGCCGAGGACATCGAGAACGAGCGCCGCGTCGCCGAGGCCACCGCTCGCGAGGAGGGCAAGCCGGAGGCCGCCCTCTCGAAGATCGTCGAGGGTCGCGTCACCGGCTTCGTGAAGGAGAACTCCGTCCTGGAGCAGGCCTTCGCGAAGGACAACAAGAAGACCGTCGCCAAGGTCCTCGAGGAGAACGGCGTCGCCCTCAAGCGCTTCGCCCGCTTCCGCGTCGGCGCCTGAGCCACGTTCCCAACGGACTCCCGGCACGCTTAGGCTGGGAACCGCCCCCGCCCGCTGACCAGGGCGGGAGGGACGCGCCGAACGGGCTCACCCAGCGTCATCCGTCTATGGGCGGGCCGCGTCGGCACCATGAACGACGAGGAGGCCATTGCCGTGCAGGACACCGTACCGGTTCCCGCGGCAGTGGCCTCCTCGCGTGTACGCGCGGGCCTGGGATCCGTACCCCAGCGCCTGTGAACCAGTAGGTGTGTAGAAGGAGAAGTCCATGCAGGAGACGCAGGAGACCGCGCAGGACCCGCAGGCCGGCTCGCGCCGCCGGGTGCTGCTGAAGCTGTCCGGTGAGGCCTTCGCCGGTGGCGGCGGGCTCGGCGTCGACCCGGACGTCGTGCACGCGATCGCCCGCGAGATCGCCACCGTCGTCCGCGCCGGTACCGAGGTGGCGGTGGTCATCGGTGGTGGCAACTTCTTCCGCGGCGCCGAGCTGCAGGTCCGCGGCATGGACCGGGCCCGTTCGGACTACATGGGCATGCTCGGCACCGTGATGAACTGTCTCGCGCTGCAGGACTTCCTGGTCAAGGAAGGCATCGAGACCCGGGTCCAGACCGCCATCACCATGGGCCAGGTCGCCGAGCCGTACCTGCCGCTGCGCGCCGTCCGGCACCTGGAGAAGGGCCGTGTCGTGATCTTCGGCGCGGGGATGGGCATGCCCTACTTCTCCACCGACACCACGGCCGTCCAGCGGGCCCTGGAGATCCACGCCGACGTCCTGCTGATGGGCAAGAACGGCGTGGACGGCGTCTACGACTCCGACCCCCGGACCAACCCGGACGCGGTCAAGTTCGACGCGCTGGAGTACTCCGAGGTCATCGCCCGTGACCTCAAGGTCGCCGACCTCACCGCGATCACGCTGTGCAAGGACAACAACCTCCCGATGCTCGTCTTCGAGCTGCTGGCGGAGGGCAATATCGCGCGTGCGGTGAAGAGTGAGAAGATCGGCACACTCATCAGCCAGGATTCTGTCCGGGCCTGAGCAGCAGTCAGCCGTACGGGAGGGCGCCGGCACCGCGACCGGCGCCCTCCACACCGCGACCGGCTTCGACGCCGACACCGGTCGGGACACCAGCAGATGAACCGGACAGGGAGTACACAGTGATCGAAGAGACCCTCCTCGAGGCCGAGGAGAAGATGGAGAAGGCCGTCGAGGTCGCCAAGAACGACTTCGCCGCCATCCGCACCGGCCGCGCGCACCCGGCGATGTTCGCCAAGATCGTGGCCGAGTACTACGGCGCCGTGACGCCGATCAACCAGCTGGCCTCCTTCTCCGTGCCGGAGCCGCGGATGGCGGTCGTCGCGCCGTTCGACAAGACCGCGCTGAAGGCCATCGAGCAGGCGATCCGCGACTCCGACCTCGGCGTCAACCCGAGCAACGACGGTTCCATCATCCGGGTGGTGCTCCCCGAGCTCACCGAGGAGCGTCGCCGCGAGTACATCAAGGTCGCCCGCGGCAAGGGCGAGGACGCCAAGGTCTCGATCCGCTCCGTGCGCCGCAAGGCGAAGGACGCCATCGACAAGCTGGTCAAGGACGGCGAGATCGGCGAGGACGAGGGCCGCCGCGCGGAGAAGGAGCTCGACGACACCACGGCCAAGTACGTGGCCGGCGTCGACGAGCTGCTGAAGCACAAGGAAGCCGAGCTGCTCGAAGTCTGATGAACGACGCCCCTGACGCCCCCGGCTACTGGGGCCCATCCGACCAGCAGTACCCGCAGTACCAGCCGCACCCCCCGTACCAGCCGGCCGCGCCGGGCGCTGCTGCGGGTGACCCCGGACACCGAACGGGTCACTCGCAGCAGCCTCAGGTGTACTGGGGTGGTGACGCGGAGGAGACTCAGGTCATGCCTCCCGTACCGGCCGACCCAGGGCCCGACCCCGTCGAGGGGCCGGCCCGGGAGGCCGGGCGGCTGAGCGGCCCGTTGTTCCGGGACGAACAGCCCCGGACGGCGGTGCCGGGTGCGGCGGAGACGGTCGTGCTGCGCGCGATCACCGACGACGTCGCCCCCACCCCCGGCCACGGCGGACAGCCGCCGTGGCCGGGGGCTCCGGCGTACCCCGCGCCACCGCAGAGCCACGCGGCGGCCGGGCGGCCCCACCCTGTGCCGTCGTCCCCCCCAGGGCAGGAGACACCCGTGGCCCAGCCCGACCCGCAGCCGCAGCCGCGCAAGCAGCGCGGTGGTCGCAACCTCCAGGCCGCCATAGGCGTGGGGGTCGGCCTCGGCGCGGTGATCATCGCCTCGCTGTTCGTCGTCAAGGCGCTGTTCCTGGTCGTGGTGATGGCGGCCGTGTCGGTCGGCGTCTGGGAGCTGACCAGCCGGCTGTCCGAGCGCAAGGAGATCAAGGCGCCGCTGATCCCGCTGGTCGCGGGCGGCATCGCGATGATCGCCACCGGCTACTGGTCCGGCGTGCAGTGGGCCGCGGCCTCACTGGCGCTGACCGGGTTGGCGGTGATGGTCTGGCGGATGGCCGAGCCGCCGGAGAACTACCTGCGCGACATAACGGCCGGCATCTTCACCGCCTTCTACGTCCCGTTCCTGGCCACCTTCGTGGCGCTGATGCTGGCGGCCGACGACGGCCCGCAGCGGATCGTCCTGTTCCTGATCGTCACCGTCTGCAGCGACACCGGCGCCTACGCGGTGGGTTACAAGTTCGGCAGGACCAAGCTGGCCCCGACGATCAGCCCGGGCAAGACCCGCGAGGGCCTGGCCGGCGGCATCGGGCTGTCGATGCTGGCGGGCGCGCTGCTGATGCAGCTGATCATCGACGGCGGAAGCTGGTGGCAGGGCCTGATCCTCGGCGGCTGCGCGGCGGTCGTCGCGACCCTGGGCGACCTGGGCGAGTCGATGATCAAGCGCGACCTCGGCATCAAGGACATGGGCACGCTGCTGCCCGGTCACGGCGGCATCATGGACCGGCTGGACTCGCTCCTGCCGACCGCTCCGGTGGTCTGGCTGCTGCTGGCGGCCTTCGTCGGCAGCTGACCGCCGCGCACCCACCCGTACGAAGGCCCCGCACGACCGCAAGCCCCGAGCGGCCGTCCGGGGCCTTCGCCGTGCGCCGGGACTTCGCCGTGCCGCGGGGTCTTCGCCGTGTTCCCCAGGCCTTCGCCCTATCGCCGCGGGCCTTCGCCCTACCGCCGGGGGCTTCGCCGTCGGCCCACCCCTTGACGTCTGCGACACTGGAACAACCATGCCTAAGCCCGGAGAACTCACCTTTGTCGCGCCGCGCGGCGCCAAGCCCCCGCGACACCTCGCCGACCTGAGCCCCGCCGAGCGCAAGGAGGCCGTCGCCGAGCTGGGCGAGCAGCCGTTCCGCGCGAAGCAGCTCTCCAACCACTACTTCGGCCGGATGTCGAACGACCCGGAGGCCTGGACGGACATTCCCGCCGCCAGCCGGGGGAAGCTCACCGAGAGCCTGATGCCCGAGCTGATGTCGGTCGTCCGGCACGTCTCGTGCGACGACGACACCACCCGCAAGACGCTCTGGAAGCTGTTCGACGGCACGCTGGTCGAGTCGGTGCTGATGCGCTACCCCGACCGGGTCACGATGTGCATCAGCTCGCAGGCCGGCTGCGGCATGAACTGCCCGTTCTGTGCGACCGGCCAGGCCGGACTGACCCGCAACCTCTCCACCGCCGAGATCGTGGAGCAGATCGCCGCCGGCATGCGTGCGCTCAAGGCCGGCGAGATCCCGGGCGGCGAGGCGCGCCTGTCCAACGTGGTCTTCATGGGTATGGGCGAGCCGCTGGCCAACTACAACCGCGTGCTGGCCGCGATCCGCCGCCTCACCGACCCGGCGCCGGACGGCTTCGGCCTCTCCCAGCGCGGCATCACCGTCTCCACCGTCGGCCTAGTCCCGGCGATGAACCGGCTCGCCGACGAGGGCCTGTCCTGCCGGCTCGCGCTGTCGCTGCACGCCCCGGACGACGAGCTGCGCGACGAGCTGGTGCCGGTCAACACCCGCTGGAAGGTCGCCGAGGTGCTTGACGCGGCGTGGAACTACGCGGAGAAGTCCGGCCGCCGGATCTCCATCGAGTACGCGCTGATCAAGGACATCAACGACCAGGCGTGGCGGGCGGACCTGCTGGGCCGGCTGATCAAGAACCATCGGGTGCACGTCAACCTGATCCCGCTGAACCCGACCCCGGGGTCCAAGTGGACGGCCTCCCGGCCCGAGGACGAGCGCGAGTTCGTCCGCCGGCTCCAGGCCCACGGCGTGCCCACCACGGTCCGGGACACCCGCGGCCAGGAGATCGACGGCGCCTGCGGCCAGCTCGCCGCGGCGGGCTGAGGCAGCCGCCCCGCCCCCCGGGGCGGCTCAGCGGAGCCCGGCGGCCGCCAGGGCGGCGGTCAGTCCGCCGGTGACCAGGAGGACGGTGCCGACCGCCAGCGTCCGCAGCGCCACCGCCCCGGCCAGCAGCCGGGGCGAGGCGCCGAGCCGCAGCAGCGCGTCGGCGACGTCCCGGCGGGCGCTGCGCAGCTCGGCCAGCCGGGACGCGACGGCGGCCGCGGTGCAGCCCAGCACCAGGCAGGCCTCCATCGCGGGCAGGGCGTCGGCGCTGTCCGGCGTTCCGATCCAGTAGCGGACGGTGGTGAGCACCAGCGCGAGCGCCAGGGTGAGCACGGCCAGCGGGGGCCCGAGCCGGCGGGCCTGCGCGGTCAGGCCCCGCCCGGCCAGCAGCCGCAGCGGGGTGGGCCGGCCGAGGGCGAGCAGCCGGCCGGTCCAGGAGAGCAGCGGGCCGGTCAGCAGGGCGAGGCCGAGGGCGCCGGCGGCCCAGCCGCCGAGGGCGGCGGCGCTGGTGTTGCCGAGCCCGGCCGGCAGGTGGATCGGGCGGCCGTCGGCGGGGGCACCGGGCCGCAGGGCGATCAGCTCCAGGGCGAGTCCGATCACCGCCAGGCCGACCGGCAGTGCGATCCGCAGCGGGCCGAAGCCGGTCCGGACCGGCCGCGGGCGGCCGGGCAGGGTCTCGGCGAGCGGTACGGCGCCTGCCGCGGAGATCCCGGCGGTGAGCGGTACGAGGGCGAGCAGGGTGACCGGCGCGGCGGCCGGCAGTTCGACGCCCATCCCGAGGTCGGCGGCGAGCGAGGGTCCGGCGATGTCGTTGCGCAGGACGAGGAAGAGCAGCAGGGTCAGCACGGCGCCGAGCGTGCAGGCGAGCGCGACCTCGCCAGCGATCAGGGCCCGGATCCGGGCCGAGCCGGCTCCGGCGGCGGTGAGGCCGGTGATCCTCTCGGGCCGTTGCGCGGGGACCGCGCGGGCGGCGACGGCGGCGAACCAGGCGACGGCGGCCAGCGGTGGCAGGCACCAGAGCAGCCGGGCGACGGTGTCCGCGCCGCCCGGCGGGTCGCTCATCGCCCGGCCGAGGGCCCGCAGCAGGAAGGCGGCGACGACCGCGCCGGCCACGGCGGTGAGCAGCCAGCGGCCGAGGTCGAGCACCCGGTAGCCCCGGGCCAGACGGAGATAGAACACGTCGACTCTTTCAGCGGCGGGGCGGCGTCAGCGGCGGGTGGCCGACACGGCGGACGCCCCGGTGGCTCCCGGCGTCCCGGTGGCTCCCGGCCCGGCGGTGGCCGCGGCCGTCCCGGTGTGCCCGGCGGCCGGCGCGGTGGTGCGCGGGACGGGCGCGACGGGGGCGGCGAGGCGTCCGTCGACGAGGGCGACGGCGCGGTCCGCGAACCGGACGAGTTCGGGGTCGTGGGTGGCCAGGACGAGGGTGAGCTGGTGCGAGCGGGCCGCGCTGGTCAGTATCCGCAGGACCTGGTCAGCGGCCTCGCGGTGGAGCGGGGCGGTGGGGTCGTCGGCGAAGACGACCGGCGGCAGCGGGGCGAGCGCACGGGCGACGGCGATCCGCTGGCGCTGGCTCTGGATCAGCCGGTCGGGCCGCAGCCGGGAGGCGGCCCCGATGTCGAGCCGTTGCAGCCACTCGTCGGCGGCGGTGTACGCGGCCTTGTTGCCGGCGCCGGCCAGCAGCAGTGGCAGGGCGACGTTCTCCCGGGCCGTCAGCTCGGGGACCAGGTGCGGTTCGGAGCCGACGAAGCCGAAGCGGTCGCGGCGCAACCGTTCACGGCCGGCCCGGCCGAGGGTGTGGACGGGGGCGCTGTTGAACCAGACCTCGCCCTCGTCGACCGGGAGGAGGGCCGAGAGGCAGCCGAGCAGGGTGCTCTTGCCCGAGCCTCGTGGGCCGGTGACGGCGAGCACCTCGCCCTCCCGGACGCCGAGCGAGATACCGCGCAGGGCGGGGGTGCCGTGATGGGACTTGACGATCCCCCGGGCCCACAGCACGTCGTTGTCAGGCGGGGCCGCTGACATGAGGTTCCATCCTGGGTGGCCGCAGGGATATGACAGTCGTCAGATTAGAACGATCGGGCCCCGGCGCGGTTGCGGCGCACTGGTCCATCAAGGGCAAATCACCCGTAATCAGGCGTGTTTGATTGGTCTCCGCTACGGATTCCGGGTGGCGGACGGGGCGGGAAGCACCGAAGGGCGGCCCCGCTGGGAAGCAGGGCCGCCCTTCGGCGGAGGGTGAGGAAGAAGGATCAGGTCGTCAGATCTTCGCCCACGCGTCGGTGAGGCTGGTCCGCAGGATCTGCTCGATCTCGTCGAAGGTCGACTGGTCGGAGATCAGCGGCGGGGCCAGCTGGACGACCGGGTCGCCACGGTCGTCGGCGCGGCAGTACAGGCCGTTGTCGAAGAGCGCCTTCGACAGGAAGCCGTAGAGCACGCGCTCCACCTCGTCGTCGTTGAACGACTCCTTGGTGACCTTGTCCTTCACGAGCTCGATGCCGTAGAAGTACCCGTTGCCGCGGACGTCGCCGACGATCGGCAGGTCGCGCAGCTTGTTCAGGGTGCCGAGGAAGGCGGCCTCGTTGTCGAGGACGTGCTGGTTCAGGCCCTCGCGCTCGAAGATGTCGAGGTTGGCCAGCGCCACCGCGGAGGAGACCGGGTGGCCACCGAAGGTGTAGCCGTGCAGGAAGGTGTTGTCACCCTTGTAGAACGGCTCGGCGATGCGGTCCGAGATGATCGTGGCGCCGATCGGGGAGTAGCCCGAGGTCATGCCCTTGGCGCAGGTGATCATGTCGGGCTGGTAGCCGAACTTGTCGGCGCCGAACATGGTGCCCAGGCGGCCGAAGGCGCAGATGACCTCGTCCGAGACCAGCAGCACGTCGTGGCGGTCGCAGATCTCGCGCAGGCGCTGGAAGTACCCGGGCGGCGGCGGGAAGCAGCCACCGGCGTTCTGCACCGGCTCGACGAAGACGGCGGCGACGGTCTCGGCGCCCTCGTTGAGGATGGCCACCTCGATCTCGTCGGCGCACCAGCGGCCGTAGGCCTCGGGGTCGACCGTGCCGTCGGGGCCGGCCAGGAACGCCGGGGCGCGGTAGATGTTGGTGTTCGGAGCCTTGTGGGTGCCCGGCACCAGCGGCTCGAACGGGGCCTTCAGGCCCGGCAGGCCGGTGATCGACAGGGCGCCCTGGGGGGTGCCGTGGTAGGCGACGGCGCGCGAGATGACCTTGTACTTGGTCGGCTTGCCGATCAGCTTGAAGTACTGCTTGGCGAGCTTCCAGGCGGTCTCGACGGCCTCGCCGCCACCGGTGGAGAAGAAGACCTTGTTCAGGTCGCCCGGGGCGTAGTTGGCCAGGCGCTCGGCCAGCTCGACGGCCTTCGGGTGGGCGTAGCTCCACACCGGGAAGAAGGCGAGCTCCTTGGCCTGCTTGGCGGCGGCCTCGGCGAGCTCCTCGCGGCCGTGACCGGCCTGGACGACGAACAGGCCGGCGAGGCCGTCGAGGTACTTGCGCCCCTTGTCGTCCCAGACGTAGGTGCCTTCGCCCTTGACGATCGTCGGCACGGGGGAGTTCTCGTACGACGACATGCGGGTGAAGTGCATCCACAGGTGGTCGTAGGCGGTCTTGGAAAGGTCCTTCTGCGCCGGGTCGGCTGTCATCGGGTGCCCCAGGTGTAGGTCTGTTTCCGGAGCTTCAGGTAAACGAAGCTCTCGGTGCTCCGCACGCCGGGAAGCGCGCGGATGCGCTTGTTGATCATTTCGAGCAGGTGCTCGTCGTCCTCGCAGACCAGTTCGGCCAGGAGGTCGAACGAGCCTGCGGTGCAGACGACGTAGTCGACCTCGTCGAGGGCGGCCAGCGCGTCGGCGACGGGCTCGATGTCGCCCTCCACCCGGATCCCGACCATCGCCTGGCGGGTGAAGCCGACGGTGAGCGGGTCCGTGACGGCGACGATCTGCATCACGCCCTGGTCGAGCAGCTTCTGGACGCGCTGCCGTACGGCTGCCTCGGACAGGCCCACGGCCTTGCCGATGGCGGCGTACGGGCGGCGCCCGTCCTCCTGGAGCTGCTCGATGATCGCCTTGGAGGCGGCGTCGAGGGGAACGCTGGCGTTCCGGTCGCGGTTGGCCACGCCGCAACTGTGCCTGATCGTTTCTGCGTTCGCAAGCGAGGATGCTGCTGATTTCGTCGCGATCTTGGAGAACGCATACGGATTTCATCGTGAGATCGGAGTTGGTCTGTCGATAACCGCAGCCGTGCGGCTAACCTGACCCGGTACGCGCGCGGCTCCGCAGCGCAGCGCGCGTTCGCCCAACCAGTGGACCGCGCCGCCACCGGCCCGGCCACTCGGCACCCTTCGTCCGTCGGACCCGCCGACGTACCATGGCGCCGGAATCTGCAACGCCGCAGGCCCAGACCGAGGAGAGACCCGTGAGCGACCTTCGCACGCTGCGCAACTACATCAACGGTGAGTTCGTCGATGCGGCGGACGGCCGCACGCTCGACATCGTGGACCCCACCACCGGCGAGGTCTACGCGACGTCCCCGCTGTCCGGCGCCTCCGACGTCGACGCCGCCATGGCCTCCGCCGCCGCGGCCTTCCCGGTCTGGCGCGACGCCACCCCGAGCACCCGGCAGAAGCTGCTCCTCAAGATCGCGGACGCGGTCGAGGCGCGCGCCGACGAGATCGTCGACGTCGAGGTGCGCAACACCGGCAAGCCCCGCGCGCTGACCCTCTCCGAGGAGATCGGCCCGATGGTGGACCAGATCCGCTTCTTCGCCGGCGCCGCCCGCCTGCTGGAGGGCAAGGCCGCCGGTGAGTACATGGACGGGATGACCTCGATCATCCGCCGCGAGCCGGTCGGCGTCTGCGCCCAGGTCGCGCCGTGGAACTACCCGATGATGATGGCCGTCTGGAAGTTCGCCCCGGCCATCGCCGCCGGCAACACCGTGGTGCTCAAGCCCTCCGACACCACCCCGGCCTCCACCGTGCTGCTCGCCGAGATCATCGGCGGCGTGCTCAAGGACCTGGACCTGCCGGCCGGCGTCTTCAACGTGATCTGCGGTGACCGCGAGACCGGCAAGGCCATGGTCGAGCACCCCACCCCGGCGATGGCCTCCATCACCGGCTCGGTGCGGGCCGGCATCTCGGTCGCCGAGTCCGCCTCCAAGGACGTCAAGCGCGTCCACCTGGAGCTGGGTGGCAAGGCCCCGGTCGTGGTCTTCGAGGACGCCGACATCGCCGAGGCCGTCGAGGGCATCTCGGTGGCCGGCTTCTTCAACGCGGGCCAGGACTGTACGGCCGCCACCCGCGTGCTGGTGCACGAGTCGATCCACGACGCCTTCGTCGAGGCGCTGGCCAAGGCCGCCGCTGAGACCAAGACCGGTGGCGTGGACGACGAGGACGTGCTCTACGGCCCGCTGAACAACGCCAACCAGCTGCAGCAGGTCGTCGGCTTCATCGAGCGCCTGCCCGAGCACGCCAAGGTCGAGGCCGGTGGCCACCGGGTCGGCGACAAGGGCTACTTCTACGCCCCGACCGTCGTCTCCGGCCTGAACCAGGACGACGAGATCATCCAGAACGAGGTCTTCGGCCCGGTCATCACCGTGCAGAAGTTCTCCGACGAGGACCAGGCCGTCGGCTACGCCAACGGTGTGGAGTACGCGCTGGCCTCCTCGGTGTGGACCAAGGACCACGCCCGCGCCATGCGGATGTCGCGCCGGCTGGACTTCGGCTGCGTCTGGATCAACACCCACATCCCGCTGGTCGCCGAGATGCCGCACGGTGGCTTCAAGAAGTCCGGCTACGGCAAGGACCTCTCCTCCTACGGCTTCGAGGACTACACCCGCGTGAAGCACGTCATGACCGCGATCTGACATCGCGATCTGAAGCACGGATGATCGTGTGATCTGACAACGGGCCCGGGTCGTTTCGACCCGGGCCCTGTGCCTTGTCACCCTGTCGGCCGATCACGTGACCGCCTGACAAGATGAACCTGCACTTCACGGGCGGGACTCCCTAGCCTTGCCGCATGAGCATCCCCACCGCTGACTCAGCCGCCGGCCAGGCCGTCAAGGCCGCCGACCGCGCGCACGTCTTCCACTCGTGGTCCGCCCAGGCGCTGATCGACCCCCTCGCGGTGGCCGGCGCAGAGGGCTCCTACTTCTGGGACTACGAGGGCAACCGCTACCTGGACTTCTCCTCGCAGCTCGTGAACACCAACATCGGGCACCAGCACCCGAAGGTGGTCGCGGCGATCCAGGAGCAGGCCGCGAAGCTCTGCACGATCGCGCCCGGCTTCGCCGTCGAGTCCCGCAGCGAGGCGGCCCGGCTGATCGCCGAGCGCACCCCCGGCGACCTGGACAAGATCTTCTTCACCAACGGCGGGGCCGAGGCCGTCGAGAACGCGATCCGGCTGGCCCGGCTGCACACCGGCCGGCAGAAGGTCATGTCGGCCTACCGCTCCTACCACGGCGCCACCGCCAACGCGATCGCCCTCACCGGCGACCCGCGCCGCTGGGCCAGCGAGACCGGGGTCTCCGGCGTGGTCCACTTCTGGGGCCCGTACGCCTACCGCTCCCACTTCCACGCCGAGAACGAGGCGCAGGAGTGCGAGCGCGCGCTGAAGCACCTGGAGGAGGTGATCGCCTTCGAGGGTCCGGGCACCGTCGCGGCGATCATCCTGGAGACCGTGGTCGGCACCGCCGGCATCCTGGTCCCGCCGCAGGGCTACCTGGCCGGGGTGCGCGAGATCTGCGACCGGTACGGGATCGTCTTCATCCTGGACGAGGTGATGGCAGGGTTCGGCCGCACCGGCGCCTGGTTCGCCGCCGACCACTGGGGCGTCACGCCGGACCTGATGACCTTCGCCAAGGGCGTCAACTCGGGCTACGTCCCGCTGGGCGGTGTGGCGATCAGCGCCGAGATCGCCGCCACCTTCGCCGAGCGGCCGTTCCCCGGCGGGCTCACCTACTCCGGCCACCCGCTGGCCTGCGCCTCGGCCGTCGCCACCATCAACGTGATGGAGGAGGAGGGCATCGTCGAGAACGCGAAGCACATCGGCGAGAACGTGCTCGGCCCCGGCCTGCGCGAGCTGGCCGAGCGCCACCCCTCGATCGGCGAGGTGCGCGGCCTCGGCGTGTTCTGGGCGCTGGACCTGGTCAAGGACCGCACCACCCGCGAGCCGCTGGTGCCGTACAACGCGGCCGGCGCCGCCAACGCGCCGATGGCCGAGCTGGCCGCCGCCTGCAAGCAGCGCGGGCTCTGGCCGTTCGTCAACATGAACCGGTTCCACGTCGTCCCGGCGTGCACGGTCACCGAGGAGGAGGCCAAGGCCGGGCTCGCGGTGCTCGACGAGGTGCTGTCGCTCACCGACGCACACACTGTCTGACGTACCGACGGAAGGCCCCGGGTCGCCCGTGCGCCCGGGGCCGTCCCATGCTCCGGAGGCCCCACCATGTCCAGCACCACCCTCACCCGCCGCCCGGTCGGCCGGCGCCGGCCGACCCGCCGCAGCGTGCTCGGCACCGCCGGGCTGCTCGGCCTCGGAAGCCTGACCGGCTGCGGCATCCCGTCCGCGTACGTCGCCGAGGACCGCCGCTCGGCCCCGGACCGCTCCGAGCGCGAGCAGCGGCTGGCCTTCTCCAACTGGACGCAGTACATCGACACCGACGACGAGGGCGGGCGCCCGACCCTCGACGCGTTCACCGAGCGGACCGGGATCCAGGTCACCTACACCGAGGACATCAACGACAACGACGAGTTCTTCGGCAAGATCGGCCCGGTGCTCACCCAGGGCACCGACCCCGGCCGCGACCTCATGGTGGTCAGCGACTGGATGGCCGGGCGGTACGTCTCGCTCGGCTGGGTGCAGACCATGGACCGGGCCAACCTGCCCAACGTCACCGCCCAGCTGGACCCGCAGCTGGCCGACCCGGCGTTCGACCCCGGGCGGCGGCGCAGCGTGCCGTGGCAGTCCGGGATCACCGGCATCGCCTACAACCGCAAGGAGCTCGGCCGGGAGATCCGGTCCACCGCCGACCTCTGGGCGCCCGACCTCAAGGGCCGGGTCACCCTGTTCGCCGGGCTGGACGAGGCGCTCGGCCTGCTGATGCTGGCGCACGGCGCCGACCTCGCGGCCTTCACCGAGGACGACGCGCACCGGGCGATGGACCTGGTGCAGAGGATGGTCGACGCCCGGCACGTCCGCCGGTTCACCGGCAACGACTACACCAGCGACCTGGCCTCCGGCGCCGCGCTGGCCTGCCAGGCGTACTCCGGCGACGCCGTCCAGCTCACCGCCGAGAACCCGGACATCGCCTTCGTGGTGCCGGAGGAGGGCGGGGAGCTCTGGGCGGAGAGCCTGCTCATCCCGAACCGGGCGGGGCACAAGCGCAACGCCGAGCTGCTGATCGACCACTACTACCAGCCCGAGGTGGCCGCCGAACTGGCCGCCGCCGTGCAGTACATCTGCCCGGTGCCGGCCGCCCGCGAGGTGCTGGCGGCCAGCGGGGACAAGGAGAAGGCCGAGCTGGCGGAGCACCCGCTGGTCTTCCCGACCGAGGAGATGCGGGCCCGGCTGCACACCATGCGCGACGTCACCTCGGCCGAGCGGCCGGGCCTGCACAAGGTGTGGGGCCGCATCACCGGGGTCTGACGGCTACCTGCGCACGGCGTCCAGTGCGAGCAGCGCCACGTGCAGGGAGAGACAGGACTCCACCTGGTCGAGGTCGACGCCGAGGATCCGCTCGACCTTGTGCAACCGGTCGTAGAAGGACGGCCGGGACAGGTGCGCGGCGTCGGCCGCCGCGGACTTGTTCCGGCCCTGCTCCAGGTAGATCCGCAGCATCTGCACCAGCTGGGCGTTGTGCTCGGCGTCGTAGGCGAGCAGCGGGCCCAGCTCGCGCTCCACGTAGGTCTGCAGCCGGGCGTCGTCGCGCAGCAGGTGCAGCAGGCCGCGCAGCCGGACGTCGGGCAGCCGGTAGTAGGCGGCGGCCCGCCCGCCGGGTGCGTCGTGCAGGGCGGCGTCGGCGACCTGGGTGGCCTCCAGCAGGGTGCGCCGGGCGTCGCGGACCGAGCCGACCGAAGAGCCGACCGCGACCACCGGGGCCGGTACCGGGGCGGTGTCCCGGTGCGCCTCCGCGGTCAGCCGGCGCAGCGCCGCCGCGAAGGCGTCCAGCGCGGCGTGCTCGTCCTGCTGGGTGCCGAGCGCGATCAGCACGCCCACGCCCTCGTCGTCCAGCGCGCCGACCAGGGCGGAGAGCCGGCAGACGCGGACGGCGCTCGCCGCCAGCTCGGTGAAGTCGCGCAGGCGGGCCTGGGCCTCCAGGGCGGCCGGGATCGGCCCGCGGCGCTGGCGCAGCACCACGCCGACCAGCCGCCGGCCCTCCAGCGGCACGCCGAGCGCCTGGGCGCGCAGGGCCACCTCGGAGACGGTCAGCGCGTGGGTGAGGATGCCGGAGAGCAGGGTGCGGTGGGTCTGCCGCTCCAGGCTCTCCCGGTCGCGGACCACCAGCCGGTTGAGCGCCAGCGCGGAGGCGCCGCGTTCCAGCAGCATGGTGTGCGGGTGCGTGCCGCCCTCCGGCAGCGGCCCCGGGTCCTGGACCAGGACGAGCCGGCCCCAGTCCTGGCCGCGGGCGCCGACGGTGGTCACCAGCCAGCCGCTGCGCGGGTCGTGGCCGGTCCGCCCGGCCGGGCGGACCCCGCGGGATCGGCGCTCCCAGTCCTCCAGCAGCTCGGTCTCGGGCCGTCCGGCGGTGTCGTGCGCCAGGACCTGGTGGGCGAGGTTCTCCAGGACGACGGGCCCGCCCGCCATCCGGGCCACCTGGCGGACCACCTCGGCCGGTTCGGCCCCCTCCACCACCAGCTCGTTGAAGACCTGGTGGACCGCCTCCGACGTGCGCAGCTGCTCCAGCTGGGCGTTGACCACCAGGGCGTGCACGGCCTCGGTGACGGCGACGAAGCGCAGCTCCCGGCGGAGCGCGATCAGCGGCAGTCCGCGCTGCTCGGCGGCGTGCACCAGGGCGCGCGGCAGCGAGTCGAAGTAGCGCCGGCCGAACTCGATGACCAGCCCGGCCACCCCGACCTCGTCCAGCTCGCGCACGTAGCGGGCCAGGCCCTCGCGGTCCTCGGGCAGCGCGATGCCGGTGGTCAGCACCAGCTCGCCGCCCTGCAGGACACCGGCGACGTCGGGCAGTTCGCTGACGTGGACCCAGCGGACCGGGCGCTCCAGGTGGGCGGCGCCGGCGACGACCTGGGGGAGGCCGCGCCGCATCACCTCCAGGTCGAGCACGCGGGCGACGGTGGGGAGCATCGCGGGGCCTCCAGGGTTCAGAGTGTCAGGTAAATCATCCATCGCGGCGACGACCTGTTGCCCTCCCCGAACCCTTCCACCCTGTAAGGCCCTTTGCGCTGAGGTTGTCGGAGTGACCCTTGTCACGCGCGGGCGCCAACGGGCATGGTCAGCGGGTCGGCTGTGGCGGAAAACGAACATCCCGGCGGAATCCGTTGCGTAACCGGAAAGCAACAGTGGAATCCCTTGTCGGGGTAACGCGGGGCTGTCAGGATCGCGCATCCCGGTGATCAACCGGACCGGATTCCCCCCGTACCGCAGACGCGGCGACTCGACCAGTCGTACCGACGCCGGTACGGGCCCTGCGCCCGCCGGCACGGGCAGCATGACGGGGACCAGCCGATCGGCAGACCGTACGGCGTTCGAACCGCGGGCCGCCGAACCACCGGGCACTTGGAGGAACCAGATGGACCTGACCGACTTCGGCGCGGGCGCGCAGTACATCGCGGGCCGGCAGAGCCGGGGGAGCGGCGAGCCCTTCCAGGTCGTCAACCCCGCCGACGGCAGCGTGGTCGAGCAGATCTCCCTGGCCTCCACCGGGCAGGTCGACGCCGCGGTGGCGGCCGCCCGGGCGGCGCTGCCCGAGTGGGCCGGCGCCACCCCGGGCGCCCGCTCCGAGGCGCTGACCCGGCTGGCCGCCGTCCTCACCGACGCCGCCGCCGACCTCGCCGCGGTGGAGACCGCGCAGACCGGCAAGCCGGTCAAGCTGGCCACCGAGTTCGACGTCCCCGGGACCATCGACAACACGGCGTTCTTCGCCGGGGCCGCCCGCAACCTGGAGGGCAAGGCGGCCGGCGAGTACTCCGGCGACCACACCTCGTACGTGCGGCGCGAGCCGGTCGGCGTGGTCGGCTCGATCTCGCCGTGGAACTACCCGCTGCAGATGGCCGCCTGGAAGATCCTCCCGGCGATCGCGGCGGGCAACACCATCGTCCTCAAGCCGGCCGAACTGACCCCGCTGACCTCGCTGATGTTCGCCAGGGCCTGCGCTGCGGCCGGCATCCCGGACGGCGTGGTCAACGTCGTCACCGGTGCCGGGCGCACCGCGGGCGAGCACCTGGTCTCCCACCCGGACGTCGCGATGGTGTCCTTCACCGGCTCCACCCCCGTCGGCAGGCGCGTCGCCGAACTCGCCACCGCGAGCGTCAAGCGCACCCACCTGGAGCTCGGCGGCAAGGCCCCGTTCGTGGTCTTCGACGACGCGGACCTGGAGGCCGCCGTGCACGGAGCGGTCGCCGCCTCGCTGATCAACGGCGGACAGGACTGCACCGCCGCCACCCGAGCCTACGTGCAGCGGCCGCTCTACGACGCCTTCGTGGCCGGCGTCGCCGAGCTGTACGGCGCGGTCCGGCTCGGCGACCCGCTGAACCCGCAGACCGACCTGGGCCCGCTGGTCTCCCACACCCACCGCGACCGGGTGGCCGGCTTCGTCGAGCGCGCCCGCTCCTACGCGACCGTCGTCACCGGCGGCCGTTCCCCCGAGAAGGGCCACGACGGCAGCGACCTCACCCGCGGCGCCTACTACGCCCCCACCCTGGTCACCGGCGCCGCCCAGGACAGCGAGATCGTCCAGGGCGAGATCTTCGGCCCCGTCCTGGTCGTGCTGCCCTTCGACGGCGACGACGAGGGCCTGCGGCTGGCCAACGACACCCCGTACGGCCTGGCCGCCTCGGCCTGGACGAGCAACGTCCACCGCTCGCTGCGGGCCACCCGGGAGATCGCGGCCGGCTGCGTCTGGGTCAACGACCACATCCCGATCATCAGCGAGATGCCGCACGGCGGCTACAAGTCCTCCGGCTACGGCAAGGACATGTCGCAGTACTCGCTGGACGAGTACACCCAGGTCAAGCACGTCATGTTCGACACCACCGCGGTCGCCCGCAAGGACTGGCACCGCACCGTCTTCGGAGACAGATAACCGGCCCGGGTGGCCCCCCTCACCCCCCTCTCTCCCCAGGAGGCCCGTTCCATGGCGTTCAACGAGCTCACCGACGGCCTGTCGGAACCGGTCCGCAAGGCCTGGGAACGCAGCCTGACCGGCGGCCGGGCCGCCCTCAGCCGCCGTACCCTGCTGCGCGCCGCCGCCCTCACCGCCGGCGCGGGAAGCCTGGCCGCCTGCGGCATCCCGGCCGCCAGGACCGCCGGCACCGGCGACTCCACGGCGAACGCCGCCAAGGACCTCTCGGACAGCGAGAAGGAGGTGAACTTCTCCAACTGGCCGCTCTACGTCGACACCGACGAGAAGGACAAGGAGAAGCACGGCACGCTGGAGGCCTTCACCGCCGCCTCCGGGATCAAGGTCAAGTACACCGAGGACGTCAACGACAACGTCGAGTTCTTCGGCAAGGTCAAGCCGCAGCTCGCCGCCGGCCAGGACACCGGCCGCGACCTGGTGGTGCTCACCGACTGGATGGCCGCCCGGCTGATCCGCCTCGGCTGGGCGCAGAAGCTCAACCCGGCCAACGTCACCACCGCCATCACCAACGTCGAGTCCCGCTTCCGCGCCCCCGACTGGGACCCGGGCCGGCTCTACAGCTACCCGTGGGCCGGCATCCAGACGGTGGTCGCCTACAACAAGAAGGCCACCAAGGGGAAGGAGGTCACCAGCATCGCGCAGCTGCTGGACGACCCGGACCTCAAGGGTCGGGTCACCTTCCTCTCCGAGATGCGCGACAGCATCGGGATGACCCTGCTCGACATGGGCAAGAACCCGGCGAAGTTCACCGCCGACGACTACGACGCGGCGATCGCCCGCCTCCAGAAGGCGGTGGACAGCAAGCAGATCCGCCGCTTCACCGGCAACGACTACGGCCAGGAGCTCTCCTCCGGCGACATCGCGGCCTGCGTCGCCTGGGGTGGCGACCTCATCCAACTGCGCGCCGACAACCCGGACATCGAGTTCGTCATACCCGAGAAGGGCTTCGTCACGTCGACGGACAACATGCTGGTCCCGGCCAAGGCGCAGCACAAGACCAACGCCGAGAAGCTGATCGACTTCTACTATCAGCCGGAGATCGCGGCGCAGCTGGTCGCGGGCATCGGCTTCGTCTCCGCCGTCACCGGGATGAAGGAGGAGCTGGCCACCCTCGCCCCGGACAGCGCGGCCAACCCGCTGGTCGTCCCCACCCCCGAGATGGCGGCCAAGGCGCACGTCTTCCGGACCCTCACCGAGACCGAGGAGAGCGGCTTCGAGGAGAAGTTCTCCAAGCTCATCGGCGCCTGACCCCCACTGACGGCAGAGAACCAGAGAGACACCACCCATGACAGAGCAGCAGCGCTCCGCGGCCACCGGCGGCGACGTCCGCCTCACCGGCATCGGCAAGACCTACGGCTCCTTCACCGCGGTCCAGCCGCTCGACCTGACCGTCCCGCAGGGCTCCTTCTTCGCCCTGCTCGGCGCCTCCGGCTGCGGCAAGACCACCACCCTGCGCATGATCGCCGGACTGGAGGAGCCCACCAGCGGCACCGTCCTGATCGGCGGCCAGGACGTGACCGCCCTGCCCCCGTACAAGCGGCCGGTGAACACCGTCTTCCAGAGCTACGCGCTCTTCCCGCACCTCGACATCTTCGAGAACGTCGCCTTCGGCCTGCGCCGGCGCGGCAAGAAGGACGTCAAGAAGCAGGTCGACGAGATGCTGGAGCTGGTCGAGCTCGGCCAGTACGCCCGGCGCAAGCCGCACCAGCTCTCCGGCGGCCAGCAGCAGCGCGTCGCCGTCGCCCGGGCACTGATCAACCACCCGCAGGTGCTGCTCCTCGACGAGCCGCTCGGCGCCCTCGACCTCAAGCTCCGCCGCCAGATGCAGCTGGAGCTCAAGCGGATCCAGACCGAGGTCGGCATCACCTTCGTCCACGTCACCCACGACCAGGAGGAGGCCATGACCATGGCCGACACCATCGCGGTGATGAACGGCGGCCGGGTCGAACAGCTCGGCGCGCCCGCCGACCTCTACGAGAACCCCGCCACCACCTTCGTGGCCAACTTCCTCGGCCAGTCCAACCTGCTGCCCGCCGAGGTCACCGGAGGCGAGGGCGACGACCTGCTGCTCACCTGCGGCGGCATCCGGCTCGCCGTCCCGAAGGCCCGCTGCGCCACCGACACGAAGAAGGTCCACCTCGGGGTCCGCCCGGAGAAGATCACCATCGAGCACGTCTCCGCCGAGGTCGCCGAGGGCCGCAACCGGCTGACCGGCACCGTGGCCGACTCCAGCTTCATCGGCGTCTCCACCCAGTACCTGGTGCGCACCGACGGGGGCCAGGAGGTCACCGTCTTCGAGCAGAACATGGAGCGCGACGCCCGGATCGTCCCCGGCGCACCGGTCGTCCTGCACTGGAACCCGGCGCACTCCTTCGCCCTGGACGCCGCGCAGGCGATCGACGCGGGCACCGGGGAGGAGGCGGCATGACCACCACCACCCCGGCGGCACCGCCGCAGGCCATACCCCCCGACGGCAGCCCCCTGCCCGACGCCGCCCCCAGGCCGAAGCGCAAGCTCACCCCGTACTGGCTGCTGCTGCCCGGCATCGCCTGGCTGGTCGTCTTCTTCGCCGTGCCGATGGTCTACCAGGGCTCCACCTCGCTGCAGACCGGCTCGCTGGAGGACGGCTTCCGCGTCACCTGGCACTTCGCCACCTACTGGGACGCCCTGGTCGAGTACCGCTGGCACTTCGTCCGCTCGTTCGGCTACGCCGCCACCGCGACCGTGATGTGCCTGGCCATCGGCTACCCGCTCGCGTACACGATCGCCTTCAAGGCGAGCAAGCGCTGGCGCAACGTCATCCTGATCCTGGTGATCGCGCCCTTCTTCACCAGCTTCCTGATCCGCACGCTGGCCTGGAAGACGATCCTCTCGGACGGCGGCCCCGTGGTCGGCGCGCTCAACGTGCTGCACGTCCTGGACCTCACCAGCGCGATCGGCCTCACCTCCGGCGACCGGGTGCTCGCCACGCCGCTCGCCGTGGTCTGCGG
This sequence comes from Kitasatospora sp. RG8, assembly GCF_017813315.1. Taxonomy (NCBI): domain Bacteria; kingdom Bacillati; phylum Actinomycetota; class Actinomycetes; order Kitasatosporales; family Streptomycetaceae; genus Kitasatospora; species Kitasatospora sp. RG8. The sequence continues at coordinate 513,804 of NZ_JAGIYX010000004.1, forward strand.
CCTCACCTACAACTTCCTGCCGTTCATGATCCTGCCGCTGTACACCTCGCTGGAGCGGATCGACCCGCGCCTGCACGAGGCGGCCGGCGACCTCTACGCCCGCCCGTTCACCACCTTCCGCAAGGTGACCTTCCCGATCTCGCTGCCGGGTGTCGTCGCGGGCACGCTGCTCACCTTCATCCCGGCGTCCGGCGACTACATCAACGCCCAGCTGCTGGGCTCGCCGAGCGAGCAGATGGTCGGCAACGGCATCCAGAAGCAGTTCCTGAACGTGCTCGACTACCCCACGGCGGCCGCGCTGAGCTTCATCCTGATGGCCCTGATCCTGGGCATGGTGACGGTCTACATGCGCAAGGCCGGGACGGAGGAACTGGTCTGATGTCCCGAGTGTTCACATGGATCCGCGCCCACCTGGTGGTGCTCGCGGGCCTGCTCGCCCTGGCCTACCTGGTGCTGCCCAACCTGGTGGTGCTCGCCTTCTCGTTCAACAAGCCGGTCGGCAAGTTCAACTACGAGTGGTCCGAGTTCTCCACCGACGCCTGGACCAACCCCTGCGGCGTCGCCGACATGTGCCAGTCGCTCTCGCTGAGCCTCCAGGTCGCGGTGCTCGCCACCATCGGCGCCACCGTCCTCGGCACCATGGTCGCCTTCGCGCTGGCCCGCTACCGCTTCCGCGGCCGATCGGCCACCACCGCGATGATCTTCCTGCCGATGGCCATGCCCGAGGTGGTGATGGCCGCCTCGCTGGGCACGCTCTTCCTCAACATGCGCATCCCGTTCGGCTTCACGACCATCCTGATCGCGCACATCATGTTCTGCCTGAGCTTCGTCGTGACGGCGGTCAAGGCACGCGTGATGAGCATGGACCCGAGGCTCGAACAGGCCGCCCAGGACCTCTACGCCACCCCCGTCCAGACCTTCCTCCGGGTCACCCTGCCGCTCGCCGCCCCCGGCATCGCCGCCGGCGCGCTGCTCAGCTTCGCGCTCTCCTTCGACGACTTCATCATCACCCAGTTCAACTCGGGGCCGACCACGGTCACCTTCCCGATGTTCGTCTGGGGCGCCTCGCAGCGCGGCATCCCGGTGCAGGTGAACGTCATCGGCACCGCGATGTTCGTCGCCGCCGTCGCGCTCACCGTCGCCGGCCAGTGGCTCGGCAACCGCCGGAAGGCCACGGCCTGACCGCCCGGGCCGCCTGCCGGCATACCGTCGGCAGGGGCCCGCAACCATCATCAATGTGCAGAAAGTGGCTGATAATGCATGGACTCCGCCCGCGCACTCAGTGACGCCAGGCCCACCCCCTTCTGGCTGGAGGACCCGGGCAGGCCGGAGGCACTGCCCGCCCTCGTCGGCGACGTCCACTGCGACCTGCTGGTCGTCGGCGGCGGCTACTCCGGCCTCTGGACCGCGCTGATCGCCAAGGAGCGCGACCCCTCGCTGGACGTCGTCCTGGTCGAGGGCAAGGAAGCGGGGTGGGCCGCGTCCGGGCGCAACGGCGGATTCTGCGCGGCCAGCCTGACCCACGGCTTCGGCAACGGCCTGCAGCGGTGGCCCGCCGAACTCGGGCAGCTGGAACGCCTCGGTGCCGCCAACCTGGACGGCATCGAGGACACCCTCAAGCGCTACGGCATCGACGCCGAGTGGGAGCGCACCGGCGAGATCGACATCGCCACCCAGCCCCACCAGCTCGAAGAGCTGCACGAGGTCGCCGAGGCCGTCGCCGAGTACGGCCTCGACGTCACCGTGCTCGACCGCGACGAGCTGCGCGCCCAGGTCGACTCGCCGACCTTCCTCGGCGGGATCTGGGACAAGGAGGGCGTGGCGATGGTCCACCCCGCCAAGCTGGCCTGGGGCCTCAAGGCCGCCTGCGAGGCCCAGGGCGTGCGGATCTTCGAGCACACCCGGGCCACCGACCTGAGCGAGCACGGCAGCGGCATGGCCGTCCGCACCCCGTACGGGCGGGTCTTCGCCCGCCGGGTCGCGCTCGGCACTAACGTCTTCCCGTCGCTGGTCAAGCGGGTCCGCCCGTTCGTCGTCCCGGTCTACGACTACGCGCTGATGACCGAGCCGCTCAGCGCGGAGCAGCTCGCCGCCATCGGCTGGCAGGGCCGCCAGGGGCTCAGCGACAGCGCCAACAAGTTCCACTACTTCCGGCTCTCCGCAGACAACCGCATCCTCTGGGGCGGCTACGACGCGGTCTACCACTACGGCGGGCACGTCCGGAACGAGTACGACCAGCGGCCGGAGACGTTCCGCACCCTGGCACACAACTTCTTCCGCTGCTTCCCGCAGCTGGAGGGGCTGCGCTTCACCCACGCCTGGGGCGGCGCGATCGACACCTGCACCCGGTTCAGCGCCTTCTTCGACACCGCCTACCGCGGCCGGGTCGCCTACGCGGCCGGCTACACCGGGCTCGGCGTCGGCGCCACCCGGTTCGGCGCCGAGGTGATGCTCGACCTGCTGGACGGCGCCCGGACCGAGCGCACCTCACTGGAGATGGTGCGCAGCAAGCCGCTGCCGTTCCCGCCCGAGCCGGTCCGGTGGGCCGGCATCGAGATCACCACCCGCTCGCTCCAGCGGGCCGACCGCACCGGCGGCCGGCGCAACCTCTGGCTGCGCACCCTCGACCGGATGGGGCTGGGCTTCGACAGCTGAGCCCGTTCGGATCACGTGATCCGGTACCGGTGTAAGAGAGACCCGCCGTCCGCCTCTCGTTGGTGACGGCGGGTCTCGGGTTTCCCGTCGCGCCACGACCGGCGACAACGCCGAGAGACGGGGACGGGACATGGAGAGCACCGGACTGCACTGGCTCGCCGAGGCGGCACCGGATCCGGAGTCCTGCCGGGAACAGTGGGAACGCACCGGGCCGGGCCTGATGCTGCTGCCCGCCGGCCGGCGCTGGGACGTCCTGTCGGTGCCGGGCCGGCTCGGCCGTCCCGTCCTCGACATCCTGGACGCCCGTTCCTGCGGGCCGGTCCTCACCGACTTCGGAGGGGAGAGCGTCGGCTTCCTCGTCCCGGTCGGGACGGCCGCCCGCTGGGTCGGCACCGGGGTGAGAACCGCGGGCGACGGCACCTGGATCGTCGTCCCGCACCCCGGACGGCGCAGCCGGGGCGTGCGCTGGCTCGTGCCACCCGACGGCTCCGGTCGGCTCAACGACCCGGTCCTGCTGGAGCTCGCCCTGCACGAGGCCGCCGCCCGGCTGACCGACTGGTGACTCCGCCCCCGGTCCGGGCGGCCGGCTCCGGGAAGGCCCGCACCGGTCGGTCCGGGGCTTGCCCGTCCCGTACCGGTCGGGCCGGGGCCGCTCGGGACGGGTGGGGGCCGGCGGCGCGTGGGCGCGCAGGACGGGCGCCCGGGTCAGACTGGAAGCGTGACCACCGCCCCGGACGCCCTCGACGCGTCCCTCCGCCCGGGGCCGGCCCAGCAGCGGCTCGCCGAGCTGGCCCGGCCCGTCTGCGACCGGCTCGGGCTCGCCCTCGCCGGAGGGCACGCGCTGCGCGCGCACGGGGTGCCGGCCTGTCCGCAGGACGGGCTCACCCTGGTGACCAGCGGCGGCACCGACCTGCCGCAGGCCGCCGCCGAGCTGGCCGCCGCCTACCGGGCGGCCGGCGGCGGGGTGGCCGAACGCCCGGGCACGCCGCGCCTGGAGCAGCTCGCCGTCCGGCTGGCCCTCGGCGGGCGGACGCACACGGTGGAGCTGCGCAAGGAGCCGCTGGGCCACCGCCCGGTCCGCCTGGACCTCGGCGAACCGGAGGCGCCGCTGCCGATGACCGCCGTCGCCCTGGAGGACGCGGCCGCGCTGGCCACCATGCTGCTCGCCGACCGCGGCCTTCCCCGCGACCTGGTCGACGTCCACGTGCTGACCGCCTGGTACCGGGAGGGCGAGCTGCTCGCGCTGGCGGGTGCGCTGGACACCGACTTCCAGCCCACCGTTCTCGCCGACCGGCTGGAGACACTGGCCGAGGCGGCCGACGGACGGTTCCGGGCCAGGGGAGTCGCGGGGGGCGAGGTCGACGGGCTGAAGCGGTGGGCACTGGCCTGGGCACAGGACCTCCGGCTGGACCTGCTGGAGACCCGGGAGGCCCCGGACGGGCTCCATGACCCGTACCTGGAGGACGTCGAGGAGGAGTCCCCGGAGCCCGAAGAAGGCTGATCCTCGCCCGTTCGGCCCAGCCGGCCTACGACCTGTAAGGCTGAATCCCCGATGCCCGTCAGCCTGTTCGTTGAGGCCGGGCACGGCGGCCACCAGACTGGGTGGTGAGCGCGGTAGCCCCGTGATCCCGTCGCCCGGCCCACTCGCGGGCGGCGCCACACCAGGGACTACGGCAGGACGCCGCCCGGGACTTCGGAGGCAGAGGGACTTGAGCAAGCACATCATCCACTGGATCGGCGGCGAGCCGGTCGCCACCGCCGGCACCGCTCCCCGTCGCGGTGACATCTTCGACCCGGCCACCGGCCAGGTCGCGGGCCACGTCGACTTCGCGGAGATCGCCGAGGTCGACCAGGCCGTGGCCGCCGCGGCGTCGGCCTTCGGAGAGTGGCGCAACGCCTCGGTGGCCAAGCGCAGCACGGTCCTCTTCAGCTTCCGCGAGCTGCTCAACGCCCGCCGGGACGAGCTGGCCGCGATCATCGTCTCCGAGCATGGCAAGGTGCACTCCGACGCGCTCGGTGAGATCGCCCGCGGCCTGGAGGTCGTCGAGTACGCCTGCGGCATCCCGCAGCTCATCAAGGGCGGCTTCACCGAGCAGGCCTCGACCGGCGTCGACGTCTACTCGATCCGCCAGCCGCTCGGCCCGGTCGCGATCATCTCGCCGTTCAACTTCCCGGCCATGGTGCCGATGTGGTTCTTCCCGATCGCCATCGCGGCCGGGAACACCGTCGTGGTGAAGCCCTCCGAGAAGGACCCGTCGGCGGCCAACTTCCTCGCCGAGCTGTGGAAGGAGGCCGGGCTACCGGACGGCGTCTTCAACGTCGTGCACGGTGACAAGGTCGCCGTCGACCGCCTGCTGGAGCACCCCGACATCAAGTCGGTCAGCTTCGTCGGCTCCACCCCGATCGCCCGTTACGTCTACGAGACCGGTACCCGCTACGGCAAGCGCGTGCAGGCGCTCGGCGGCGCCAAGAACCACATGCTGGTGCTGCCCGACGCCGACCTCGACCTCAGCGCCGACGCCGCCATCAACGCCGGCTTCGGCGCGGCCGGCGAGCGTTGCATGGCGGTCTCGGTGCTGGTCGCCGTCGACCCGATCGGCGACGAGCTGGTCGAGAAGATCAAGCAGCGGATGGCCAAGCTGAAGGTCGGCCCCGGCTGCAACGGCGACTCCGAGATGGGTCCGCTGGTCACCGGCCAGCACCGGGACAAGGTCACCTCCTACGTGGAGTCCGGTGTCGCGGACGGCGCGGAGCTCTCCGTCGACGGCCGCAAGCACGCGATCACCGCCGAGGACAAGAACGGCGCCCCGACGGCGGACGGCTTCTGGCTCGGCCCCACGCTGTTCGACCACGTGAAGCCCGGCATGTCCGTCTACAACGACGAGATCTTCGGCCCGGTGCTCTCCGTCGTGCGCGTCGCCTCGTACGAGGAGGGCGTCGCCCTCATCAACGCCAACCCGTACGGCAACGGCACCGCCATCTTCACCAACGACGGCGGCGCGGCCCGGCGCTTCCAGTACGAGGTGGAGGTCGGCATGGTCGGGATCAACGTGCCGATCCCGGTGCCGGTCGCCTACTACTCCTTCGGCGGCTGGAAGGCCTCCCTGTTCGGCGACACCCACGCGTACGGCCCGGACGGCGTGCAGTTCTTCACCCGGGGCAAGGCCGTCACCCAGCGCTGGCTCGACCCCTCGCACGGCGGCATCAACCTCGGCTTCCCCACCAACAGCTGAACCCCGCCCCACCCGCCCGCCGGCCGGACCCCTCCCCCCGGGGTCCGGCCGGCGGCCTTTCGCACGTCGCCGGTGAGTCCGCGGGTGCGTGCCGCGCGCCGGAGGGACCGTTTGCGCCGGCTCGTTGGTTGGCGTAGTGTTCCCTAGTCGCTCGGCAGGGAGCACCGGACACGCATCGGCGCGGACGGTCCCGGAGCGGCCAATCCCTAGAAACACCACTTCCCGGTTCGGGCTGGGTCGTGCTTTGCCTTTTTCGGCGGTGCGGCTCGGGTCTTATTCGGCGTGTCCGTTTATATGGGTTGCGGCCGGATTCGCTTCTCGGAGCGGGGATGGGCTAGAGTTTGAAACGTCGGACGGGGCGTCAAGCCGCAGAAGACATCAGCGAGTTGGATGAACGAAGCGCCGGAAACGGAGCGGAAAATATCTGATAAGCTGGGAACACGAAAGAACGAAGCGCCCGGAGGGCCCGCTGGAAGGCGGTCCGAAGGAAGTGTCCGTTCCTTGAGAACTCAACAGCGTGCCAAAAGTCAACGCCAGATATGTTGACATCCCCGGCCTCGGACTTGTTCCGGGGTTGGAGATTCCTTTTGAAATAACACAGCGAGGACGCAGTGCGCGGGGCCGCCCTATTCCGGTGGTTGCCGTGCCGCTCAACGCGGGTGTGAACGGGATTACCCGTAATCATTCACGGAGAGTTTGATCCTGGCTCAGGACGAACGCTGGCGGCGTGCTTAACACATGCAAGTCGAACGGTGAAGCCCTTCGGGGTGGATCAGTGGCGAACGGGTGAGTAACACGTGGGCAA